>JAOUMU010000010.1 GCA_029881335.1 Nitrospinota bacterium | reverse complement strand
AATGGACCGACTCCTTCCAGTCATTAACAGGAGGGGTCAGGATCTCGTCTTCCAGGTCCTTATGACAGACCACGCAGACGTATTCGTCCAGATTGGGGTGGCTCTGCTGGGCCGCAGCCGCAGACACCATGATGAATAAAAGAGATGCGGCGGTATGCAATACACGTCTCATCGGCAAGATAGCGGTTCCATGCGGCATCTTAATACACCCGTTCGCTGACTTGAAACCAACTGGCCCCCAGACCCGGCTGGGGCTGTTCATATTAATAAACAAGGCGGCGCGGAAAAGGATATCTCCCTTCCCATCGCCGCCTTGCCGATATCACGTTTACTTCAGGAACTCGACCCTGCGGTTATACGACCTTCCGGCCCTGGTGTCGTTGCTCTTGGCCGGTTTCTCCTCGCCCTGGCTCATCACCACGAACACCTTGTCGGTATCCACTCCCAGTTCCTTGACCAGGAATTTCTTTACTGACCTGGCTCTTCTCAGACCCAGATCATAGTTATACCCATTTGGCCCGATGGAGCACGCATGCCCCTCAAGAATAACCTTGGCCAGCGGGTTATCCCGGAATACCTTTGCGTTATGCTTCAAGCTGGCCACGGCGGCGTCGGTCAGCACGGCGCTGTCGAACATGAAGTGGACAATTTCCATCGCCACGATTATATTACGATCACCCGGGCCACCGGCCACTGGGCCACTATCCTCCCCATGTTCGTCTCCATGTTCGCCATCCCCATGCCTATCCGAGGTCCGGTGGTTCCCGAACTCCAGGGTCACGCCCACGGCGCCCAGGCTGTTCGGGCTTCCTTCGCCGGCGCCGCCGCCCCAGGAACTGTACCCCAGGAAGGCGCTACCCACTATGGAGCTTTCACCAGGATGACCGAAATGGGTCCGCAACGCCACGCTCTGCTTGGTATTGTCGGTCCTGTGGGACACCTGCTTGCTCCACACGCGGCCGCTCACTTCCGCCGCCAAGCTGAGAGTATGGGGAACCAGCTGCCATTCGAATCCGGCGCCATAATTCAGGGCAGGATCCTGCTCGTCGCCGGAATAGTTCATATACACGCCCATGAAGTGCCAGGTGATATTGTCGTATTCCTTATCTACAACCAGGCCCAGGCCGGGGTCGGACTTGCCGGTTCCCAGATGGGTTTTATCGTCACCCAAAGGAAGGGTCAGAATACCCAGAAGAGCGTACCGGAACCTGGTGTTCATATCCTCGGCGCCCTCGGGGCTGTGGAAATTATATTTGACCTTGAACATGCCGTCCATCTGGCCGCTCGCCTCGTGGAACTCGTATCCTGTCCCGGTGCTGTGACCATCCGGCTTTAAATCGCCGAAAGGAAGCAGTAATGTCAGCTCCACCTGGTCCCAAAGGCCGGCGGACGCGGAGATGCCGTAGCTGGTGAAAGTGGTCTTAGGATCGGCCTCGCTAAGATCGGACTGGAAATAAAAGGCTCCGAACGCAAACCCGCCGTGAGCTGGCGTTATGGCCTTGTCGATGAAAATCAGCCCTGTTCCCCCCTCGATTCCCTCCTGCGACATCGCCGGAAGGGCAAGACCCAACATGGGAGCCAGAAAGGCGATCAAGATTAATGTTTTTTTCCCTCTATGCATGAAGCCTCCCGCTTTATGTATTCCTCTTGGTCCCCTTGGCGCAGGAGACCTGATAGGTTTCTGTAATTCTTCCTTCGCTGGTTATGATACCAAATCGTCCGAAGTATGCAATAACTTAATTTCTTGCCACATCATGCGGGCTCCCGCCGACAAATACCCACATCCGAATTCTAGCCAATTCCCTCCTTGGGGGGCAATGAAAAACATGGGCGCCCACTCGCCCGGCGGGCTACCTGATAAGCGGCTCCTTGCCTTCCGCGCCTGGGGCAGCCACCCATTTCACGGGCAGGCGCCTTAAACCAAGAGTCCTTTTTCTTTGCGATGCGCCCGGAAATTTATCCGTGGCAGTTTCCCCCACTCCCACCCAAAGCTCGGTTTTTCCGGGGACCATGCCTCTGCCCATGGTCACAGTAAGCTCCCCAGTCACGCGATACTCCACCCCGTCGGCGGTAAAAGCTCCCTGCCTCTCGTAGTTTATCCGACGATTCCCATACCATGAAGTCCCCGGCTTCACTGCGGCGCCATCAGGCAGGTTCATGAACCATCCAGCCACTTTCCCATTCAAATTCTGCCGGGAGAGCCCCACAACTATCACCAGGGAAATAGTCTCACCCGGCTCCCATGGAACAACGGCAAAACCGTCCTGGCCCACAAGGCTCCGCCCGGAGGGGAGCCGCACGTCAATGTATATATTTCCCTCGAACCAGATGTTGCTCAGGTGGCAGGTTTTGCATGGAGCAGGGCCATAGCTCTTCTCTGGGGAAGGGTGGAAGGTGGAAGAGAGTTCAGGCAGAGCCGATGCTTCACCGCAAAACACCACCCATGCGGCGATGACCACTACCACCGCCCACCTCCCCCGTCTCATTTGACCACCTTGAACACTACACGGATCACTCTGCCGGAAAGATAACCGGCGCCCCGCCCCTCCATTCCCAGGGCCACGTGCAGTTTTGCCTCAACGCTATCGCCAGGTATGCCTGGGGCGAAGAAAAAGGTCTGGTCCACCACGGTGATCCCTCGCGGTTTTTCGATTTCTCCCTTCTCGTTCATATATTCACTCCATGGCTGTCCCTGGTTCGGTTTTCTCACTCCCCCCGGCGCGTCCAGATCCACCCCGGCCGGCAGCGCCCATTGCCACCCGATGACCCTCGCCTTCCCCTCGGCGTCCGCCAGGGCAAGCTTGTAGGAGACCTTGCTCCCTTTCTTTAGGAGCGTTTCCATTTTCCCATTCCGGGAAATGATTTCTTTCACTGTTTTGCCCCCCTCCAGTTGGAGCAGCCTCACTTCCAGCCGCCCGGAAAACTCCGGGCTGTCGTGGCACATGGAGCATTCAACTCCCCCCTCCGCCTCCACACCCGGATACGCCATCAGTGCTGACGGTTGGGCCAGAACCGCCCCCATGGCGGCCATGAAAAAGGTGAATGCGCGTGTCATGGTGGTGGAAGCTTTATTGTTCAGGTTGGCAGATCCGGCGAAAATCCGTGCCGGACGATGTTTTCGGAGACAGTCTGCGGCAGCGCCAGCTCTCGTATCAGCTCCTCCCCACCCGCCTTCGCTGAGCCCAGGCCGGAGCGTTTGAATCCGCCGAATGGCTGGCGACGCACCACGGCGCCGGTTATACCTCTATTGATATACAGATTCCCCACCCGCATCCTCTCCATAACTTTTGTGATGGTGGATGGGGTGCGCGAATATACGCCGCCAGTCAATCCATACTGGGCGCTGTTGGCCACCGATATCGCCTCGTCCATATCCGAAACGCGGATAAGGCACACCACCGGACCGAATATCTCATCCCTGGCCAAACGGCTGAATGGGGGAGTGTCGCCAAAAACCGCCGGCGCGGCGAAACAACCCTTTGGCGGGATTTCTCCCGGCAGCAGCAGCGGTTTGGCCTCCCTGGAGCCGATCTCTACATATCTGGCCACTTTTTCCAATGCGGCTTTCCCTGCCAGTGGGCCATAATCCGCCGCCGGATCGGTGGCATGAGCCACGTTCAGGCTTTTTGCCGCGTCCACCAGCCGGGCGGCGAACTCGTCGTACACCCCGTCCAGCGCGATGACCCTGGAGCAGGCGGAGCACTTCTGGCCCCCGAAGCCGAAGGCGGACTGGACAACTCCCGCCACGGCGGCGTCCAGGTCAGCTGTCTGGTCCACTATCACGGCGTTCTTGCCCCCCATCTCCGCGGAGACTTTTATGAATCCATCTCTGGTATCGGAGGCCAGGGCCGCGGCTTTTACCAATCCCGCGCCCACCTCGTATGATCCGGTGAACACCACGAACGAGGTTTTTGGATGCTCCATCAGCATTGGCCCCAGCGCCGAGCCCTCCCCCGGCAAAAAGTTCACCACTCCGTCCGGCGCCCCCGCGTCGTGGAGAATCTGGACGAATATGGCCGCCGTCACCGGCGACAGGGATGAGGGTTTGAGCGTGACTGTGTTCCCCGCCGCCATGGAGGAGGTGGTCATCCCAGCCATGATGGCCAGCGGAAAGTTCCATGGTGATATCACAAGCCCCGCCCCCCGGGGGAGCAACCGGGTTACATTGGTCTCGCCCAGCAGCGCCTCTGTTTTTTGCGGAGCGAATAACCGCCGGGCGCTGAGGGCGTAGTACCTTATCAAGTCTATCCCCTCATTGACGTCGGCCAAGGCCTCCTTGCGGTTTTTACCCACCTCGAACATCTGCCAGGCGGCCAGTTCATGTTTTCTATCCTTCACCATATCCGCGGTTCGGAGCAGTATCTCGGTTCGTTTCTCCGCCGACATGGCGCTCCACTTTTTAAAAGCTCTCGCGGCCGAGTCCATCGCTTCGGTGGCCTGTTCCGGGTCCGCCTGGCACACCTCGCCGATGACGTTTTCCGGGTCGCCTGGATCCACGGAGAGAAACGTGTCGGTTGAGGGCATGGTCCTCCCGTCTATTATGATCTTGTACCTGCGCCCCAGCGATTTCGACACTTCCTCTATCGCTTTGTCCATGGCGTCGCGCTCAGCTTTGTGGTGAAATTTCGGCTCCGGCTCGTTAACGAACAAGTCTCCCGGAGCCGGGACTTCTTCAATGGTGGATTTTGCCGATCCCGTAGCCAGCGCCGGGTTTTCCAACAGCTCATCCAGCGGCCTCTCCTCCACGAAGGATTGGCGCAGGAAAGATTCGTTGGAGGAGTTTTCCAGAATGCGCCGGACCAGGTAGGCCATGCCGGGCAGGAACTCGCCGAAGGGAGCGTACACCCGCAGGGGCACACCCATCTGCACCAGAGCCCGTTTAACTTCGCCAGCCATTCCATACAGCATCTGCGCCTCGAACCTGCTCTTTGGCACGCCCATCTGTTCCGCCAGCGCCACCGCTCGAGCCAGGGACCTTATGTTGTGCGAGGCCACGGCGGTGACCACGTGGCGATGATGCTTAAACAGGGTCACCAGCATTCTCTCGAAGGCGGCGTCGGTCTCTGCTTTCACCTGGCGCACAGGAGGGGCCCACCCCTTCTGGTTCGCCATTACTGTCTCCTGCTCCCAATATGCACCCTTCACCAGCCTGATCGATATTCTCCTGCCGTTGGCCATCACCCAGCTTATGAGCTTGTCCAGGCTCTCTTCCGCGTCCTCCAGATAGGCCTGGGCCACTATTCCCGCCCGGTCGAAATCGGCGAACTCATCCTCCTCCATGATCTCCATGAACACTTTCAGAGTAAGGTCGCGAAGGGCGTAGTTTTCCATGTCAATATTCACCCAGGCCCTATCACGTTTGGCGGCGCGGAATATCCTTCTCAATCGCTCCCGAGCCTCGGCGGAAGCGCGCTCGGGCGCCGCCGGGTCGAAGTGAGGTGTCAGCGCGGAGAGCTTCACGGAAACGTTGACCTCCGGCCACCCGGGCCTGGAGGCCATAAACAGCTGGTTTATCAGGTTTGCATACCGCTCGGCGTACAGGTCCCCCTCCTGAGCGGACAAGGTGGCCTCGCCCAAAAGGTCCAGGGTATAGCTCATTCCTTGTTTGTGGATATTCTCCACCGCCGCGACGGTCTCCTCCATGGTGGAGCCGGCGATAAACCAGCGGGCCACGCGGGTTATCACCATCGATGTGGTCATGGCCGCCGCACCGGGAGTGCTCAGCGCCGAGCGGACCGCCACTTTGCCCAGGCGCAAATACTCCGGCAGGCGCAACGATTCCACCGGCATGTATTCCTTCAGGTGCCGGGTGATCTGTCGGTTGGTTTTTAGCGAAGGAAAGACATCGATAAATCTCATGGCTCGGCTTTTGAGCTCCTGGTCGGCCGATAACCACTTCACTACCTGCCGTTCCCACCAAAGGGCCTCCAGCACACCAGGCTCGTTAACCTTGGCGTGGTTGTAGATTTCGGCGCCCACGGCCCTGGTTTTCTTTTCGACTGCAGCCTCGTCCATGCTCCACCTTCCTTCCCTACTCTACAATCTAGCATAAACCTGGAACAGTGGGCAGCTGACTTTGACAGATAAACTCCACGGCAACCAGGTGATGTCCGCTGAGGGAGGGGGATCCGGATTAAAGCGTCTCAGAGGACAATCAGGCGAAGGTACATCAGCAGTTGACGGGAAAGGGTTTGCTTTCGTATCCCCAATCGCCTGATTGTGGTTATCCGCTTCAGCCTGGAAAGCTCCGGTAAACGGGTGAATCCATCTATCAGTTCCATGGTTTCCCGCGGCGCTGGCTGATCCAGCTCCCGCAGCCTTTTGGCCAGGCTCCGCGCCTGTTCGAAAGCCATGGCGGTATAGAACCTTCCCTCGTCCCATCTTTGAGAGGCCACCATGGGATTAATGGTTTCGCGGAATCTTTTCGCCCCCACCACATTCCCCCCATGCTGCCGATAACGGACAAGTGGCTCCGGAATGTATTCTATCCTCCCCACCGCCGCCGCCACCAGCGCCAGCCACCAGTCATGCATGATCACCTCCCCGGGTACCGGCAGCGCCTTTTGCATGAGGCTCCTGTTCACCATGGAAGCGCATCCGGTGACGAAATTCTGTGTCAGCAGCGTCTTCAGCGGAGCTTTGGATTCGTGGTGGATCCCTTGATGACACATGAACGAATCGCTCACCGGCCTCATCTTCTCATCCGCCACGGCCAGATCGGAATAGACCAGCAATGGGATAGTGGGGCCATATCGCGACTCAGCCAGCTTCATCGCTTCCAGTTGCAGTGCTATCTTATCCTCCCTCCAGGTGTCGTCCTGGTCGGCTAACATCAGGTACTCCGCGCCCTCATCATAGGCGCTCCGCATAAGGGAGGCGAAATTCCCGCCCGGTCCCAGGCTCTCTCCTCCGTCGGTCAGCAATGTCACTCGCGGATCGGACCCCTCATGAGAGCGCACGATGTCCACTGTCCCGTCCGATGATCCGTCATCGCGCACTAGCAGACGCCACTGTTTATGGGTCTGGGCCCGGATGCTGTCCATCTGCTCGGAGATATACGCTGCCCCGTAATATGACGCCAATGCAATATGGACCTTGGTATCAGAGGGGATGTACGTTGACACGGTTATTCATATACGCAAGAATTCATCCGGTCGGGGCCATCGGGGTATAAGAGACTGTGGATTATGCGTCCCGGCGGCGGATTCCGGATATTGTTTTTTCCTTTTCCTATCAGTTTTCCGTCATGCGTCAATATCAGTGGCGTTGGTAGCCGACGCCGCCCGCGCCAGCCGATATTTCATAATCCGGGCTCCTGTATTCTCCACCGCCTGGACCACGCCGTCCCGATCCTCCGGCGCCGATATCATGAAAAAGCACCCTCCCCCGCCGGCGCCGCATATCCGGGCTGTTCTGGCCCCCGCCTTTTTCCCGGCGGTGATGGCGCCGTCTATGGCCGGAGTGGAGATACCTGGAAATAGCTGGCGCCTGGCGCGCCATTCATTCTTAACCGCAGCTTCGAAACCTTCCATATCCCCCGCCAGCAGCGCCGCTCCCGCCCGCGACGCGCAATCGGCAATCCTGCCGAACAGCCGCATGGCGCGCTTCTCCTTTTCCATCACCAGGCGGAACATCTGCCAGTTGTTGATCCCGGATGAACGCGCCGCGCCGGAGTAGAAGAGCGATATCCTCCGTTCCAGATCGGTGGCGACGGACGCTGGAATCTTTTCCCCCTCCACGCCTCCCGGTGGGAAGCTGAAAACGTTGGCCCCGCCATATAAAGCGGCCAGGTAGTCTTGCAATCCCGTGGGTATCCCCAGGTGGGCCGCCTCCACATCCTTTGCGATATCCAGGATGGCGGCCTTTGTCATGCGCCGTCCAGTGTACATGGCCAGCGCCCGGCACAGGGCGATGTTCAGCGCGGAGCTGCCCCCCAGCCCGGACCCGGCAGGAGCGTCGCATCGGGTGGTAATGGTGACGCCCTCGTTTGACTCCAGGAAAAAATCGGCCAGCCTGCTGACAAGGCCCAGCTTGTGATTGTGATGGATGGCGCCCATGGATGGGAAGGAGACTTGGGCGCGCTGGTCATGGGATATAATCAGAACCTTGCCACCGCTCCCCTGGCTCACCGTGGCGCGGGCCATGACGTTCACCGCCATGTTCACCGTGGTGGCGGAAGGGAACATCAGGTTCAGCGGCCAGATATCCATGGTGCCTCCGGCCAGGTCAATCCGCGCTGGCGCCGCCGCCTCAACGGATCGGGGATTCACTGCTTCTTTCCTCCGGCCCGGACCATCTTTTTAATGGCGTTGATCTTTTCCACCGTCACGTGGATGATTTCCCCAGGCTTCAAATTCCCCAGCTTCAGCGGGCCAAAAGCCACCCTTTTAATTTTCATCGCGGGTATGCCCAGCGTCTGGCAGAGCCTTCTTATGTGCCGTTTTTTACCCTCGGTCAGGGTCAGCTCTAGCCGGGCGTTGGTTTTGGTGGAGCTCACCAGTGTGACCGTCTTCACCTTCACCTTCTCCCCGTCCACCGTGATGCCGGAGACCATCTTGTCCAATATTTTCTTGTCCGGGATGTTGCGCACCTTCACCTGGTACACCCTCTCGATCCTGTTTTTAGGCGCCAGGATGGCCTGGCTGAAATCGCCATCATTGGTGAGCAGCAGCAGCCCTTCGCTCATGATGTCGAGCCTGCCCACCGGGAACAGCCGGGAGTACTCTTCCGGCACCAGGTCCATTACCGTCCGGCGGTTCTCCTCATCGCTTCGGGTGGTGACATATCCAGTGGGCTTGTACATCATAAGATACACATGGGAGTCCGGGGCCTGGATCCTTCGCCCATCCAGGGTGATCTGGTCCAGGGCCGGGTCTGCCATGGTTCCCATCTTCGTCACCGTCTGGCCGTTGACCTCCACTCGCCCCTCGCTGATGGCCCGCTCCGCCGCCCGCAGAGAGAGAACGCCGCTTTTGGATATTATCTTGTGAAGGCGGACCAGCGCCGGTTTATCGGGGGTCTTGGTCATTTTCTACCTTGGATTCATTGAGTGACACCTGTTCAGTCACCGTATCGTCCTCAACGTTTTCTTCCACAGCATCTTCAGTAGCATCTTCCACGTGGATATGCTCCTCATCGGTTCCCCCCTCCGATGGTTGGTCTTCCAAAGGGGATTCGTCATCCTCAGTCAGGTATTCGCTTCCCCCTTCTTCCGCTTGATGCTCGTCAATGTTTTCACTGTCAGCGGATTCATCCTCTGCGATCTCATCGTCAGCGGTGTCATCAGTATCGAAGGGGAGGCCGGGCTGGGCCTGTTCCGCATTGGCCTGGGCAGCCTCCAACTTTTCAATGGCGTCTCCCAGTTCAGCGCGGAACTCGTCCAGGGTGGGCAGGTCGGAGAGCCTCGCCAGACCGAAGAACTCCAGAAATTTGCTGGTGGTTCCGTACATCATGGGCTTCCCCGGCGCTCGTCGCCTTCCCATGGTCTTCACCAGCCCCTTGTCTATCAATCCGCGCAGTACTCCACCGCAGTCCACTCCTCGGATCTCTTCCATCTCCGTCCTGGTGATCGGCTGGCGGTATGCAACGATGGCCAGCACCTCCAGGGAGGCCCGAGAAAGTTTCTGCCCCTTTTCCATCTTGAAGAAGGTGGCGATCCATGGGGCGTATTCCGGTCGGGTCTGCATTCGCCACCCCTCGGCCACTTCCACAATCCGCAGGCTTCTTTCCTCATACTCCTCAGCCAAATCTCCCAACACACTGGTCACTTCCTCGGCGGTCATTTCTCCACCAAAAACCGTAACTATCTTCGCTGTGGGCAGCGGGGAGTCCGCCACAAACAATATGTTTTCGATTACCGCCTTAGCGTCGTCTGGTTCCATTATCGCGATCCTATCTCCTAGCTCTCGGGTGTATATCCGTCTTGATTATCATCTTCTGTTTCATCATCTCCGCCTGGCTCTTCCTCTTCTCCTTCGGCAGGGTCACCGGCGTGCCCAATCTCAGGCCGCCTTTTTTGTTCATCCTCCTGGTCGCGTTCCGGCCCTTCGCCTCCCAACTCCTCCCCTTCCTCCTCCTCGGTGGAATGGGCGCCATGGCCATTTTCCGGGGCGCGAAACACCAGGATTTCCCCGCCGATGCGCCCCTGGTTTACCCTTATCAGCTTCAGCCGCATCAGCTCCAGCAAGGCCAGAAACGTGGCCACCACTTCCATTCTGTTGCGTCCGGACTTAAACAGGCTATCGAACGGGCAATGCTCCACATTCTCCAGCACGGCCATGATTTCGTTGATCTTGTCTGTAACGGAGATCTCCTGCAGGGTCACGGAGATCTCCTGGGGGCCCTTGTAGTTGTCCAGGATCTTTTTGAAAGATTTCAACAGTTCCAGGACGTTGACCTCAAGCAGCAGGTCGCCATCCTTAATCCCCAGATCCGCCTGAGGCTGTCGGACGAAAATCCGGGATTGCTCCATCTCCATCGTCTTGAGCGCCACGGCTGCTTCCTTTATCTTCCTGTATTCCACCAGCCGCGCCACCAACTCGTCCCTGGGGTCCACCCCATCTTCCACTTCTTCCTCTTCCTGCTCGTGCTTTGGCAGCAGCATGCGGGATTTGATATAGGTCAGCGTGGAGGCCATAACCAGGTACTCGCCGGCCACTTCCAGGCTCAGCGACTTCATGATCTCAATGTATTGAAAGTACTGCTCCGTGACCATGGCGATGGGGATATCATATATATCAACCTGGTTTTCCTTGATAAGATGGAGCAGAAGGTCCAGGGGGCCTTCGAACACGTCGAGTTTAATGTTATATGTCATCACCACTGCTTAGAAATGAAACGGCCATTATATAGGATATTTTTTTGCGGCGCACAACGCCTTTTGCTTTGTTGGGGAATGTGTTTCTTGCGCCTTGGACATCAAACGGTTACGAGGCCGGCTGGCGCATGATACAGCGGTTTTCCGACCTCTTCCCCCTGTGGGCTCTCCTTTTTTCCGGCCTGGCGCTATGGTTTCCCGGCTTTTTCGCGGCGGGGGCGCCCACTATCATCCCGCTTCTGGGTGTGGTGATGTTCTGCATGGGCGTCACCCTGGGGCCGGAGGACTTCAGGCGGGTGGCCAAGATGCCGGGTGTGGTGGCCCTGGGGCTGGCCCTGCAATATGGGGCGATGCCTTTTTTCGGGTGGCTGATAGCGCGGGTGATGGACTTTCCCCCCGAAGTGGCCGCCGGGATAATCATCGTGGGCGCATGCCCCGGCGGCACGGCCTCAAACGTGGTGACATACCTGGCCAAGGGACATCTGGCGCTCTCCATAACCCTCACGCTTTGCTCCACTCTGTTGGCGGCAGCGTTGACACCCACCCTCATCTGGGTCTACGCTGGAGCCTGGATAGATGTCCCCGTGGCCGCCATGACATGGAGCGTTTTCAAAATAGTGCTGATCCCCGTGGCCCTGGGGGTGGCGGTGAACACCATATGGAAAAATCGAGTCACCAGGGCTCTGCATGTCTTCCCGGCGGTTTCCGTGGCGGCTATCGTTGTGATTATCGCCATAATACTTGGGCTCAACGCAGAGTCGATAGGTAAGAGCGGTGGCGCTGTGGCCGTGGCGGTGATCATCCATAATGTGCTGGGTCTGGCGGCCGGATATTGGTTATCATGGGCGCTGGGGTCTTTTTGGGCGCTGGCGGCGGACACCGCAACCCGAAGAACCCTGGCCATCGAAGTTGGGATGCAGAACTCCGGGCTGGGCGTGGCCCTGGCTCTGAAATATTTTGGAGCGGCTGCGGCCCTGCCAGGCGCGATTTTCAGTATATGGCACAACCTCAGCGGCGCCTTCCTGGCGTCATACTGGTCTAGAAATGGATAATATGAAAAGTCGGTCAAGAACTATCACCGGGTGCATACTGGGCGCCGCAGTGGGGGATTCGCTGGGCCTTCCCGTGGAGGGGATGACCCGCACCCGCCAGGCCAGGATGTTTCCGCATATTACTGGTCACGGTTTCCTGGGACACCAGGGGATGGTGTCCGACGATACGGAGCATACATTGTTGGTGGCCCAGGCGATGGCGGTGTCCGGCGGGGATCCGGAGGCTTTTGCCGTGGACTTGGCCCGGCGGCTGAAATGGTGGGTGGCGGCGCTCCCCGCCGGTGTGGGGCCGGCCACCCTGCGAGCATGCCTGCGGCTGCTGATTGGGTTCTCCCACAGAAGCAGCGGAGTCTTCTCCGCTGGCAACGGGCCTGCCATGAGAAGCGCCATCATCGGCGCGGCTTATGGGCACGACTCTGAAAAGATGAAAAAGCTTGTCCTTGCCTCCACCCAGATCACCCATAGAGACCCGAAAGCGTATTTCGGAGCCTTGGCGGTGGCACAAATGGCTGCGGTTTCCTCCATCGGAGAAATCGGGAAACCAACTGATTTTGTCCGATCATTGGCGGAGGAACTGGTGGATTATGACGCGAATGAATTTTTGGGCCTATGCTCCCAGGCGGCGCAAAGCGCCAATGCGGGGCACAGCGTAGCGCGCTTTCTGGAGAAAATGAACCAGCCTGAGGGAGTGGGAAACTATGTGTACCACACAGTCCCGGCGGTGATGCAATGCTGGTTCCGCCGCCCGTTCGATTTCCGGAACGCCGCGCTGGAAATGGTGCGGGCTGGCGGGGATACGGATACCTCCACATCCATCCTGGGCGCTGTGATTGGCGCTGGCGTGGGCGAGACCGGGATCCCGGAGCAATGGGTGGATGGAATATTGGAGTGGCCCAGGACTGTGGAGTGGATGCGGAAGGTGGCATCGACTTTGGCGGAGTCGGTAGAAACGGAAAAACCGGTTACCCCGCCGGAGGTGAATCCGCTGGCGATATTGGCGCGAAACGCCTTCTTCATGGCGGTGGTGTTGGGGCACGGAGTGCGCAGGATGGCGCCTCCCTATTGACGGCGCCATGAACGGCCGATTCTGGATCGCCCTGCTCACCCTGGAGGAATGGAGCCATTTCTCCGCCAGTGGCGCTCTTATGCTGCGATTTCCCCCCAGAAGAGGAAAGGTGGCGGCGCAGATCGCTCCTGGCGATATGATCCTGGTTTATACAAAAGATATCTCCGCATTCATAGCGGTGGTGGAGGCGGTTTCCCCACACCCGCATATTACAGCCGCAGAGGCCCAGTCATCATCGGCAACGATCCACACCAGGCCCGTTGCGCTGTTGGACACCGTCTCGGCGATAAATCCCCTCCGGCTAAGGGATCGCCTCTCCATTTTCCACGGGGCCCAACAGAAAGCTTCATGGACCGACTACTTCCGCCTCTCTCCCGCGCCATGGCCAGCGGTGGATGGGGCCACGATCATGCGCGAGATCAAGCGCGCCGAAGCCGGGAATTCTAATGACGCGCAGGCGCAATATATCCGTTGCGGGGAACTGGGGCTGGTCTCCCTCCCCCCATCGGGCGCAAAAGATGCTCTTCCACCAGGACTATTAAAGGCCGCCGAGACTCTGGCCATGGCCGGACGGGCGGAGGGATGCTCGGTCTGGACACATCCGGCGCTGGCGGCGGAGGGAAATATCTTATCGGACCCGATTCCCACCGGGCTTTCCGGGCCGGAGTTGCGATTCGTGGAGCAATTGGACGCCGCGTGGTTTGACGGCGCCAACTTGAAGGCGGCGTTTGCCATGGCGTTGTCCACTTCCATCGTGGAGGCCGTGGGCAGCCTGGCGGATCTGGCGGTGGTGGCTGAATCGAAGGAGACATCTCTAATCATCGTTGCGGATCGGGAATCCTATGCCTTGGTCCGGGCGCACGCCATGCGACCCTTCATGAAGCTGGCTATCGCCAAAAGGGGGCTAAAACTCCTTTTCGTTCCGTTGGAGGCATTGCATCGGGATGATGGAGTGGGTGTGTTGGAAAATATCGCGGAAAATTGTATTATCAATGACATGGAAAGAATGGAGTGACAAAGCCATGATTCTCTTTTCCTCTCGCGCCCGGAGTTATGTTTGTTCAGCTCTCGTTTTCTCTATCCTCATTTTGCCAGGCTGGGCGGCTGCCGAGCTGCCGGCTTACAATCCCAAAATCCCAACATCCTTCGATGGACTTATGCAAAGCTACCAGGCGCCTGGCGTCGGCGCGTTCGATATCTATGTCACCGGCCCGGCGGAGGCGAAGGCGGCCATCGTCATGATCCACGAGTGGTGGGGGCTTAATCCCCATATCAAGGGTCTGGCCGACCAATTGGGCAGGCTTGGATACCGCGCATACGCCGTGGACCTGTATGACGGCAAATTGACCGATGACCCGGACAAGGCGGCCATGTATATGAAGATGAACAACGCCACCCACTCCATAGTCAAGCTAAAGACGGCCATCGCCGCCGCCCACGAAAAGCATGGCAAGGTGGCCACCATAGGATGGTGCTTCGGCGGGGGATGGTCATTGAAAGCTTCTCTGGCCCAGCCGGACATTGTGGAGGCCACGGTCATCTACTACGGAGCGCTGAACCCGGACCCGGACCAACTGAAAAAGCTGCGCGGCCCGGTGCTGGGGATCTTCGCCACCCAGGATAGATGGATCAGCCCGGCCCATGTGACGGCTTTCGAAAAAGGGCTAAAGGCGGCGGGGATCACCCATACACTGAAGTCGTACGACGCGGACCACGCCTTCGCCAATCCTTCCGGCGACAAGTTCCAACTGGAAAAAGCCCAGGACGCATGGCGGATCACCCTGGAATTCCTGAGCGATACATTGTCCAGCCGACAGCGGGAGAATGGCAAGTGACTGAAGAGACCACCCGGCGCGGATTTTTCAGGAACGGCATGCGGGGCCTCTTCGCCACCGGAGTTGGACTGGGATTCTACAACACCACCGCCTATGGAGTGGAACTGCAGGAAGTCACTATAAAAATAAAGGATCTTCCGGAGCGTTTTTCCGGCTTCACCATCGCGCTGTTGAGCGACACCCACGCCTCCATGATCGCCAACAAGGGCCTGTTCGACGAGGCGGCTCGGCTGATCATGAGCAAAAAGCCACAGATGATAGCGCTCACCGGTGACTATATCTCAGGCTCCACCAAATTCCTTTCCGGCGCCATTGGAAAGTTTCGCCAGAAGTATCTTGACCAATTATTGGATTCCCTCTCCGTGTTGAAGGCGCCGTTGGGAGTGTATGCGGTGCTGGGCAACCACGATTTTTGGAGCGGGCCGGAGGCGATTGAAGCGATCAGCGACAGCTTTACCAAAAGCCTGGGTGTGATTTGGCTGCGCAACCGGAACCTGCGGGTGGAAAAGGATGGGGAGGCGATCAACCTGCTGGGGGTGGACGATTACTGGCAGAGTAGCTGTTCAATCCACCGCGCCTACCAGGGGCTGGACAAGGATTCGGTGAACATCCTGCTCTCCCACAACCCGGATATAAACGACGATGTGCCGCCACAGATGCGGATCGACCTTATCCTCTCCGGCCACACCCACGGCGGACAGATTTATCTTCCCTTCATAGGGTGCCCTGTGGTTCCCAGCAAGTTCGGACAGAAATATATCTCCGGGCTGGTGCGCGATGGCGAAAGACAGACCTATATCACCAGGGGTGTGGGCCACCTGATGGCCCCGATCCGGATCAACTGCCCTCCGGAAGCCACAATAATCACATTGGAGAAGGCCGCATAAACGTAATGAAAACCTACACCCAAGGCAATATCACCCTCATCCAGGGAGATATAACCGCCCAGGACACAGACGCAATAGTCAATCCCTCAAACACCAGCCTATACCTTGGCGCTGGAGTCTCCGGCGCTATCCGCGCAAAGGGGGGCGACGAGATCCAGACGGAAATGGACAAGCTGGGGGGATGCGAAGTGGGGGGCGCCAAGGTGACCGGCGCGGGAAAGCTCAAGGCCCGCTATGTGATCCACGCCGTGGGCCCGCAGATGGGGGAGGGGGACGAAGACGCCAAGCTGAAAAGCGCCACGGTGGAGTCCATGAAAAGAGCGGCGGAACTGGGATTGATGTCGATAGCTTTCCCCGCCATCTCCACGGGAATCTTCGGCTATCCGGTGGAACGATGCGCCAAGGTGATGATAGGCGCCGTGATGGATATGTTCCAGTCCGGCCAGGCGGGCGGCGTGATGAAAGTCGTCTTCTGCCTTTTGGGTGACGAAACGTTCGACCGCTTCAGACGAGAGCTGGGGAAGCGCTAATCGGTAACAGAGTATGTCTTTTTCTTCGAAACCAGCCGGGTGACGCCGGCGCGTAAAAACTTGTCCACTTCCCTGGCGCACTCGCGCCCCTCGGAGATGGCCCATACCACCAGAGACTGGCCCCGCCGCATATCCCCGGCGGCGAACACCTTCTCCACCGATGTGCGGTATAAATCGTCGGTCTTCACATTGCCGCGGTCATCCTTCTCCACGCCCAGTTGGTCCAGCATCCCCTCGTGCTGCGGATGTAAAAAACCCATGGCCAGGAATATCAGCTGCGCTTTCAGATGCCCCGCCGAGCCCTCGATCTCTGTGAACTTGTTCCCCTGCCAGTCCAGCCGGACGAAATCCACTCCAGCAACGGCGCCGGAGCCGTCGTCCACAAACTGCTTGGACATTATCGACCAGTCCCTGTCGCACCCCTCCTCCTGGGAGGAGGACGTGGAGAGCATACGAGGCCCTGGGTGAATGGGCCACGGCGTCTGGTCGGTTCTTCCCTCCGGCGGCTTGGGCAGAAGTTCTATTTGTGTCACAGACCTGGCTTTCTGACGGATGGAGGTTCCCACACAGTCGGACCCGGTGTCCCCGCCGCCGATCACCAGCACATCCTTGCCAGTGGCCAGTATCTCCGTATCTTTTGGCACATCCTTTCCCGCCACGCGGCGGTTGCTCTGGATGAGAAACTCCATGGCATAGTGGATCCCCTTTAGGCTGCGTCCCGGAATGGGCAGATCCCTGGGGATGGTAGATCCTCCCGCCAGCACCACCGCGTCGTAGTCCGTCAGCAGGCTGGTGGCCGGGATGTCGAATCCGATATTAGCGCTGGTGCGGAACTCGATCCCCTCCTTCTGCAGAACGTCAATGCGCCGGTCGATAACTTCCTTGCCAAGCTTGAAGTCCGGGATGCCATACCGCAAAAGCCCGCCCACCTCGTCGGATCTTTCGAACACCACCACCATGTGGCCCGCCTTGTTTATCTGGTCCGCCGCGCCCAGGCCCGACGGGCCGCTTCCCACCACGGCCACCTTTTTTCCGGAGCGGCTCTTCGGCGGCTTCGGCTTCACCCAGCCCATCTTGTAGGCGTGCTCTATGATGGACAGCTCTATGTTTCGTATGGCCACCGGGTCCTTGATCAGGCCCAGCACACAGCCGGACTCGCAAGGGGCCGGGCATATCCTGCCTGTGAACTCGGAGAAGTTGTTTGTGCTACTCAGCGAATGGTACGCCTCGTCCCACCTGTTCCGGTACACATGGTCGTTGAAATCGGGCATGATGTTGTGCAGAGGGCAACTGGGATGGCAAAAGGGAGTACCGCAATCCATGCAACGCGCTCCCTGATTCTCCATCTCCTCTTTGGAGAGGGGAACCAGGAACTCGAAAAAGTCCTGAGTCCGCTCCTCCACCGGCTTATAGCCGTGGGTCTTGCGCTCAATGTCCCTAAATCCGCCCTTCTTTCCCATTACTTTTCCTTATCTTTCAGGCCAAGCCGGCGATCAGCCGTCAATGGCCACTTCTTCTTTATCTGGCTGGGCGGAGACATTTTCCATTTCCGCCAAGGCACGTTTATAATCGATCGGCATTACCTTGATGAATCGGGGGACCGTCTCCTCCCACCGGGAGAGGATATCCGCGGCCGCCGGGCTTTCCGTATACAGATGGTGTCTGGAGATCATCTCTTGTATCTCAGCTATCTCGGTCGGATCTTCGAGCTTTTCCAGTTCCACCAGCCCCATGTTCATCCTGCCCCCGGCCGATCCATCCAGGTCCAGGATATAGGCGATTCCGCCGCTCATGCCCGCGGCGAAGTTTTTCCCGATGGCGCCCAGGATCACCACTTTGCCGCCGGTCATGTATTCACATCCGTGGTCACCCACACCTTCCACCACCACGCGGGCGCCGGAGTTTCGCACACAAAACCGCTCGCCAGCTATACCGCGAATGTACGCTTCGCCACTGGTGGCGCCGTAGAATGCCACGTTTCCGCAGATGAAGTTTTCGCTGGGTTTCATCTTGCTCACCCTGGGGGGATACAGGATAGCCTTCGCCCCGGAGAGCCCCTTGCAGAAATAGTCGTTGGTCTCCCCTTCCAGCTCCATGGTCAATCCCTTGGCGCCGAACGCCAGGAAGCTTTGTCCGGCGGAACCGTCGAGCTTGAACCGGATAGTATCGTCCTGCAGGCCCTCCTCGCCATACTTGCGGGATATCTCGGCAGAGAGCATGGTCCCTGCGGTCCTGTTGATATTGCGTATTCTGAACGCGGCGCGGGTCTTTTCTCCCTTTTCCAGCGAGGCCCGGGCGGCTTCGATAAGCTCGTTGTCGAGGGCCTTCTCCAGGCCGAAGTCCTGGGTTTCGCACTGGTAGGTGGGCCGTCCCTTGGAAGGCTCCATATATAGAAGCCGGTCCACCGTCATGGTCCTGGCTTTCCAATGGGAAATGTTTTCCTTCTTTTTCAGCATGTCGGCGCGGCCCACCATCTCGTTGACGGTCTTAAAGCCCAGCCGCGCCATATACTCCCGCAGATCCCGCGCGATGAAGTGGAAGAAGTTGACCACGAAATCCGCCTTGCCAGTGAAGGCTTTTCGCAGCTCCGGATCCTGGGTGGCCACACCCACGGGGCAGCTGTTCAGGTGGCACTGGCGCATCATCACACACCCCATCACCACCAGCGCCGCCGTGGCGCAGCCCCACTCCTCCGCGCCTAGCAAGGTGGCGATAGCCACGTCTCGCCCGGTCAGAATCCGGCCGTCGGTCTGCAAAACTATGCGGCCGCGCAAACGGTTTCGCACCAGGGTCTGATGGGTTTCCGCCACGCCGATCTCCCAGGGGAGCCCCGCGTGTTTGATAGACGATTGGGGCGAGGCGCCAGTGCCGCCGTCATGGCCGGAGATCAGCACCGCCTCGGCGAATCCCTTGGCAACACCCGCGGCGATGGTACCCACGCCGGTTTCCGAAACCAGCTTGACGTTTACGCGAGCCCTGTTGTTGGCGTTCTTCAGGTCGAAGATCAACTGCGCCAGATCCTCTATAGAATAGATGTCGTGGTGCGGCGGGGGAGAGATCAGCCCCACCCCAGGCGTGGAGTGGCGCACCCTGGCGATTATCTTGTCCACCTTCTTGCCGGGCAGATGGCCTCCCTCGCCAGGCTTGGCGCCCTGGGCCATTTTTATCTGCAGCTCATCGGCGTTCACCAGATAATTGGAGGTGACCCCAAAACGACCGGAAGCCACCTGCTTTATGGCGGAGCGGGCCGAGTCTCCATTCGGCAGAGGCTGGAACCTGACCGAATCCTCTCCGCCTTCGCCGGAGTTTGACCTGGCGCCCATCCGGTTCATGGCGATAGCCATGGTCTCGTGGGCCTCCTTGCTTATGGAGCCAAAGCTCATGGCCCCGGAGAAGAACCTTTTCACAATGTTCTCCTCCGGCTCCACCTCGTCCAGATCCAGAGGTTTCTCCGCGAAGTTGAAGTCCAGAATCCCCCGGATGGTGTTCATCTCCTCAGGATGATAGTTCACCAGTCTGCTGTACTTTTTGTACATGTCATAGTCCCCCGTGCGGGTGGACTGCTGCAACAGGTGTATTGTTTCCGGATTGTAGGAGTGGCGCTCGCCCCTGGCGCGCCAGGCATACTGACCGCCAGGCTCGATTAGCACCTCTCCGCTCTCGTCGCTATCCTGAAACGCATAGCGGTGGCGACGCAGGCTCTCCTCCTCGATTATGTCCAGCCCGATTCCACCCAGCCTGGAGACGGTGCCAGTGAAGTATTCTGCCACCATATCCTCGTTCAAACCCACCGCCTCGAAAATTTGAGCTCCGATATATGACTGCAGGGTGGATATACCCATTTTCGACATGATCTTCAACACACCCTTGCTGATGGCCTTGGTGTAGTTTTCCCGGACCTTTTCGCTGGAAAGCTCTTTTGAAAGCTCTCCGCGCAAGCGCATGTCTTCCAGTGTCTCGAAGGCGAGGTACGGATTCACCGCATTGGCGCCGTATCCGAGCAGTAGGGCGAAGTGGTGCACCTCCCGGGCTTCGCCGGTCTCCATCACCATCCCGCAATTGGTTCGCTTCTCCGCGCGGATCAGATGGTGATGCACAGCGGACTGGGCCAGCAGAGAGGGGATCGGCGCCATTTTATGATCCACCCCCCGGTCAGAGAGGATCAGCGCGTTCACGCCACTGTCCACGGCGGCTTCCGCCTCGGCGCGGATACGCTGCAGGGCTATTTCCAAGCCGCCGCTCACACCCGCCTCGAACAGGGTGGAAATGGTCAGTGATTTGAATCCTTTTTTCTTTATCAGACGCAGGCGCTCCAGTTCGTCGTTGGTGAGCACGGGTGTCGGTATCTCTATGACCCGGCAATGGTCTTCCGTCTCCGCCAGGATATTGCGCTCCGCTCCGATGAACGAAATCAGTGACATCACCGACTTTTCCCTGATGGAGTCGATAGGCGGATTGGTGACCTGGGCGAAGTGCTGGTAGAAATAGTTGAACAGAGCCTGGGGCTGGCTGGAGAGCACCGCCATTGGTGTGTCGCTTCCCATGGACCCAATCGGCTCGCTTCCGTTGATGGCCATGGGCTCCAGGATCACCCGCTCGTCCTCCATGGTGTAGCCGAAAGCGGCCTGGCGATGGGTCAGCGTCTCATGATTTGGCTGATGAGGCGAAGGGACCGGGTCCAGCTGCCCGAAGGAGAGCTTGTTTCGGAGCAGCCATTCACCGTAAGGGCGACGCTTCGCCAGTTTTTTCTTCACTTCCTCGTCCGGGATGATCCTCCCCTCCTCCAGACTGGCCACAAACATGCGGCCCGGCTGCAGGCGTCCTTTTAGCACGATGGTGGCCGGGTCGATCTCTATGGCGCCCGCCTCCGAGCCCATCACCAAGATGTTGTCGTCGGTCAGGCAGTATCGCGAAGGGCGCAGTCCGTTGCGGTCCAGCGTGGCGCCGATAATCTTGCCGTTGGTGAAGGCGATGGAGGCGGGGCCGTCCCACGGTTCCATGATGGTGGCGTGATACTCGTAAAGAGCCCGCTTATATTCGCTCTCGTCCCGGTTATCGCCCCACACTTCCGGAATCAGCATCATCATGACATGTGGCAGTTCCCGGCCGCTCAACGTCAAAAACTCAACGACGGTGTCGGTAATGGCCGAATCCGACTGGGCGTCGTCCACAATTGGCAGCAACGCTTCCAGTTCCTCATCGGTGAAAAGCTCCGATTTGAAAAGGGACTGGCGGGTCTTCATCCAGTTCACGTTGCCGCGCAGGGTGTTGATCTCCCCGTTGTGGGCCATATAGCGAAACGGCTGGGCCAGGGGCCAGCTGGGGAACGTGTTGGTGGAATATCGGCTGTGGACCAGGGCCAGCGCCGATGTCATCCGTTCGTCACGCAGCTCGGGGAAATAATCTTTCACCTGCCAGGCGGTCAGCATACCTTTGTACACCATGGTCCTGCACGAAAGGGACACCACGTAGTAGTCTTTCAAGGCCTCGGCGCTTTTGCCGGCAATCCAATGTCGGGCGCGCTTTCGCAACACATAGAGCTTCCGTTCCATGACATCCTGGCCGGCCGGCTCCCCCTCCCATCCCACAAAAACCTGCTCGATGTGCGGTTCCACTTTTTTGACCATGGAGCCGAGGCCACTGTTGTCCACGGGGACGGGGCGCCACCCCAGGATGGTGAGGCCGGAGCCTTTGACGCATACTTCAAAGGCCTCTTTGGCCAGATCTATCTGGGCCTGACCGTGGCCCATAAACACAAGCCCTGTTCCGTAGTCTCCCTCCCGGGGCAGGACAATGCCCGCCCCGGCGCAGATGACGTTCAAAAAGTCATGGGGTACCTGTATCGTGATTCCGGCGCCGTCGCCGGAGTTCTTTTCGTCGCCAACGCCGCCCCTATGCTCCAGATTCTCCAGGATTTCCAGGCACTTTTGTATGACCCAGTGGGATTTTACGTTCTTAAGGTCGGCGATGAAACCCACACCACAGGAATCATGCTCGAATCCAGGATCGTACAATCCCTTGGTGTTTTTCTTATCCATAATCTCTCGTCAATCGTTTATCGGTTCCAATCCCCTCATTCTTGCCATCGTCCCTTTGGCGATAGTGGAAACCCTCACGCCAATATCGTGGCGCCAGGCTCTTCGCGCGAGTCAAAGCTAGAAGTTTTTCCAGGCCGGACCGAACATATGTTACTTCATATCCTAGCTCATTATATATAAATCCGGAATTAAAACTCAACATCGGTGATTTTCACCATGTGTAATTATATGCTGCCCGTTCGCGAGAAACATGGGTGATCCGCCGGGTAATCGTTCAACCCTGTGTAAACCATGGCGTTACCCAGCCCCTCCCATCAGGGCCATAAGGCCATTCCTGCCGGAGCGCCGGAGGAGGCGCCCGTCATCTTTATACATTTCCCTGTAACGACATAGTTATCTTTACCATGTCCGGATCACATGCTACACTACCTGCTGTCGAAACAATATTATTGTGGACAGGCAAAAGAGGCGTGGGGGCGCGGCGCTTCGCCAGTCCGTACGTGGGTGGGTTTTTCGAAAAAACATTCAGAAAGGGTATCGCCATGGCAAAGATCACTTTTCCCAAAACGGGGCTTTCGCTGGATCACATCAAGATCAATGGGGATGTGGAACAGATGAAAATTGATTATTTCGCAGCCAGCCCGGAGGTGGATATAGAAAGGGCCGAGCTGTTGACCGATTATTTTCTGGCGAATGGATTGTTCCGCAGGGACCGGATCACCGCGCTGGACGCCGCCAAGGCTTACCGGCATATCCTGAAAAACAGAAAGCCGGTGGTGCGGCACACCTTTGGCTACAAGAAAATCAAGGGACAAAAAGGGATGGTCCGGCTGGACCTGAGGGACAAATCCCCCTTCGCCGGCTCCACCACTTCCAAATCCAAGGGGGTGATCCTTTATCCTGAATGGCTGGCGCTCACCCTGTGGCCAGAGCTTCACACCATGGAAAACAGGGCCGCCAATCCGTTCCAGCTCTCAGGTGAGGACGCCGATACATTAAACAGCAAGGTATTCCCTGCTTGGATCAATTTTAACATTATGGACCTGACCCGCAATAAGGTGTACGGAGCCGGGGAGAAATCCTCTCCTCTGCTCAAGCTGCACGACTACCTGGTCTTCTTCCTGGTCAGCAAATTCCAGTGCATATCGCACACCATCCCCGATTTCAAGAAGGCGCTGGGTGTGGGGCTGCGAGGTGTCATTGACGAGGCGAAAACAAAGCAGGCCAAGGCCGGGGGAGAGGAGCAGAAGGATTTTTACCAGGCCATGATCGAGGGGATGACGGGAATCATTGAGTATTCCCACAGTCTGGCGGACGAGGCTGCGCGGTTGGCTATCAACGCCCATGACAGCGAAAAGGATGAGCTGTCTGAAATCGCCGGAATATACAGAAACGTTCCGGAAAACCCGGCCACCACCTTCCGGGAGGGACTCACCACCATCTGGCTCTGCTGGATCGCATGTCATCTGGAAAACTCCAACACCGGCCTGAGCCTGGGCAGGCTGGATCAGCTTTTATATCCCCTGTACCGCGATGATGTGGACGCCGGAAGGCTGACACCGGAGAAGGCGGTGGAACTGGTGTGTCACCTCTGGCTGAAGATCGGAGACCATGTCCCCTCCATCCCGGAGTCTGGCGAGCAATTGTTCGGCGGAACAGGCTCTAACCAGGCCATCACCCTCGGAGGGGTGGACGAAAATGGCGAAGACGCGGTGAATGACCTGACCTATGTGATGCTACGCGCCACGGAACTGATGATGCTTCGAGATCCGAACCTGAATTGCAGGTACCACCCGGAAAAGAGCAGCAGGGAATACCTGGAGAGGATTTGCGAGGTGAACGTGAACACCAGGGCCACTCCGGCCATGCACAACGACAGGGCGATCATAGACGCCATGATGAAAAAGGGGGAGAGCGAAAAGCAGGCCCGCGATTATGGCGTGGTGGGATGCGTGGAGCCGACCAGCGCGGGAAGGGGATACATGGCTACGGGCGCTATTCTGCTGAACCTGGCTTCCGCTTTGGAAATGACCCTGTTCAATGGCCGCCACCGCCACACCGGCGATGCTCAGATCGGACCGAAAACCGGCGATCCTGCCAAGTTCACGTCCTACCTGCAGTTCAGGAGCGCTTTCGAAACCCAGGCCCGTTGGCTGATGAAGCAGGCTGTCACCTTGAATAATATAGCTGGCGGAATACACCAGAAGTATCATCCCACTCCAATCCTCTCCACTCTCTTCGAGGGGCCCATGGAGAAGGGAGTGGATCTGGTCTTCGCCGGCGCCGAAAGAAATTCCTCTGGAGTGGCCATTATCGGGTTCGCCGATACCGCCGATTGCCTCAGCGCCGTGGAAAAGAAAGTGTATGGCGACCAATCCTTGACCTGGGATGATCTTATGGACGCGCTGGAGAAAAACTATAAAGGATATGAAGCTCTTCAGACCGAGCTTCGTAACCCTGCGAAAACTCCAAAGTATGGCAACGAGGATTCCCTGGCCGACCAGAACGCGGCCTTTATCGCGGAAATGCTGGACGACGAATTCGGCAAATCACCCCACTATAGGGGAGCCGGCATCCATTACCGGGTGGGCTACTGGACCATGACCAGCCATGCCGGTTACGGTCGCCTGACCAAGGCGCTGCCCAATGGCCGGGGGGACAGGGAAAACTTCACCAGCGGCATCACCCCCGTTTCCGGGGAGACTCCGGGCTTGACGAAGACTCTTAACTCGGTGGCCAGCGTCCCCTCCAGATTCCTCTCCTCCGGTGTGGCGTTCAATATAAAGTACACGCCGTATCAATCCATGGTTGTCGATGGGGAAAATGAGGAGGCTATCCGCGCAAAGATGATCAAATCTTTCGCCGATTCGGTGGCCGGATACTTTCAAGGCGACGGGAACGGCTCTAAAGGGGGCGTGGAGATACAGTTCAACATCACGGACGAAAAGATATTCAGGGATGCACAGAATAATCCTGACAAATATGTGGACCTATTGGTTCGGGTGTCCGGGTACACCGCTTATTTCATCGACCTGAATCCCCAGATGCAGAATGAAATAATCGAGCGCACTGAATATGACCTCTTCACCTGCAAGGCCGTCACCTATAACCTTTGAAAAACGGAGAATGAAATGACTTCCGCGAATCAACTCAACGAGATTAGGAAAAGGATCGAAGCCAAGTTCACAGACGCTTTTCTGGATGGGCTCATGGAAGGAATGGATATAGCCTTCGGCCCCGTTGGAAACGTCTTGTTGCCAGGCTTCAAGGACAATATAAAAGGCTACGATGCAAAATACCTGTTCACCGCAGGGAACGGTGTCTCATCATCGGCTATTTTCAAAGACGGCAAAATGTCGACCAACAGTGGTGCGATAAAAGACTGGGACACCAGGGTTTCCTTTTCCACCCCGGCCGCGCTGCGAGACTTCCTTCTCTCCAAGGATCAGGACATTCTAAACTCCATCCTGAAAAACGAAGTGGCGGTGGATGGAAACCTGGCAATGATCTACAGGTTCGGTTTCATCTCCAGGGACCTTATGGGAAGGCTGGGCATCGGACAAGGGTGAGGCGTCACAATGTCGGCCAACCCTTTGGTGGTAAGGATAAAACGGCACAGCCACGAGGATGGGCCGGGGATAAGGAGCGTTGCGTTCCTGAAAGGATGCCCTATGCGCTGCGTCTTTTGCCACAATCCGGAAGGATTGGATCCTGGGCATGATCTTGCCTTCGCCACCACCCGCTGTATCGGGTGCGGTCGTTGCGCCACAGTGTGCCACGCCGGGGCCATCGACATGGATTCCCGCGGGCGCGTGATCCGACAGGAATGCAACCTGTGCGGCGAATGCGCTAGGGTGTGCCCTTCCGGCGCCCTGGCGATGGTGGGGATCGCCATGGAAGAGGAGGACCTGGCCGAAGTCCTGCTCCGGGACAGGGTGTATTACCAGATATCCGGTGGAGGGGTCACCCTCTCCGGCGGGGAGTGCGCCATGTGGCCGGACTATTCTGGCAAGCTTTTGGAGACCCTGAAGCGATCCGGCGTTCATACCCTTATGGAGACCTCCGGCTATTTTGATTACGGGAAATTCCAGGAGAAGATTCTTCCCTGGCTGGACACCGTTTATTACGACATCAAGATTATCGATGATGAACTCCATCGCCGCCATACTTCCCGGTCCAACGCCGTCATCCTGGATAATTTCCGGCGGCTGGCCCGCGAGGATGGAGTGGATGTCCACGCACGGGTTCCCCTAATCCCCGGAATAACCGACTCAAGAGAAAACCTTGAGGCGATAGTCGAATTCCTGGCGGATTGCGGAGCCTCCAGTGTGACACTGCTGCCATACAACCCTCTGGGCGTATTGAGCCGGGAAAGGCTGGGGCTTGCCGCCACGGGTATATCCCCATCCTTTCTCGCGCCCGCCGAGGAGCGGAAAATAAGGGAAATGTTCAAGAAATTGATCGCGCAGGCCAGGGGAAACAAAATTTCTGTTTCTTGAAAAGGGGGGACATATGCGGAATATTTTCAGGCTGGTAATGGGGTGTACAGGCGCCGTGGAGGCAGTGATGGGATTGTCCATCGTCTTCTTCGCTGGGACTCTTCAAGCTTATCTGGCCACGGGGAACCTGTACGAGCCGTTGTATCTTCGGATTCTGGGAATGATGGATTTCAATATCGGCCTGGCGTACCTTCTCATCGCATTCAGCACAGACCAGGTCCGCGTGTTGAATCGATGGTCGGCCTTCATGCGCCTGGGGCTTTCCATCCTATTTTTCACCGAGGGTTTATTCCTGCTAAAAGAAGGGAGCCTTCGATTGATATATCAGTTCCTCGGGGTGTTCGATCTATCGCTGTTCGCCATGCAGTTATGGTACCTGATCACTTATCCCACCAGTTCCCGCGACTCAACATGACATATTTAAAGCAAGGAGATATGGATGAACACGCAAATTGAGCCACGCCCTTTTACACTGCTATCTACAGACACTGCCAACGATCCTGTGCTGAAGCGGATATTAGAAAAGGATATGGTGAATAAAAGCACTCCCCTGGAGCTGATGAAGGAATACGCCAACCAAATCAACAAAGAGACATCCTATGGTGACCTGGCGGTGAAGCTGGACAGGCTTTTCACTTTGGGCACACACCCCGACGACTTGAGCGGATATTACCACGGCGTCACCCTTGGCCTGAAGACCGGCCTGGACGGTTATGCGGAGCTGGAAAGTTTCTTTGCGAAAATTGGCATAAAGGAAGTGGATCCGATGCAGGTTCTTTATGGGCGCATCCTTTCCAGGTCTTCGCCGTGGGCGGGAAAGAATTTTGCCGCTATAAGAGGGGCCAAGCTGGCTCAGCTCACCGACGGCAAGGCCAGTGAAGATGGATACATGCTGGGGATAAACTCCTTTCGACAGGATGACGGGAAGATGGTGAACAACATAGCAGGATACGCGCTCACCGCCGTGATGGACATGGAGCAGGTTCCGCCGCCGGATGGGATCCAGCGGTCCTGGATTTCCGAAAAGGGGGGTATGTTCCTGGCCCGAAAGTCTGATTCGATAGACCCGGATAATCCCGGCAAGCAGGTGCTGGCGCTAAACTACCGCTGGGAAAAGCTGGGGAATCGCTTTCCCAACAACCTTTTGGTGGACGAGATTGTATTCATCGCCAAGGGACTGCTACTGGGCAAGCTCTTCTACTCCACTTCGCTAAACCACATCGGCAAGCAATACGACCCCTCCGTGCCGGATCAGGATTACGAGTATCGCGGTTTTGGATATTTTCTTCTGATGGACGACTCCTGGGCTCAGGAGAAAAACAGGCTGTGGCCAGAGTTGACTTACGATATCGCGCCCGGCCTGCCGGAAAAGTTCTCCACCTACACCCTCACCGACCCAGGAAAAGCCGCCGCAATGGGCAACGCGCTGGGGGTGGGAAAAACTCTCCTTCACCACCTGCAAACCCTCTCCAATGGCGTCGCCTCGGGCGGAGATAAGGAAAAAGAGTCTTTCGCCTCACTTGAGGAGCTTTTCAGCCTTGGCCAGCGCCCAGAGGGTATCCAGGGATTTTTCCATGGCGGTGTGGTCGCCTTCCAAAGCTCCGGGTTCTTCAAGATATTCGAGCCGCTGAACATCCTGAACAAGCTGTGGCCAGCCGCCAGGCCCTTCTCCCCTTGGACGGGGAAGACATTCACCCCATCCACAGTAGAGGGCGCCGCCAGGTACATCGGGGCGGATGCGGCCTATTACAACGACAAAGGGCAGGTCTTCGTGGGGACGAACACATACCGCGAAAGCCTGGGCCCGAGCCTTCCGGCCGCACTGTTCATAGAAAACCTTGGCAAGATCGGGATGGTGGTGGAAAAGCCGAATGAATACGAGAAGGCCCAGGGAGTGAGCGTAAAGAGCTTCTTTTTCATAGCCTGTTTCGCCCCCTCCATAAATCCGCAAACCGCCGGGGCCACCGCGCTGCAGTTCAACTACCGATGGTCTAATTTCCACACCATGCCGCCTGACTTTCTGTGCATAGACGAGCTCGTACGTGTCGCCGAGGGGTTGTACCTGGGCCAGCTTCTATACTCCACCGAACCATTGATCCCGTTCGACCCTGCCCGAGATCCGGTTGACTACGGATACGAGAACTTCGGCTTCTTCATATTGATGGACGACCAGTGGCAGGGGATAAGAAACTTCATAGAATTCGATGTGGAGAAGAGCTTTCCGCAATTATGACGGATTGGAGGGGGAGCGACCCGAAGCTCCCCCTTATTCCGGCTCAATTCTATCCGGTACGGCGGGTGGAATGTGGGATGCCTTCCCCTCCCCTTCCAATCGCGTTTTAGTCATGTCCGCTCCTTCCAGGTGCACTGTCCTGGTGGGATACGCCAGCGACAGGCCTAATTCCTCCAGCTTTCGCATGATCTTCAGATTCACAGTCTGCTTGGCGAATAGCCAGTTGCGCCAGTCGGAATCGGCGAAATAGTAAACCATCACATCGAATGTCGATTCTCCAAAACCGGTGAAATAAACCATAGGCTCGTACCTCTTATCCACCAGCGGCTCATCCATCAGCAATTGCTTGATCTGCCGCACCGCTTCCTCCATGCTGTCGGCGTCGGCGTCCATGGCGATGCCCAGGGTTATATATACCCGCCTCATGTTCAGGTCCCGGTCCTTTCTGCGGTCCAGGTTTTCCACTATTATATTTACGATCACACTGTTCGGCACGTTCATCATGGTTTTCTCGAACGTTCTCACCCTGGTGGAACGAAGCCCGATCTCCTCCACTGTCCCCTCGAATCCGCTCCCTTTTATCCAGTCCCCCACCTGGAAGGGCTTATCCATCATGATCATCAGGGAGCCGAACAGGTTGGACAAAGTGTCCTTGGAGGCCAGCGCCAGGGCCGCGGCGCCCAGGCCAAGAGAGGCCACGAGCCCACTCACCGAATATCCCAAGTTCTGGGCGATGACTATGACACCAGTGACGAATACGATGATACGCAACGATATGGTGATAAAGGGCGCCAGGCCGGCGTCCAGCCAATGCTCCGGGTCCATGGCCCGCTTGCGAATCACCTTGTCCAGGGCCGTGATCATGCGGGAAAAGAGCCACAGCCCCAGAAACAACACGGTCACCAGTTCAGCCGCGTCTATGAAGCCAGATATGTTTATCGGATCGCTCGGCAAAGGAAGGACGTTTAGCGACAGCAACAGACCATAAACAAGAATCAGGACGTTGAGCGGCTGTCCGATGGAATGGGTGAACTCCTCGTCCCACTCCCCTTCATATTTCGCTGCGATATTTTCCATCGTTTTTAACGCGCGTTTCAGGATCGGTCCTCGCAGGAATATGGTGAACAGGATGATGATAAAGGATAGGGAGACCTGCCACAGAGTCAGGCCGTAAAGAACAGTTCCCAGCATTCCGTCAATCGATTCCATCATCTCTCCTCATTATCGCGCCCGGCGCCGTTTCAAACCCGCTAGTGATTCTAGCCCATATGGTCCTGGATGTTAAGGGAAGGCCAGTCATCTGCCTGCGTGAACGAATTTGAAAATCCGCTTGATATCCTCGTCGGAGACCCCCGTCTGCGGCGGCATCTCCTTCCACTTGTACGATGACTTCTTGTCGTCCTTTTCTTTCCAGCGGGAGCCGAGCTTCACCTGCTTGGAAAAAACCTCCAGGTCCGTGGTGGATTTGGCCAGGTCCGGGCCCCCTTTCTGGTTTCCGCCGCCAGGCATGCCATGGCATTTTTCGCATCTGGAATAAGCCTCCGGCGCCCGCTGGCCCAACGTGCAGCCCGCCGCCAACGTTACCAACCCCACAGCCATTGCGACGATCAATCGTCGATCAAGCCTCATCCTTACCTCTGGAGAAAAAGGCCCTCAGCATGAAGATGATGAACATCACACCGCCGGACACGGCCAGAAGACCGCCAATGCCCATCACTCCCATCCCTGTCTTCTTCAGGACGCTGTCCAGCTCCTGCGCCGCCCCGAAAGTCTTTCGTGGCAGGCCAGCCAGCCCGCCGATAAAAAGCCCCGCCACGAACAGGCTCTGCCCAGCCCCATAAAGAGTCACCTGCGTCTTTTGCCATTTCTCCTTCACAGTAAGCCATCCGGCGAGGGTGGTGACCTTGAGGGCATATGTCATAAATCCCAGGGTAACCGCTCCTATGACGCCATGATAGTGGGCGGGCACTCGTGTGTCGGACCCTTGCAGGGTAAGTGATATCGCCCCTCCCAGGCCGAACAGGAGGATGGAAAGAGTCAGCCCCCGCGAGGCCACGGGATCCGCGCTTCCGGTCCTGGCCGCGAACAGCGCCGCAGCCCCCACGGCGATGGCCCCGATCCCTGCGCCCCAACGCTTGAGCTCCATAAAAAACACTCGCGCCTCGTGACTGTCCGCCGGATTCATGAAATAAGCGAAAGGCGCCACAAGAACGAAAACGATCATGACCGCAAGGATGGCCCAGACAGCGCGGTACGGGATCAGCTTATCCCCCTTCCCTGCCATGCTGGCCAGCAACGCCCACACCGCCATCACCGCGAAGGTATTGGTGAATTGCAGTACGTGCCCTCCACCCCAGAAGAGGCTCTCATAGTATGTCTTTGGGTCTTCTACTTGATCGTATCCTCCAAGCAGGCTCCATGCCAATGCAAAACAGACCACCCCGGCTATCAGAGCCACTCCGGCGGAGAGAAGCGATCCGCCCACCAGAGCCTGCAACGGCTCCACGCCCCTGGCATATCTCCACAGCGCCGGAGCCACCATCAGCCATCCCGCCACAGCGGAAACCAGAAACACCACCACCCCGGCAAGATACAATCCATGATCCAGCACCGGGACATAGTTATTGAGAATAGGAGTGACCGGGCCGGTGAAAGGTGTGATGACAATCATCGCAATACCAACGTACGCCCCCACCGCCGGAATCTTGCCCAGAACGGAAGGGGAGGATTCCTGGGTGACACGGTATGCCAGGAACATGACGAACGCTAGAAACCATATCAACAACGAGAGAACCACGTGGGTCATCAGCGCCACGCGGAAAAAATCCTGGCTGGGAAAAAGCGTGTTCAGGCCAGGCGCGCGCGCAAGCGCCACCAGTAACGCGTATATGCCCATGAACATCATGGAGACAATGGCCGCGTACAACCATGCGGCGGAAACGCTGGATTTTTTCAAGTCTCAACTCCCGGATCTGGCCAGGGCCGCGCCTCCTGATGCGTCAGCGATTGCCCTGCGCCTGGTTAGTGGTTAGAATAGTGTATAGAACTTGACCGGATAATTCAGCCAATGAGTTTAATAGCAGAAAAGACCGTCGATCTACAACAGGAAATCCGCCGCCTGGTAAAAGAGCGCAACGCCGTGATGTTGGCCCACAACTATCAGCGCGACGAGATACAGCAGATCGCCGACATCGGGGGCGACTCGCTGGCGCTTTCCATGGAAGCCGCCAGGACAGACGCGGAGGTGATCCTCTTCTGCGGTGTCCACTTCATGGCGGAGTCCGCCGCCATACTATCACCGCTGAAGACCGTGCTGCTGCCCAATATGGAGGCCGGTTGCCCCATGGCGGATATGATCACTCCTGAAAAACTGCGGGAGAAGAAAAAGGAACTGGGCCCCGATATCCCCGTGGTCACATATGTCAATTCTTCCGCGGAGGTGAAGGCGGAGTCGGACATCTGCTGCACATCGGCCAACGCCGTCGCCGTGGTGAATTCCCTGCCTGGGGATAGCGTCTTCATGACTCCGGACATGAACCTGGCCAAATACGTGGCGCGCCACACTAAAAAGAAAGTGGACTGGTGGAATGGCTTCTGCCCCACCCATCACCGGTTGAAACCGGAAACTGTGCTGGAGATGAAAGAAACGCATCCGGGAGCTGTAGTGGTGGCCCACCCGGAATGCGCGCCGGATATCCTGGACCTGGCGGACCACGTCTGCTCCACCTCCGGGATGTACGCTTACGCCAAAAAGGAAAACGCCAAAAAGTTCATCATCGCCACCGAGGCAGGGATCCTCTACCGGCTGCGGAAGGAGAATCCGGACAAGGAATTTATCCTGGTGTCCACTGATATGCTGTGCCCCAACATGAAGGTGACCTCCCTGGAGGATATCCATGAGGCGCTGGTGGAGATGAAACATGTTATTACGGTGCCAGAGGATATCCGCCTGCGGGCCAGGAGGGCGCTGGACAGGATGCTGGCCGTTCCCAGGGACTAGGTTTCCGAGGCCCACGCGCCCCAAAGGAGTAAGGCTCCTTTCGGGCCGTAATATAAAAAAAGGCGCCCGCCCCCTTACCCTATTAACTTCTCAAAAAATCCCTTATGGTGCGCCCTCACGGAGGAGCCATCCAACTCCGCAAGTTTACGGTACAGCTCTTCCTCCTCCTTGGTGATCTTCGTTGGAACCTTCACCAACAACCGCACTATCAGCTCCCCCCTGCCATAGCCATGCAGGTGGGCGATCCCCCTGCCTGAAAGCCGGTGGAGCGTCTCCGGTTGCGACCCGGCCGGCACAGAAAAAGAATCCTCCCCCTCCAGGGTGGGGATCATGATATCAGCCCCCAGCACCGCCTGGGCGATGGAGACTTCCGCCGTCACCACGATGTCGTCCTCATGGCGCTGAAACAGATCGCTATCTTTCACGTGTAACACCACGTACAGGTCGCCTGGTGGGCCGCCGTTTATTCCGGGGCCCCCTTCACCCCGCAGCCGCAGCCTGGAGCCGGTGTCCACTCCCGCAGGTGTCTTCACAGCCAGCTTTTTCTTTTCCGGCACGGCGCCTTCACCCCGGCAATCCTTGCATGGATCAGTAATCCTCATCCCCTGTCCGCGGCACTCCGGGCAGGTGGTGGCCAAAGAGAAAAAACCCTGGGAGCGGGTGACCCTGCCGCTCCCCTTGCACACGCCGCACACGTCCGGCTTCGATCCAGGTTCGCTGCGAGTGCCGCCGCACCTTTTGCAATAGACCATCTTTTCGATCTGGATCTCTTTTTCCATTCCCCGGGCGGCTTCCATGAACTCTATCTCCAGGTCGAACCGCAGGTCCGGACCTTTGGCCGGCTGATTGGGGGAGCGGCTTCTGCGTCCGCCGCCACTGAAGAAATCCTCGAATATGTCGCCGAAGGAGGTGAAGATGTCCTCGAATCCATGGAACCCATTGAAACCGGAGCGTTTCAATCCATCGTGGCCAAAGCGGTCGTACAGATCGCGTTTTTCCCTGTCATGGAGCACTTCGTAGGCCTCGGAGGCCTCCTTGAACTTCTCTTCCGCCTCGGGATTGTCGCTGTTATGGTCCGGATGAAACTGATACGCCTTCTTCCGGTAAGCCTTCTTTATGGTGGCGGCGTCCGCGTTGCGCTCCACCTCCAGCACTTCGTAATAATCTCTCTTAGTCATCGGTTCGTTATTCCGTGTCCTTTATTTTACCCACCTTCACCATGGCGGGTCGAAGCACCCGTCCGCTCATGCGATATCCGGGCGAAAGCTGCTCCACCACTTTATCATCCAGGGCTTCATCATCCACCAGCTCCACAGCCACCGCCTGGGCCACGTTCGGGTCATAAAGCTCATTGATACAGTCTATCATTTCCATTCCATGCCGCGCCAATACCGCAAAAAGCCGGTTTCGCACCATCTCCACCCCCCTCACCAGCTGGTCGTCCGCGTCATTGCTCCGCGCCGCGTCCAAGGCCCGGTCCAGGTCGTCCATAGCTGGAAAAAGCTCGCTCACCACATCGGCAAACCTGGTTTCGGCCCGGGAATCCGCCTGATCCTCCAGCCTCTTGCGGGCCTTTTCCATCTCCTCCACCTGACCCTTATAGGCGGCTATGTATTCCCTCAGCCGCTGATCCTTTTCCAGGGCCTCGTCTCTCATCTTGCCGAAAATGGTGGGGTGTCTCTCCAGGTCAGCTTCGGGAGCGTCATCGCAGGTATCGTCGGCGGATTTTATCCTACGGCGATCCACGAATTCTATGACTGATTCCTTCTCTTCTTTCATATCACTCTATTCTTTTCCTTGTTATATCCGCATTTCCGCGTTCCTCATGGGAGGATTCCTGCCCCGCTCTCCTTGGGATCACCCTTGCCCAGCAATTTGCCCAGGCCCAGAGTAATGTCGTCCTCCACATAAAACCAATCCACGTCATAAAGCCCTGGCCTGTGGGCCAGCCTGGCCTTATACCATTTGTCGTCATCTATCGCCTTTGCTATCTCCACTCGCTCCAGCAGTTTCCCGTCCGGCCCAAATATAGAGATCGCCATCACCGCTTTCTGGAAGGCAGGATCGTCCGGCGCCTGCTGATCCTCGCTGACCACATCCGCGAACCGTAACTCCAGCACGGCCCATAAAAACTCAGTCCATTCACCGGGGCGGATTCGAATCCTCTCCGGTTTGGTGACCATGTAGTCATCCCCGTTCTTTTCTATCTCAAACAGTTCACCCAGGCGCTCTATCCGCACTTTCCCCACATCATCAGACCGCATGGCCAAAAGCCGCCGCTCCCGTAGTTCGAACACCCCCTTTCGCAGGCGCCCCACCGCGTCTTCGCCCACCAGGAGGATTTCCTCGTTCCCCTCCGCCGCGGCCCAATATTGCCCCGCCTTGGGGCTCCGGGCGAACCGGATGTTTATCGGCCCTCCTTTCCTGTCCAACGTCACCTGAATTTCAGGTTTCTCCAGCGCCTCCCTGGCCAGGCGCTCCACATCCTGACTGGTGGGAAACGAAGCAGCTTCCATCCTGTTGACGCCATTCAGGATACCGGATATCCCCACCGGATCGGCGGGTGTCCGCACGGGCTGGACAATATCCCATAAATCGGGCGAGCCATCCCTTGAGGGGCGTTTCCTCAGTTCAAGGATCTTCGATTCGGAAACAATGGTGATGCCGGTGACCTGGGTCATGTCGAAAGCTACGAGCGACAGGCTCCTGATATCCATGATCGAGTTGGGAAGATCCTTTAGAACCTCCTCTATCACCCGGACCACCTTCTTGCCGTCAGGCCAGAGCGCATACACCGCTCCACCCTGGGTAGCGGAACCAAGGGTGATGCTTCGACCAGAATCATCCCTGGCGAAATATGCGGTGAACTTCACCTGAGGCTCGGCCAAGCCATAGCCGGAAAGGTCATCGGTCTGCTCCTCATGAAAACCGACCGCCTTGACCCGCAGGAAACGCTTCGCCAGAGCGTCCACTTTCAAGGTGGAGGCGGGCGCGTTCACAGGAGATGTTATCCGCCATTTCCCCTCATCGCCTCTCTCAACCCGGATTTTTCCCATCTTCTCTTGGGTGAACTCGAACGCTACCAGATCATCGAATTCCTTGTCGAAGAAGTTCCTTTTCCTAAGCAGGATCAGCGACAGGTCCAGCGCCTCGGCCGTGATTCCTTCCAGCAGGCTGACGTGGTTCTTATCTTCCGCGGCAGCATACACACCGCCGGTCACCATATCTCTTCCACCCAGGCGCAAGGCGGCTCTCCTGCCTGTGCCCTGATGGATGTACTCCAGGACCACCGGTTCATCCAGACCGAATTGGGCCAGATCCGATGTCTCTCCCAGGTCCTGTTTTGCTTTCAGGGCCTGGGCCACTTTGGCGGCCCTGGTGGGGACTTTCTGGTCCGCTTCCGCCTCCAGCGGTTTCACCACGCGCCATACTCCATTCTCCCGGATCACTTCCACCAGTTCGGCGCCAGGCCTGGACACGCGTATTTTTTCCACTTTATCCGCTTCCACGGAGAGCAGAAGAGCGGTCCGTTCCTCTTCGGCCTCTTTCCTGGGGAGCCACACTTCCTTGTACAGGTAATATCCCCCCAGCAGAGCGGCCAGCATAATGCCCGCCAGCACCAACCTGGCCCCTTTCAAGGGCGCCTCCTCCGGAAGAAAACCAGAAATCCGGCCCCGGCCGCCATCACTGGAATGACTACAACGCAACCCCAGAAAATAGTGGCGATCTGCTGCCTTGTGAAGATAATGGGGTTAAAGTCCGGTTTTTTGGCCCGGACAGAAATTCGCCCCTCGCTCTCGAGCAGCCAAGCGATCATATTTAGAAAGAGATCTTTGTTGGCGGACATCCCCAACATGGAGTTGGACGCGAAATCGGAATCACCAATGGCCACCAGACGGCCCTTTTTCTGTTTTTCACCGATCTTGCGCTCCCCCCGGCCCGGCCCGGCGTTCCATTCCGCCGTAAGGGCCACCACCAGCGGCCCAGGCCTGTCCTCGCTCTCGCTATATTCAGGGGATGCGTTGTCGATAGAGCCCATGTCGGTCTCCCCCCAGCTCTGCTCCGCGGTGGTGCCGATAGGACGCACTTCCGCTCCGGCCTTGTTGTTTCCCATCGCGGACAAGGAGCGGGCCACGGTGAAAAAACTTACTGCCTTCAGTTCCTCCGTCATGGGTCTCCCTTTTTCATAAGAGGAGACCGTGGCCACCAGCGGATCGAACCCAAGCCTTTGGCTGAGAGGATCCAGGATCATGTCGTCGGCAAACTGTACGCCGTATTCCCCTATCAAATCCTCCAGCATTGGGCGTCGGCCTGGGTCCAGGGCAAACAGAAGTTTCCCGCCATCCACCAGGTATTCGCGCAGGCGATTTATCTCCACTTCCTGGAAATCGTCTTTCGGCCCGGGAATGATCAGCAGGTCAGTATCCTCGGGTATCTTCCCCGTCTCGAACCAGTTAAGTGTTTCCACCAGGAACATGTCGGACAGTATGGCGGCTTTCGCTCCGACCCATCCCATCGGTTTCTGCTCTTCCAGGTCCCTCTCCCCGTGGCCTGTCAGGACGTATATCTTCTTCTGTTTTTCTGTGAGAGCCTTGACTATCTTTCCTGTAATCTCCTGCTCATCGAGCCTCTGGGCCACCTCGCGCCGACCCGACTCCATCTCCACCACAAAGGTGTCGTAGGATATGACATTGTATTTTTTCGCTTTGCCCGGCGATTTTACCGGGTCGGATATCTCGTAGGTCACCTTGTCTGAATTGTAGACATATTGCTCAAAAAAAGCTGCCACAGCGCGGTTTCTGTCCGGCCTCACGAAAGCATGCAGGGTCACCTTCTGGTCCAGTGCGCCCAATATCTTTTTGGTCTGGGCCGACAGAGTGTGTTTTCCCTCCTCGGTCAGGTCTACCCGAAGGTAGTGGCGGTATGAAATGAGATTCATCAGGCCGATGATCAAAACCACCAGCAGCGTGTATCCCGCCAAGGAAAGCCCCCGGAGCGTTCTCTCCTTCATGTCAGCCTCCTATCTTCTCCGCTTCCAGCGACCGAAGCGTGAGAAAAAGAAAGAATCCGATAAAGGAGAGGTAGTAGACCACGTCGCGGGTGTCCAGCACTCCCTTGGACGGATTATGGAAATGCTCCAGGATCGACAAATATACTATCAGTTGGGAAAACCAGTCTGTGTTTCCCGCCGAGGTCCAGCCCATTATCCAGAAGATCAGCAGCGCCCCGAAGGTGAGCACGGCAGAGACGATCTGATTTTCCGTAAGTGTGGAGAAGAAAAGCCCCAGCGACAAAAACGAAGCCACCAGCAGCAAGAGCCCCAGGTATCCGGAGAAAATGCTGCTCCATGGCGGGGCGGTGTGCAACCAGACGAAACCGGCATATGGCAAAGTGAGCGCCAGCATAATCGCCACCACCATCAGGCTGGCCAGGTATTTGCCCATGACCATCTGGAAATCGGTCACCGGCCAGGTGAATAAAAGCTCAATGGAACCTGTTTTTTTCTCTTCGGAAAACAGCCTCATGGTCAGAAGCGGGGCCATCAGCAGCATCACCACGGACATATTGCCCAACAGTGGCGCAATCACGAATCCGGCAATGGTCAGCTCCTGGGGGCCCATCCTCTCCGCCATCTTGCTTATTTCGAAACTGGCCAGGCTGTATGTGTTCATTCCGGCGAAAAAGAAATAACCGGAAATCAGAAGGAACATGAATATTATGGCGTAGGCGATGGGCGAATGGAAGTAGGCCTTCAGCTCTCTTTTAACCAGAGTGTATATTGTTCTCATGGTGTCACCGACTCAGTCCGCATCGCCGCTATAGGTGATATCGTGGGATTCCCGGTCATCGGCCGACCGCTCACCGGCGGCCTCTTCACCACCATTGTCTCCTGATTTAACCAGATCGCTGGAGATGAGCCTGATATAAGTCTCCTCCAGGGGGACCACCGCCGAACTTAACAGATCCACCAGGTCCCACCTTTTTTCACCGACCATGCTGACAAGCTCCGCCCGCCATCTGGCTATATCACAATCCGGCTCCAGGAAGATATCGAGCAAAAGAGCGCCATCCGGCTCCTCGCGCGCCACTATGTTCAAAGCTCCCTTAATACGCAGCAGGTCTTCCTTCGCCTGGAGTGGCGCCTTTATCCTTGCCGAAACCTTGCGCCCAGCTGCGGCGGAGAGGCCAGAGATGGTGTCCGAGGCCACCAGGCGGCCGTTGTTTATAATCAGCACTCGCGAACAGATCATCTGCACTTCAGGGAGGATGTGACTGGAGAGGATCACGGTTCTTTTTCCGCCCAGGTTCTTTATCAGGGAACGAATCTCCACTATCTGTTTCGGATCCAGCCCGATGGTGGGCTCGTCCAGAACCAGCACCTCCGGATCGCCAATGAGCGCCTGGGCCAGGCCCACTCTCTGGCGGTAACCCTTGGAGAGGGTCTTTATGATGGAGCTTTGCCGGGAGGTGATCATCGTTCCTTCCATGACACCGGCCACTCGTCTTATACGCTCGTCCCTGCTGGTGAATCCTTTCAGCTCCGCCACGAAATCGAGGTATTCGGCCACGCGCATGTCTGGATACAGGGGAGTGGTCTCTGGCAGATATCCGATCCTTTTTTTTATCTCCATGGGATTTTCCATAGAGTCGAATCCGGCCACCCGCGCCCTGCCAGCAGAGGGGGGCATGTAGCCTGTCAATATCCTCATCATGGTGGTCTTTCCCGCGCCGTTGGGACCCAGAAACCCGCAGATATCCCCCTTTTCCACCTCAAAGGAGAGTGCGTCCAGCGCCAGGAAAGCGCCGTATTTTTTGGATATATTTTCCGCTACTATCACAGCCTAAAAAGACACCGCTGTCGAATCTTATGTATAGCTGGAAAAATAAAACGCGCAAGGGCCTTTGTCAAGGCGCCAGGGCATAAAGCCTTGAACAAAACGGGGGTGGTCACTCGGACCATTTCCAGCTTGTCACCTTTCCATCCTTGCCGAATTGCACCCATACGGAGTCAAGATTTACATCCTTGAAAAAAAGGGTCTCCCCATCATCGGCCACCAGCCTGCTTTCAGGCTCTCCCAGAGCCAGCACCACATCTTCCTGGGAGGCGCCAGACTTTACGGCGCCCAGCTTCTGCTTCGATATGACAGAGGGATGGTCGATCCCGGCCGAGGGGGTGGCGCATCCGGCCATGGGAATAGTGGAAGCCACGGCCACCGCCGTGATCATAATTAAAAACAATCTCATGGTCTGTATATAACTTTCTGGTTTTCCAGGATTCCGTGTTTCTGGCAATACCCGGAGGGGACTTCTAAAGCATAGAGGGCCTTGGCTCCGGAGGAATATGTGGCGCAAGCCCCGGAGAGGCAGGGAGGGACAGACCTGTGGATCTTCCGGATGAATAAGCGGCTGTCGATGAAAACGATATCAATCGGAAAGCTAACATTCTTCATCCAGAAAACCAGTTCCTTCTCATCAGGGAATACAAACCACATCCCTTTTCCATTCTCAAGGGACTTCCTGAACATCAGCCCTAGAGTCCTTTTGGTGGGTGTATCCGCCACCTCCACCGTCACCGGCTTGGCCTCGGCCTCCGGAAATATCACAGTGCCCGCCATACCGCTGGAAGCGCATGCGATAAGCGAAGCGAAGAGAGCCACGCTCCAGAGGATTTTCCCGAGCTTCATCGCCGTAGCGCCCATGGATCCTGGGCAAGCTGTTCAACTCCCGGCCCGCTCGCGCGCCCTTTCATCAGGCGCTCGACGTAAAAACAGATCATTGGTCCCATCTCAACAAAGACGCCCTTTCCAGGTCTAACCTGAAAAGGGCATGCCGTTGAGAGACAAGCGTAGAAGCCGGAGCCCTACCCCTGAAGGCGCTCGTACTTGGCCTGCAGCTCTTCCTTCGACTCCTGATTGTCAGGGTCGGAGACGATGCAGTCCACCGGGCAGACGCTGACGCACTGCGCTTCATCAAAATGTCCCACGCACTCGGTGCATTTCGAAGGCTCGATTACGTATATGTCCTCACCCTCGGTAATCGCCTCGTTTGGGCACTCCGGCTCGCACACGCCGCAGTTCACACACTCCTCATTGATCAACAAAGCCATTATTCACTCTCCATTAACATTAGGCTTATAATGAAAGTACCATTTTTTCCCTATACTGAGATGCCTGATACATAAAGGCCTCCAGCCTGGTTTGCGTGTTGGTTTCCTCCACTCCATCGTAATCCAGGTTGAGCCAGGGGATATCGTTCATATCCTCCCGGACTTTCTTCGACAACGCGGCAACCACAGTTCCAGGCATACATGAAAACGGCATTATGTTCACCACTCCAGACATGCCCTTCTCCGCGTAATCCACCGCCTTGCCAACACTCAAGATCGCTTCCCCCTCAAAAGTATCTTTAATATAAGGGCTCGCGTTCTTCAATATCTCGACGATCGCAGGATCCTCCCCAAAAACCAGAGTATCCCTGAACGGCTCATGGAGCCTCTTCTCATCGGACCGCTGGAATACATCCTGCATATATCCTTTGAACAGGTCAAGATATTTCTTCTCCTTTATCGATTTTTGCACAAACCGGTTCGTGGTGTACAGCATCCACTCGCCGATGGGCGCAAGCCACACCTGCCCGCCCAGTTCCTCTATCTTGCGGATAATGTCCCGGTTGCCGAACGGATGGCTGCGCATATATATCTCGCCCACGATACCGATGATCGGGCGCTGTGTCTTGTCCACCTGTATGGCGCGGAACTTGTCCCGAATCTCCCACATGTACGCGTATATCTGGGAAGAATCGGTCTCCACTATACGGCTCACCTTGTTCAGGCACTCCTGATACACCCGCTCAGTCTCCCCTCTTTGCGTCTCGTGGGGCCT
>JAOUMU010000072.1 GCA_029881335.1 Nitrospinota bacterium | reverse complement strand
TTAGCGGCGCATAATGAGAATGATATATAATGTCAACCCAACTACATAATGAAAGGTTATCCATAAATGAATAGCGTTAAAGCCAGATATATCTCCTTGGCCCTGGCGGCCACCTTCCTAGCGGCGTGGGCCGCCCCTGCCGTGGCGGCGCCCCCCAGCGGCAATATAAACCTGCTCATCGGCAACAGAAAGATGGTGGACAGCGGCTGGAAGACCAATGGAACCGTGGAGGCATACACCTTGGGGGTAGATTTCGATTTCGCAAAGGACGACTGGCCCGTGGCCCTTAATGTCGGGCTGCTGGGATTTCGCGATTCCGCCTCCAGGGTGACTATGGACACAAACCTGGATGTGAAAGAAGTGGCCGTGGGCGCCAGAATGTATTTCGGAGGCCGAGACTTCGTCCGCCCATACGCGGGAGCCGGCCTGGAGATCATGGATGTGTCCATGAATGTGGATCAGGGACCCGGCTCCACGGAGAGCAGCGACAGAACCACGGGTTATTATCTGAACCTGGGCGCCGTCCTGAATTTCTTTGGAGTGCTCAACGTGGGGCTGGATGCGCGATGGATCGGCGGAACCAATCCGGGGAAGGATATTTCCAGTCTCGATTCCTATCAGGCCTCATTTGTCCTGGGGATCAGCCTGTAGGGCAGGGCGGAAAGCGGGCCATAGGCTCGCCGGATTCCTCTGCGGGGAGTCTCTACGCTATCCGATACTTCTCCTGTCCCATCTGGTACAGATCGGCGCCATGTACGTCGTTGATCACCACCGCCTGAAAATCCTCCACCACCATCCGGCGCACCGCCTCCGGCCCCAGGTCCTCGTATGCCACTATCTCCACGCTTTTGATGGACCTGGCGATCAGCGCCGCCGCCCCCCCGATGGCGGCGAAGTATACAGCCTTATGTTTCACCATGGCGTCCACCACATCCGGCGCGCGTTTGCCTTTGCCGATCATCCCCTTCATCCCCACTTCCATCAGCAGCTCCGAATAGGCGTCCATCCGATAGCTGGTGGTGGGCCCGGCCGACCCGACCACGCGGCCAGGCTTGGCGGGCGACGGGCCGACGTAATAGATCACGGCGCCCGATATATCGAAGGGGAGTGGTTTACCCTGGTCCAACAGGTCCACCAGCCTTTTGTGGGCCGCGTCCCTGGCGGTATACAGCACACCGCTGATGCTCACCTGGTCTCCCGATTTTAATAAGGACACCGCCTCCTCCGTCAGGGGGGTGGCAAGTTTGATTATCTGGCTCATAGGATCGTCTCCTTGTGGCGGCTGGCATGACAGCATATCTGCACGGCCAGCGGCAGCGTGGCGATGTGGCAGGGGTGCTTGTCCAGGTGGACCGCCAGCGCGTAGTTGCGCCCACCCAGCCCTTGCGGGCCCATGCCCAGGTTGTTGATTCTCGTCATAAGCTCCGCTTCCATCTCTGCCAGTTCCGGGTCCGGATTTTGGGAGCCGATCTGGCGAAGCAGCGCCCTCTTGGCCAAAATGGCCGCCTTCTCCGGCGTGCCCCCCACCGCCGCGCCCACGATCACCGGCGGGCAAGGATTGGAGCCTGCCTCCTGGCAACGCTGGACAATGAAATCCATCACCGCCTTCTTTCCACCGGAGGGAGTGAGCATTGTGACGCGGGCCATGTTTTCGGACCCGCCCCCCTTCGGCGCCATGATCAGTTTCACCCGGTCGCCGTCCACTATCTGGGTTATCACCACGGCGGGCGTATTGTCTTTTGTGTTGGCGCGAGTAAACGGATCACAGATCGATTTGCGAAGAAATCCCTCCTCATATCCCCGGCGCACCCCTTCGTTTATGGCAGCCTCCAGCGAGCCACCCACCAGGTGGACATCCTGCCCCATATCCACGAACACCACGGAAAAACCTGTGTCCTGACACATGGGGACTTTTTCATCCCGGGCTATCATGGCGTTTTCGATTAGCGCCTTGAAGATAGCCTTCCCAGTGGCCGATTCCTCCGTCTCCAGCCCCCACTCGAAAGCGCGGATCACATCTTTTCCCAGGTCAAAATTGGCGGTCTGGCTCATCTGGCGCACCGCTTCCGTGATTTCCGCAACGTCTATTTCCCTCATGCCGACAAGCTCCACCCTCACGATTAAAGCCACTTGATATTACATGTGATTTTGCATCGGAGCCCTTCATGTGTCAAGGCCATACCACTATGGTGATGATCCAGGTTGCGTACAGGGCTTGGGGAAAGTAATAATGCTCGAGTGCCGGGAGTTGGATGAAATATGGGAACATTTCAAATGAGGAGGCCAGCCACATTATGGGAGCGATAGGCGCCCTTGTTTCAATTGCCATGAAGTCAGCCTTTATCATTCTGTCACTGCTTTTCGTCAACAGGTTCTTGAAGTTCGACTACGGCAAGATAAATTACGTGGAGGACTCCCTGGCAAAAGTGGTGGAATGGTTCCGAACCCACCACCTTAGCCTGAAGACCAACCTGCAGGCCGCCACTGGCATGCTGGTCCTGGCGATGTTCGTGAACTGGTATGCCGAGCTGGATAACGGGATGCTGAACAGCGTGGGGGATGACCTGAAGGGATTCGTCCGGGGGGAAAGCTGGAACAACATAATCCCGGCGCTCGATTCCATCACAAAGATCATGGTTTACATGATGATGATGATCGCGCTGAACCGGTTTTTCAAGCTGGAGATCGAAATCATCACCCGGATGGACAACTGGCTGTACGATTCGCTGGATCGACTTATCCTCTCCCACGGTGGTTTGTTCGAGCTTGTCTCGAAAACCGTCATGACTCTCATTGTCGCCATGACGGTCAATTACCATGCCGAGGTGGGGTTTGCGCCTCTCACATGGGTGCAGAAGCAGACGGTGTCCACCCTGGGCCTGGAGGGGCTGGGGGAGGGCTCGGCCGCCCGCCGAGCTCGGAGAAGATGTCAGGGGGAGCAGGCAGTGTATGAAATGCGCGCGAATCTGATGAACAATGCCATGTTTCTCGCCGAAGCGGAAGGCAGGAGCGAGGCTGCCATAGCTTTCCGCAACAAGCTCGACGATCTGGCCGAACAGGTGCGATCATGCCAATGACCCGGCTCGCCATGGAAAAAGCCAATCCGCCCGTGAATATGGTAGAGTTGACCTGTTTTGAATAAACATCATTTCACATCATTGCTAATCAGGCTTCCCTCGGCCTTGGCCATATCGGCTGTGGCTGTGTCGGCCCCTTTCTGCCTTCCAACGGCTAAGGCATGGTCCGAACCTCAAACGCAACAACCGGCGCCTCCGGCCAAAATCCCTATATTTGACCATCATGGCGCCCCTGCGGTCGTGAAGAGAGAGGGGCCAGAGCCGCATCCGACTCAAGTCGGCGGCGAGAAGTGGGATACCATCAGCGTGGATGGGGAGGTGTTAAGCGCTGCCCCCTACTATGTCGGAGGAATAGTCGCGCGCGATCTTGCTGTCCTCACAAAGAAAAGGCTCATCCTGGCTGGAATGATAGACGACGAAATGCAGGCCAGATGGACCTCCCGTCTGCTGGCTGGCGTTACTCCGCTAAACCTGGCGGTGTTCGACACCAACGGCGACGGCCGCGAGGAGATATTCGTAAACGCATGGCGCCTGGACGGGCTCCACTCCATGATGTTCGACAAGGCGGGCGGCAAATACCGAATGTTGGCGGAAAACCTTCCCTATTTCTTTTCCGGTACGCCGGGGAAAAAACTCTTCGCCCAGAAGCTCGTCAATGGGGGCAAGGATCTGGATCCGGTCGTATACGAAGTTCAGCGGGAGGAGGGCGACCTGAGAATGGACGCGGCATTCACCATCGAGGGAAAAGCTCCGCTGGGCCTGTATGTGGTGGACGCGGACGGCGATGGAATCAGGGAACTGGCAGGCGTGAATCCGGAGGGCGCGTTGGTTATCTATTCTGAAAAGGGAAAGCTGCTGTGGAGCGCCGAAGGGTTGGGGGTGGGAACCAAAAAGACCAAAGGCGCCTCTAATGGCGATGACGAAAAAAGCCAGCTTGCCGTGCCACCCCGGCTGGTCCAGCTAAAGGACAAGGATGGTGGGCCATTGCTGGCAGTGGGATCCTCCATCTTCAAGTCGGGAGTTTTTCTGGGAATCGGCGACCAGGAGACGGGGTACGTGACACTCATTCGCGCAGGCGCCAAGTCCTATTCCGTGGAGAAAGTATATACAGCATACAGGGCGTGGATCGGCGACCTGGTGGATATGGGGGGCGGACCGTTGGGCCAGGACAACCTGCCAGGTTATATCGCGATAAGCAATGAGGATAAAACCTCGGTCATATACCTTCCACCGGGCCAGGAGAAGGAGAATGGGCGGGAATCATCGGTATCTTCCGGCGAACCTTCCCGACCAAAGAAAGATCCAGAAGGGCCGTGACGAAACCTTCCCCATTTTCAATAAGGGCCGTCACTTCACCCCATGGATCGACGATGGCCGTGGAGCCGAAGCACCTTTTTCCTTGCCCGCATTCCCCCCACAACGCAGGGGCGATTACATAACATTGGGTCTCTATGGCCCTGGCGCGGATCAGGGTCATCCAGTGGGCGGCGCCGGTCTCCATGGAAAACGCGGAGGGGACGGCGATCATGTTTGCGCCGTGCAGGTTGCGCAGTCCGGCGAAATGATCGGGAAACCGGAGATCGAAACAGATTGATAACCCAAGGATCCATCCATCCACCTCGGCGGAGGATAGAGCTTCTCCCGCCACCAGCCATTTGCTCTCGCAAAAGGCGCCGGTATCCAGCCTCACATCGAACAGGCGCCGCTTTACATAATGCGCGACCCTCTTCCCATCAGGGTGGATGAGCACGGATGTGTTTGCGAACTTGCCATCGTTTCCCGACGGGACAAGGACCGTCCCCGCCAGAATATACACGCCGAGGTATTTGGCCTCCGTCATGAACGCCCCCAGAACCTTTTCCGACAGGGTGGCCACCTCGGCCCACCGCTCCTCGTCACCGTAGTAGACGAAGTACTCCGGCAGGGCGATCAGCCTGGCCCCCTCCCTGGCGGCGGCGTGAACCAGCCCCAGGGCGGTCTCCACATTCTTGTCGATATCCTCCCCAGGCGATACCTGGATGGCGGCTGCTTTCATCTTTATCCCCGCTCTATTTTCCCGCGCCGATAGCTTTTTGAAGCTTCAGGTTCACCAGCGCCAGCCCCATGACAAAATATTGGCCGAACTTGCCAAAAGAGTCGATCCGGGCCGCAGCTTTTTTCACCTTGCTCCAGAGACTAACTTTCAGCGCGCTCTGGGAGAACCGGAAGATGATGGTGGACAACTGAAACCATGTAAGCCGGTCCATATACAAGGGGACGCGGCCCTGGGCTTCGGGAAGCTCCATGATTCGCGGATCGTCCTTGGCGGTCCAGGTGAAGTCGGCGGGAATCTTCCCCTCCTCCACCGCCCTGTCCCACAGCCCGGTGGCGGGGTATACGTGCAATATGGCCATGGAGCACATCGCCCGGCCTTTGAGCGACTCGGCGAACCGGATGGTCTCCAGCGCCTCATCCCAGGTCTCCGTTGGGTGGCTGAAGATGAAGAAAGGATTGGCGATCACGCCGGTGTCGTTGCACCAGTCGATGACATCCAGCGCCTGGTTCAATGTGGCTTTTTTGTGAATGATGTCGCGGCATACCCGCTCGTTGGCCGACTCCACCCCGAACCCCACGTGGAACAGCCCCGCGGCGGCCATCTTGTCGAAGAGCCGCCGGTCGATGGCGTCCACCCGGATCTCGCAGAACCACGACAGGCCAAGCTTACGCTCGATCATCATGTCGCATATCCTTTCCAGCCGCTTCGGGTTGTAGTTGAGCGTGTCGTCATAGAACCAGATGGCCTGGACGCCGTATCTCTCCATCACGTGTTCGATCTCGCTTATCACCTTCTCCGCATCCACTCCCCGCACCTTGCGCCCCCAATTCACCGGCGTAGCGCAGAAGTTGCAATCAAAGGGGCATCCGCGGCTGGTCATCAGGTTGGCGGCGGGAAGTTTCCCCCTGCCGGGCACATCCACATGGAAGTTATACAGCGCCATATCCTCCAGTTCCCTGGCCGGCATCGGCAGAGTGTTCAGGTCGGGGATCTTTATCCTGGGTCCGGTGGTGACCACCTGCGCTCCCTCCCGATACCAGATCCCCCGGACTTTGGACAATTCATTGGCGCCGCCACCGGCTTCCACGGCGCGATAGAGCTCCACGATAGTCTCCTCTCCCTCACCGGAAACCACCACATCCACTTCCGGGACGTGGCTTAACGTGTCCACACCAGTGGCCATGCAGTGGGGGCCACCCAGGACAATATGGGTCTCGGGAACGGCCCGCTTCACGGCCCGCGCCAGGTCGAACGCCTCCAGCCTGTTTTCCGTGGTGACGGTGACGCCGAATATGGATGGCCTCTCCTTCTCCACCTGGCGGACAATGTCCGGTATGTCCAGTTTCAGCGCGAAAGCGGGGAGTGTGCGCACAGGTATTCCCTCCCTTTTCAGGCAGGCTGCCATATACAACACACCCAGGGAGGGCATGGAGCTGTCTTGCCACCTCTCCGCGAAGTAACCTTGCGGGGGGACGCATAAAAGAACCATGGATGTCATCAATTCCTATATCCTGTGATTCCTGGCGGGATATTGCCGGGCGTAATCTATATAATCTAACACATCGCAAGATGGCAGACATCATAGGAATCGTATGAGAAATAAAAGACCTTCAGGGATCTTCGTACCGGGCAAATTACCCGCCAGGGCGCCGGTGGATCGCGCGGCCATTGTGCGGGCGCTGGCTGAGGACGCCCCGGAGGGGGATATCACCGTGCGCCTCACGGTGCCGGAAAACGTCACGGCCAGGGCGAATCTTGTGGCCAAGCAGGATCTGACTGCGTCGGGAATGGAGACATTCAAGGCGGTTTTTGCGGAAGTGAACAGCGCCATCCGGGTGAGCTTGAAGATACGCGATGGCGCCCGCGCAAAAAAAGGGGAGGTTATGGCCCATGTGACCGGTCCCGCTGGAGCTGTCCTGACGGCGGAACGGGTGGCGCTCAATTTCCTGACCCGCGCCTGCTCCGTGGCCACCCTCACGGCAAGCTATGTGGCCGCTGTCCGCGGAACCCGCGCCGTGATCCTGGATACACGAAAGACGACACCCGGACTGCGCGACTTGGAAAAATACGCGGTTCTCTGCGGTGGCGGCGCCAACCACAGGCGGGATCTCTCCTCCATGGTCCTGGTAAAAGAGAACCATGTCACCTTGGCGGGAGGAGTGGCGCAGGCGGTGCGGATGGCGAAGAAGGGATCGCCAAAACGGTATGTGGAGATAGAGGTGACGAGCCTGGCCGAACTGGAGGAGGCGCTGGACGCCGGGGCGGATATGGCGCTGCTGGACAATATGTCCCCGGCCATGATGGAAAAGGCGGTTCGCCAAAACGGGGGTCGGGCGATGCTGGAGGCGTCCGGCAATATGACTTTAAAGCGGGCGGCGAGGACGGCGAAAACGGGAGTGGATTTCATCTCCGTTGGGGCTCTCACTCATTCGGCGCCAGCGGTGGATATGTCTCTGCTTGTGGAGTTGGTCCGGCGATGAATATTACCGCGGGGGAGATAGCCCAGGTCCTGAAGGAGGCGGCGGGCGCGCTGGATGGGTCCTTTATCCATAAGGTGTACCAGACCGGAGCCCAGGAGTGGACACTGGAGACCCGCCAGGGGGATGAACGACTCTGGCTTCTGATCTCACTCTCCCCACGCAACGGGAGGATTCATCTGCTGCAAAAGGCGCCGGAGGATACGCTGCCGCTGGAAGGGTTCGCGCGAACCCTGAAGAAAACCATAACTCGCAGGAAGGTGCTTTCTATCCGTCAGATGGGGGGAGACAGGGTGGCGCACATCACGCTGGGGGGCGCTGGAGGGGAGATGACCCTGGCGGTGGAGCTCATGGGGACGGTGGGGAACATGTACCTTTTCGACCAAGAGGGGAGGGTGGGCGCCAAGGCCCTGCCCCGAAAGAGCCGCAACGAGCCTGGCGCCATATACGTGTTGCCAGAAACCCATAAGAGCAAAGCCCAGGACCATGCGGCGCTGGCTCTGAAGCCTGTGGATGGAGCGCGATTCCCGTTCAACCTGGCGATGGAGCGCCGATCTGAAGGCCCGGCCATGGAGGAGAAACTGGGCGATGCCAGAGCGATGATCCTCTCTCCCCTGCGCGTTGATCTGAAAAAGATGGAGAAGCTGCGGAAGAAGCTTGAAGGGGAGATGGCCGCGTTGCGAGGATATGAGGGATACCGGAAACTGGGCGATTTATTGAAGACGAACTACCACTCCATAATGAAAGGGGCGGCCTTGGTGGAGGTGGATGATCTGTTTTCGCCGGGGATGGAAAAGATCACAATTGCTCTTGATCCGGCCAAAGGTCCGGAAAAGAACGCCGAGGCGTATTACAAAAAACATCGCAAATTCGAAAAAGGCGCCCCCAGGATCGAGCAGGAACTTTCCAGCCTGAAGAGCAAGGAGGAGCCGATCCGAAAACGGATGGAGGCGGTAAAAGGGGCGGAGACATTGGCGGACCTTGCCCCCTTTCTGGCCAGGGAAGATGACGCGACGAGTCCAGGCAAAAGCGTTGGCGCCAAAGGCTATGGAGCCAAAGGCTCTGGAGCCAGGGGCTCTGGCGCAAAAGGTGGCAAGAAAGAAAAAGAATCGGCCCAATACTCCGGCCCCAGGCGGTTTATCAGCAGCGAGGGACACACCATCCTGGTGGGGCGCAATGACCAGGAGAACGACGAGATCACTTTCAGGATCGCCAACGGGCGGGATCTGTGGCTGCATGCGCGCGACTACCCCGGCTCCCATGTGGTGGCGCGGTTGCCGAAGGGGGTGGAACCCTCCGCCAGGACGATACAGGAGGCGGCGATGATCGCGCTGAAGTATTCCAAGGCGGCCAAGGGGGGGAAGGGCGAGGTGACCTGGTGCCTGGCGAAGCAGATAAAAAAGCCGAAGGGCGCCCCTGCGGGCAAGGTGCTGGTTCACGGGGCAAAGAGCGTCTCCGCCAGGATAGACGAGGAAGCGATCCAGGCGATGAAGGTGAAGTGATGAAGGCATTGGCGGGAGAGAAGCGGGGAATTTGTGTTGAAGCCTCCGAAGGGCTTTCAATTATGAATATTCACATAGGACATTAGAGTAAATAGATGACCGCTTTGTGCGTATATGGGTACTATTTGCTGGCGCTGGCTTTTACAAAGAAGGAAGACGCCCCTATTGTGTTGTTCATGGTTACCAGTGTAATCATCTTGGCGCTGTATATTGCTTCTTTGTTTGGGTTGCTATATCCAGTAGCTATCACAATCAAGTCTGCTGGAATATTCGTATTGCCTTCAGTGGTGGCCTACCATGTGTGGAAAAGGCCCGATAGGCTGGCTTCTCTTGTTACTTCCCCTGTGGGAATATTGTTTTTGGTCTGGTGCATATTCGCCTGGTGGATAGCCAAAGGATATGGTCTTACCCATTGGGATGAGTTCAGTCATTGGGGACTGTATGCAAAGCAGCTGTTTTTCACACATGACATCCCCAGGGGGCGTCCAAATCCAATAATATTCAGCGAATATCCTCCTGGAGCGTCGTTGTTTCATTATTTTGGAGTTGTTGGTGGATCGTTCGACGAGGATTCGCTTTATCATGCTGTTCACGTATTGGCGCTGGCTCCTGTGGCTCTATTGATTGGCAAATTGTCATGGAGAAGCGCTTTATCGCTCGCGCTAGTTACTTTGCTGATCTACTCCGCGTTTATTTCGATTGGTCAGGGATTCAAGGCGATTCTTGCTGACCAGGCGCTTAGCATCTGGTTTTCCATAGCTACTTTGGCATATGCGAACATTTGCCGTAACCGCCCTATAGCAATCGCGCTTCTTTGCTTGCCCCTCTCCTGCCTCATCCTGATCAAGGGGACAGGCCTGCTCTTCTATGCCATAGCGTTAGTTTTTATACTGGCGGATATGTGGATACTCAGGCAAAAGCAGGTGCAAAAAAATGGAAATAATACTCTCCCCCTGATTGTGGTGGCCTTTGTCTTGCTGGCGGTTCCCATGCTAATAAGTGGAAGCTGGCGATGGCAAGTGAACAAATATGACCTTCGTCCATCCGTGGACACACAGAAGGTAACGATAAAAGAGGCCATCAAGGGGATTACACAAAACGGCTCACCAAGAGAAAACGAAATATCCAGAAAGTACTATCAAGCGATTTGGGCGCTCCGTCTGGGTGGGGTTAGTGGCCAGGATAATGCTGGATATCCAGTTATTGCATGGGTGTTTATATTCACATTATTGTTTGCCGTAACGGGGAAGTTGGCGCCCGCTGGCTCCTCACAGAGGTGGTCGCTTGCTATCTTATACATTGCCATGCTGGTGGGTTTCGTCTTGTACGTCCTTGGTTTACTCATTCTATATCAGTTCTCCTTTCCCGGAGAGTCCGGAAAAATGCTTGCATCCCTGGACAGATATCTTGCCACTTATCTTCTGGGTTGGCTTATAGTCTCTATCGGGATGTTTATATCATCTTGCGCTAACGAATATACCAGAGCAATTGTATTGGCCATGGTGGCGGTTGTTGTCATCTGTTCTCATGGCAACCTTCAGCCGTTGAGCAAGTATGACAAGGACACACGGCACAGGGCTGCTTTCACCGCGCAGACAGCATTTATAAATGCGGTGGTTCCCCTGGATAAATCAGTTTTTATCGCATGCAATGAGTTGTGCCCGGGCGCTGATTTCTTCATATCAAGGTACGAGATTGCGCCCAGATATTCGAACTTGTCGGCATGGTCTCCTGCCATGGTGAGCTCAGTTGATCAAGCAGCCCTTTCGATGTCTTCATATGACTATGTTTACATCTTGAAAGGTGCGGGTGCTACAGATGAGAAACTTGCGGCATTGATCAACAATACTTTAGGCCCAAAGGACTCGTTTTTATTCAGCGTCTCCAAAGATGGTACTGGCAGGGTCGCGTTGGATCCTGTTAAAGATATTCCCTTGCAAGGCTCTGTTTATTCCCTGGGAGATAAAGTGCATGGTTTTCTTGCCCAGGATAATAAGGCAGACGCTATATATCATGACATGCCGGGCCAATTCCGTCCTATCCCATCTAACAATACGATTCCCGGTATTAACATATCGGAGTCATTATTCATTGATACCTGCGTAAAGGGGGCGGCCGCATTAAGGCCCGCATATATATTCTCAAATAAAGACAGTGAGGGTAACTTTCTCCAGTCCATGGCCAACAGCCAGGTTATGTATGAAACCAGCCAGATTGACGGACTTAATATTTATCACGGTTTCAGATTTATCGGGTCCAGATACAAGCTGAAGGCGATCTCTTTTATGGACAGCATCGTAACGTCGAGCGCAGACTCCGCATCCGTCCACGCGATAAATGATGGGAACGCTTCTACCATATGGTATTCAGGTGAACCCCAGGGCAATAATGAAATTGTTTATGATTTCAAGAGATCGAGAAGTATTGGTGGTTTAGACATTATGACTGGTGATAGCCTGAACTCCCCCCAGGAACTGGCCATCTACCTGTCTGATGATAAAATTAAGTGGCGCGAAGCAGCCAGGATCAAGCGCGAAGAGGCAAGTGCAAGCTACAGAGCCGGGCGGCCATCCATGGATGTCTACTCGCGATTACTTGCATACAGGTTTGCTCCGTCTGCAGGCCGCTATATGCGTCTGAAGCCCCTGGGCGAAGCAGTCGATCCACTTCATATTGTGGAAGCATGGGTTTATGAATCCACTTCGTTGGCTGCTCCATACATCGTTCCAGACATGGCTGGCGTATCCTCAAGGCAAGGATCACTGAATGTAGAAAGAATATTGTCGCACCCGTTTATAGTATCGCGTATTTCAAATTACACGCCCGAGCACTGGCAGTTTGCCAGTTCGTCAACCTGCCAGAATCACCGGTCCCGGAACCTTTCAGTCTCCCGCCCAACAATGGATGTCAGTCAACTTGAGACAATTGTAACGGACGATCTGGCGACTCCGGCAGTGGAAGCGTATTTGATCCAGGAAGGTGTTCAGTCGACTATTATCGATGTCGATGGGTATGCCATATTTAAGGATCCCGTGCATCCACTCACCCTCAGGATGCCATTAGCCTCGGACGTGATATCCTCTGTCGCAGCCAGTCATAACATGGAAGAAGTTTCGTTTGCATATGATGGTAATCCAGATACCGTGTGGCGAAGCGGCGAACCTCAAAAAACAGGCATGAGCATGGTCATGGAACTTAAGGAGCGAAAGCTGATAAGCGGTCTGGCTCTTGATGTGGGCCCAGACCTTCTGGACAGCCCCAGGGCTGCTCTGGTGGAACTATCTGACGATGGCCACAGATGGGCTCGTCCTGAAAATCTCCGGAATGTTCACAGACGGTTTGTAATTGAAGATGGTTATATCTTGGGCGCAGATACTGCTCTGGTTTATTCTTTTGACGCGGCGCATGCAAAATATTTACGGGTGTCACTTGTTGAAGATCGGGATATATACAACTGGTCCGTTCGCAATATAATCATATATGAGCCACTGCCATCAAGGCTCCAGAGACCTTGAATTATCAGATGAACATCTCCCCCTCATCAGAGCGCAAACTCCCCTGGCCGCATTTGGGACAGGGGGAGCCCTCCATCTCGTAAGACGCCGTCAGGTTATTGCCGCTGCACTGGGGACATTTTTTCCGGTTTTCCTCTCTGTCGGTCATCACCGTGGCCATGCATCTCATGCATAAGGCTTCCACCCATACACCCAGGAGCCCCTCCGTTGTCAACTGGGCCATCGTTTTGCCGGTCAAGGCCATGGCCGCGGATTCTTCATTCTCCGGGTCCAGCCCCTTTTTGGCGCCATCGCCAGTCACGGCGTAGTGCTCCATCCCTTCGCGCATCTGCACCACGAATCCGCAGCCGGAACATGTGAATTGATTGATCATGAGATGCTATCCTGGCCAATGTGACATATAATTATACTCTAGTGACAGTATAAACCGCATTGAGAGGCAGGGCCAGAAGCAAGAAAGAGTGGGTTGATGATGCGGTTTATCGTCTGCGCCGCCACGCCGCCGTGGCGCGGCAGGGGTGGCCGGGACCTTGTGGAAGGATGGGAATAGTGAGGCGGCCTAAGCCATTGCCAGCCGCCTGTCGGGGGAACCTGCTTTCGGGATAAACGCTTCCACCTTTTTTAGTTTAATGGTGACTCCGGCGAAATCCACCAGGCCCACCACCTTTAGGCTCTTCCCGGCGAATAGCGAGCGGACGCGCCATATGGTCTTGCCCACATCGTCCTCCACCACGCACAGCGCCTTGCCGTCGGGCATGACAATCTCCATTCCCTCGCCCCAGTCGTTGACTTCGCTTCGAAGGCTGGCGCCGTCGATGGTCCTCTCCTTGCGGTAGTCCATCTGCTCCCCCAGCATGTTGTGGATGCGGGATAAGTATTTACCGTTTCGAGCCATGATATTTCTCCTGGTGAATGTCTGCGTTTCGATACTTGATAAAGCAATTGTCGGGCCAAAATGCGGCCAAATGTCCTACTCCTGTATAATCAACATATTGTGAGGATTGTGGAGCCCCATGGAAAACATCCTTCTTTGGCATATGTATGTATCCCGGACATCTTCTGTATGGCATCGGGGCGCCACATAATATCCGGGGCGCCGAAAATGCCACCACACATAAAGCCGACGACACTTTATAATCTAGGCTTTACTCAAGGCCACGGCCTGCGGATCGAAATGGCGAGTTTACGCGCCGGTGGCGGACCTGATGGAGACTGATGTGAAAGTGATGATCCTTGCCGCCGGCCTGGGAACCAGGATGCTCCCCCACTCCAGAATGCTGCCGAAACCGATGATGCCGCTTTTGGGCAGGACATTGCTGGAAGTCGCCATCAATACGGCGAAAGGACTCAATCCGGACCTGGTCGTGGTAAATGCCCATCACCTGGCGGATAAGCTGGTGGATTACATCCACAGCCATGATTTCGGAATCCGGGTGGAGGTGTCTCGGGAGAAGGATATCCTGGGCACGGCCGGAGGAATCAAAGCCGCGCAAAAATGGCTGGCAGGGGAGGACTTCGCCGTGATCAACTCCGACGTAATCGCCGAAGTGGATTGGGATGGGATGATGCGGATGCACAGGCGGCGAGGCGCCCTGGCCACCCTGATGCTGCGGGCCAGCCCTCATGCCCAGGAGTATGGCGCCATCTGCGTGGACAAAGATGGGAAAATAACCCGGTTTCTGGATTCGTTCGGCCCCGGTCACTCTCCGGACCAGGCGCCAATGATGTTCACCGGGGTTTCCATCATATCCTGCGCCATGCTGGATCGGATACCGGACGGCAGGGCGGTGGATATCTCAGGAGAGATATACCGCCCCATGACCTCGGCGGGAGAGGCCCTATACGGATTCCCCTCCGGTGGTGACTGGGTCGATGTCGGGACCACGGCCCATTATCACAAAGTGGTGATGGGCATGCTGGAGGAAAACCCGGAGATGGTGGAGACAGGCGGCAAGGACTACAAGTATGTGAAAATCAATCCACCCGTCTATATCGACCCGGAGGCGCACATCCGCGAAGGATGTATCCTGGGCCCCCATGTGGCTATCCACGCCGGAGCAACACTGGGCGCCGGCGTTTACCTGA
>JAOUMU010000032.1 GCA_029881335.1 Nitrospinota bacterium | reverse complement strand
GTTGTCCTGCCAAGGCGCGGCGTGCGTAGCGGCTCCGCCCTGGAGGGCTTGGTGGTGTGATGGCGGCCAGCCAGCCGGTGGCAAGACCCGATCTCGCGGCGGCTATGCCGAGGCCAGCCAGGTTTTCGACGAATTGTTGGAGTTGTGTTGCGTCTCCACCTTTATCATCTTTATGGTCCTTGCCGCATGATCCATAGTGCATGTCACCTTCAGCCTTCTGCCGGCGAAAAGGGACTGAACGCGCCGGATGGCTCTTCCCACCTCGTCGTCCTTGACCGTCAGGATGGTTCCATCTGGGAGGAGGGCCTCCAAACCCGGCCCTTCGTTTTGATCTGAATTCCGCAAGATAACTCCACTGATTTGAACCTCTGGCGTGGCAGGAGCCGAAACCACATTTGAAAGCAGGTTGGTTATCCGGTTGAGAGCGCGAGATAGAGTAGTGGTGTCCCGAGTCATTTTCATCATCACCAAAGGATTTCCAATTCTAAGTTCGTTCGCCTGGAAGGCTGATACACTCCCTTTTGATAAGCAATTATCGGGCCGTAACAGTAGTGGATTGCTATCCTCAATAATAACAAGTCATTACGTATGGAGTCCCACCAGATATCGAAGACTGCCGCAAAAATAAATGTATAAAAACAGTACAGAAATAAATCGACCTCGAAAGTCGCTTTCAGGGATGTGTGGCAAAAAAAAACGCCGCGACCGACGCGGCGTTTCGGGGGGAGAAACACTGGGCTTCTTTCAAAGCCCTATTTTCAAAAGCCGGGAAAGTTAATACATCCCGGCTCTCAAAACCTTGTCCGATTGGAAAGAAGATCCTCCAGCTTCGATCAGCCGACGAACCATCAATCCCCTGGAGGAGCCCAAAGCCCTGACTTTATTAAGTTTAATGGCTTTTGCCTCCCTGTCTATCCGGCCTGAAATATGAATGGTCTTTCCGCAAAACAAACCATGGATCCTGCCGATGGTCTTGCTCACGTCATTTGCCTCCACGCGATACACGTCACCATCCACAAGCCGCACATGCAAGTCAGCGTTCGCCTCACCACGCTCTGGGTTGCATCCATGGCATTCCATAACGCCAAACATGAAGGCGTTCTCAACCTTGGCGCTTTCCGATGAAGGGCAATCCAGTTCCATAGGCACAGTGTTATTCATTTCACCTTTTTTCCAATTCCAAAACACCAATCTTCTTATGATAGAAATTATCATAGCCAGATCCTCATAACAACAGCGGAAGAACTCTGTTATTAACGATATTTATGCACCATGCATGCCAAATTGGTAAGTGTATGTATAAAAAAGGGAAAGCGGAAATTGCATAAATTCTGCTTCGTGTGTTGAACGTTATGTTGCACTAATACCGGACTCTGCGGCCTGATCAAAACGTTCAAATGGTCGATTTGTCACGATTTTTTCCAGCAGTTTTCTCTGATTTCATCAGCCCCCCGAAAGAAATTCGAATTGACCATCTATCGGCTCCCCCCCTGATCAACGGGGGATAGTTCTCATCCATGCGCCGAAGAAAACTGTGAAATGGCGCCTGTCCAATAATTAGGAGGAATATCCAATAATATGGACAGCAAGAGCCGCCCCCTCTACCTGGTGGAAAAGCCACACCTGTTAATTGCCAGATACGGCCTTACGGAAATTGCCCAATCCACGATTTCTGTGCACTAATTGATTTCCGTTAGTGTCACAGCGATTCTTTTCATAACTCCGCCTCGAAAAACTTCCACAGTAACTGTGTCCCCCACCTTGTGCATATCCATGATCTTTCCCAAGTCGGCGAAGGAACGGACAGGCTGGTCATCTATGCTTTTGATGATATCGCCCAGGATGATCTGGCGTCCGGCCATCTTTGATCCTTTGAGACCGGCCTTTTCCGCGCCGCTCCCCTCTGTCACCTTGACGATTAGAGCCCCATCCAGCCCCAGTTGCCGGGCCACTTCGTCACGGGCCAGGGAGACACCCAGCCCAGGACGGATAACCTTGCCATACTTTATAATCTGGGAAGCGGCCTGGTTGACAGTCTCCACAGGCACGGCGAATCCCACCCCGGCATTCACCCCGGATGGGCTGACGATCTGGGTGTTGATTCCGATCAGGCGGCCAGAACTGTCCAGCAGTGGACCGCCGCTATTGCCAGGATTGATGGCGGCGTCGGTCTGGATCACGCCTTGGATCACGCGGCCGGAGAGGGATTCGATCTCTCTGTTAAGGGCGCTCACAATTCCGGAGGTCATGGTCTTGTCCAGCCCGAAAGGATTGCCGATGGCGTAAACCGTCTGACCCACCTTCAGGTGGGCCGACGCCCCCACCGATATCGGTTTTAGCTTCTCCCTGGGAGCGTCGATCTTAAGAACCGCCAAGTCCTTGTCCGGGGCCACCCCCACCAATGAGGCTTTCCATGTGCTCCCATCGGCCATGGTCACCTCCACACGATTCGCGTCAACGATCACATGGTAGTTGGTTAATATCCTCCCCTCGCTGTCCCATACGAATCCGGATCCGGTGCCCCTGGGCCGTTCATATACGTTCCTGGTGAAAATATCGCGCTGAAGGGATGTGTTGGTGATAAAGACCACGGATGGGGAGACGTTTTCGAAGATGGTCATGGCCCTCTTCTCCCAGGAGGCCAGTTCCCCTCTGGGAGTCACAGCTCTCACATCTTCGGAATCTCTGGCGCTGACGCCGGTGGTGGTCACGTTGGAGGCGTTTACGCCGAAGGAAACCTGGGTCCGTGACTCCACCCAGGACCTTGTAGCTATGATAACCACAGCCAATAGCGCCACCACTCCCACGAACTTCATGGGATTATAATTCCAATTTGTCCTTATATTATCCATCTTGCCTGAGTTCCAAAAGGGCCATACCCCATAAGGCGCCCCGGTTTATCTGGTGAATATACTTCGAGTTTAACATTATTTCCGGATATCAGGATGTCCATCTGAATATCTGTTCCATGCAAGCGCATGGTTGATGCGATGAGAACTTGTTATAAACTCATGATATAATTACAGAGCGGAGGGGATTCGGCTGGGTCGGCTGTCAAAGAACGCGGCCTTTGTCGCAAGGGCGCGTGATCAATTAGGCAGTTTGGCTTGGTCGACAGTGGATAGCTGGTGTTGGCGAATTTATAGCTTCGATAGATAATTATGCGCAGAAATATTCTTTGGATTGAGGATGGGCCTTTCTCACGCATGAAGCTGGGGCCGTTACTGGATGGGAACGGTTTGTCCATTCTCCCGGTCATGGATAGCGGTTCGGCTGTCGATTTGTACGTCGAACATCTTCACGATCTGGCCATGATCATAGCCGAAGTAACTCACTCCGCAGACCATCTTAAGGGACTGGCCGAACTAAACTTCAAGTCATCAATGCTTCCCTTCATTCTTATCGTCTCCACGCCGGGCGAAGGCCTGGTGGCTTCTCTTCTCGATTATGGAGTAAGGGATTATTTGATTAAGCCGGTTGCGCCAGCTCGATTCATGGCGGTGGTGAGCAACGCCATAGCCAGAGCCCCCCACCCTGCGTGTTCTATAAATCCTCTTGGTTCCGGAGCGGGTCTGTCGGACCTGTTGGTGATCCCATCGAAATCGGAGGAGTTGCCCCGGGCTCTGGAGTGGATCAGGAACCGGACAGAAAAACTCTTCGGCCAGGGGGAGATAGAAAAGTTTCTCTGCTTCCTGAACGAGCTTTTGCTCAACGCCCACGAACATGGAAACCTGAGGATATCGGAGGATGAGAAGGCCCAGCTTCTGGAGATGGACGCGTTTCATCTTGAAGTGGAAAGCAGGGAGAACCAGGTGGACGCCATGATCGAAATATCAATCGCCATTGACGACGAAAAGGTGGAAGTCAATATCACTGATGAAGGGGGAGGATTCGACTTTCTCAAGTATGTTAACATGTCCAGAGAGGATCTGGAAGGCAGGCTCTTTTCCCCCTGTGGCCGCGGCATTTTCATCATGTCGCACTATTTCGATGGAGTGAAATATTCAAAGGGGGGAAGCAGCGTCACCATCACCAAAGCCCTGGCAGGCGCCGGGAATGGCGTCTTGTAGTAAATAAAGCCACAGCAGTGGCCAACGGCCTCACTGGGAAGGATGAACCCTACTCCAAAATGCTTGATGGGCGCTGGCGGACTCGTGTCATTCAGTCCGCCTTTACCATGACACCCGTGGCGCGGAAAGAGACGACCGCCTTTAAAACCATGTGATCCAGGGGTGACGCTGGTAATCTAACGTTCCAATTTACCCTCCTGCAGTTGGCGCTTTTTATTGGCGGATTTTTGAATCGATTCATATAATGGGGAGAGATATATGAAAGCAGATGATGAAATGCATGGGTGAATTGTCGGTTTACATTGAAAAACATGGCGCCCTGGTGGAACAACTGGCTCAAGCGGCCGAGCAGATCCCTGAAGGAATGGAGAACTGGCGACCGAGCGAGAAAGCCCTGGGATGGCTGAGGCTGGTGGATCACATGTCTATCGCCAGGCGACATCTTATCCTCAAGGCGGCGAAGGAAGAGCCGTTCGATTTTCCCGCATGCCTAAGAGACAGAGCCAACCATGCGACCACCAGAGCCGAGGCCGCGTTGGCTCAACGGGAGAGTTGGGTGGCGCTGAAAAACTTTATCGAGGAGCAGGGGGAGGAGCTGCTGTCCAGGGAGGTGGGGTTCACCCGTGGGCGGAAGATGACGGTGTCTCAAATCCTCTGGTTCGGTTTCGAAGAGAATCTGCATCACCGGGGCCAGCTTTGGACATATGCCAGGACGAACGGGCTGGTTCCCCCGAAGGTGTGGGGGACGGAGGGGATGCTCGAATAGGTGGGGGCCGATTCTATTCCTGGGCGCCCATCCGTAGCGAGTATGGAACAATACATTCCTACCCGCAGTTGAAGGGGAACGGATATTCTGTTATAAATGGGCACTTGAGGATCTACCCTTTGCAGGTTGATCCCAGGCCATGGTGGAAGCCATATTCGAAAAGGTTGTAATGGTTGAAAGCGCGTTAGATATAAGCACTGGCAAGCAACGCATCCTCGTGGTGGAGGATAACGAAAAAAGCCGCATGTTCCTCCAGAAAATATCAGAGGATCTGGGGTGCTCATATATATGCGCCGAGACAGGCGCCAACGCCCTGGAGATTTTACACGCCGGCGGGGTGGACCTTGCCCTGCTTGATATCCTTATTCCCAGCATAAACGGCTACCAGATACTGGAGATCATAAGAAAAGACAAGAACCTGCGGGACCTGCCGGTGGTGGTTATAACGGGGATAGACTCCGTGGACAGCGCGGTGCGCTGCATGGACCTGGGAGCCACCGACTATATCACCAAACCATACAATCCCGTTCTGTTGCGGGCCAGGTTACGCTCCTTGCTGGAAAAGAGCGCCTCTCAGGAGAGGGAAGCGATGTACCGGAAAAGGATCGAGGAACAAAATATCGTCCTGGCGGAAAGGGAGAGCTACTACCGTGGAGTGGTGGAGGACCAGACGGAGCTCATCTGCCGCTTTGGTCAGAATATGTCGCTATCATTCGCTAACGCGGCCTATTGCAAGTTTTTTGAAAGCACCTTCGATGAAGTGGTTGGCGCCCAACTTTTCGGCGATGACGGCGCGGATGGACGCCAGGCGCTACTGCAAACGCTTTCAGCCATCACCCCGGCCAATCCGGTGGTGGAGATTGAAATGCCGCTACGGTTGGCGGACGGCCAGACAAGGTGGATGGAGTGGACGAACCGTGGCCTCTTTGGGCCGGACGCCGCTCTGCTGGAATACCAAACCGTGGGGCGGGACATAACGGAGCGCCGCCTGATGGAAAACGCCCTCCGCGAGAGGGAAAAGGATCTCAATAAGGCGCATACCATAGCCAACCTGGGTTACCTCCGATGGAGGCCCGGGTCTGACCGGCAGGTATGGTCCGATCAGGTATTCAAGATTTTCGGATACGATGCCGGTGAGATGGCGCCGTCACACGCTTCATTATTCGATGTGATCGACCCGGACGACATGGAGAAGGTTCGCCCTGTCTTCGAGGAGGCGGGGAATCTGCGCGGCGGGTTCGACATTGAATTTCGTGTGGTCCGCAAGGATGGCGGCACCATATATGTGAATCTGAACGGTGAAATAGTGTTAGACACCGAGGGAAACATATCCCGCGTGGAAGGAGTGATCCAGGATATCACCAAGCGCAAACAGACCGAGCGACAACTGACTATTGAAAAGGACAAGGCGGAGGCGGCCACCAAGGTAAAGGACAAGTTCATATCCTTGGTATCCCACGACCTTCGGGCGCCTCTGGGTGCTGTGCAGGGCTTGCTGGAGCTGGTGGAGGATGGGTCACTCCCTCGGGAAAAGGAACGGGATTTTGTCCGCAGGGCAGCGGACAACTGTAAAAAGCTGCTGCGTACTCTGGATAACCTGCTGAACCTGAATAATATCCGAAGCGGAGTGCTGACGCCGGAGATAAGAAAGGTCCCGGCCAGGGAGATAGTGGATGCAGCATGGGATAAGCTGCGGCATCTGGCGGTCCAGAAAGAAGTATATCTTTCAAACAATATTGATCCGGAAGCCATGATAAACGCCGATATTCACCTGGCGGAGCAGGTTTTGTCGAACATACTACACAACGCGTTGAAGTTTTCCCATAAAGGGGGAACCATAACCGCGAGCTTACCGGCCGGGGAGCAGGAAACTGTAGAAATAGCGGACGAGGGGGTGGGTATGGAGGAGGAGGCTCGCGTCATACTATTTACCCATGGTTCAAATGTCAGCACCACCGGCACAGCAGGTGAAAGGGGGACGGGCCTGGGGCTTGCCCTTTCGCTGGACATCATAAAGGCCCATGGTGGCTCCATAGAGGTGGAATCAACTCCAGGAACCGGGTGCGTGTTTCGAATAAAATTCACACAGGCCACTCCCACCCTGATGATAGTGGACGATGACGAAGATTTCCGACTGCTGTTGAGGAGCGACCTGGAGGAGCTGAAAGCCAAGGTCGTGGAGGCTGCGGATGCAGTGGAGGCTTTGGAGATAGCCAGAACCGAGCCGGTGAGCCTGATTATAACTGACCTGGAAATGCCGGGAATGAATGGGCTGGACTTCGTTACCCAGATAAGAAAAGAATCGAAGGATCCGCTGCTTCCAGCTATCATTATCTCCGTGAGTTCGGACTATCAGACGAAAATGGAGTCTATAAAGTCGGGAGTGAACGCCTTTTTGACCAAACCTGTGGAACCGAAAGTCCTGCTGGCGGCGGTGAGAAAACAAATCAAAGTCCTTTAAGGACATATGTGAAGGAGACTTTCACTAAATGATGGACCCGAAGGGCAGGGCCCTGGTGATCGACGACGACGAAGACGAGCGCATCATCATGGATCAGCGGATCACCCGCTGTGGATTCGATGTGGTCACAGCCCCCAGCGGCGAGAAGGGGCTGGATATTATCAACGCCCGGCCTGAGTTTGACGTGGTTTTCCTGGATCAAAACCTGCCTGGAGTCTCCGGGCTGGACACCTTGGCCAACATAATGAGGCTGAAAGTTGGGAGCCAGGTCATAATGATGACCGCTTATGCCACCGTGGCCGACGCCGTGAGCGCCATAAAAAAAGGGGCGTTCGATTACCTGGTCAAGCCGATCAAACAGGATCAGGTGGACTATGTGCTGGAGCGGGCCTCCAGGCTGATCGCCCTGGAAAAGGAGAACCTGGAGCTTAAAAGACAGATTCTCAAGAACACAAGCTTCGGCGAGATAATTCATCACAGCCAAGTGATGCGCAATATCCTGGAAAAAATCTCCAAAGTGGCGGCGATGGATTCTACCGTGTTGATAGTAGGCGAGAGTGGCACCGGCAAAGAACTGATGGCCAAAGAGATTCACAAGCGCAGCTCCCGGCGCGACGCGCCCTTCATCGCCATAAATTGCGCGGCCCTGCCGGAAGACCTTTTGACCGGCGCCCTGTTCGGCTTCGAGAGAGGCGCCTTCACCGGGGCCATGAAGACTACCGCCGGATGTTTCGAGGAAGCGGAGGGGGGAACCTTGTTCCTGGACGAAGTGGGAGACATGAGCCCCAAATTGCAGTCGAGCATGCTCCGGGTGCTGCAGGAAAGAGAATTCTCCAAAATCGGAAGCTACAAAGTGATAAAAGCCGATTTCAGACTGGTCACCGCCACCAACAGACACATGGAGGAGGAGGTGAAAAGTGGAGCCTTCCGCGAGGACCTCTTCTACAGGCTCAATGTGGTGCCCATCCACTTGCCGCCCTTGCGCGAAAGAAGCGAGGATATCCCCCTGCTGGTGAACCATTTCATGGGAAAGGTGAAAAGAAGAATCAAAAGCGATGTGGAAACCTGCGATGTGGAAACCATGAAAGCCCTGACCCGGCATGGATGGAAAGGAAACTGTCGGGAACTGGAAAACGTGATAGAGAACATCCTGGTGGTGAAGCAGCGGGGAAGCATAACCTATGACGACTTGCCCGACTATATTAAAGCAAGGAAGACCGACGGTAAATCGCACCAGGAGGAAGCGGGGGAGTTAAGACGGTTTAATGTCGAGAAAAGCGATTTCGAAAAAAGCTACATATTGAAGGCATACGATGAGTGTCAGGGCAACATCACCAGAATGTCGGAGATGACCGGAATCCAGCGCTCCAACCTCTACCTGAAGCTGAAAAAGTACGAACTGCTTAAGTGACCGGCTTGCAGCCCCTCTACACCCATTCCCCTCACCCCTTTTCGCAATCCTCACCAGAGCGATTAGCTTGATGAAACCTGTTACTGTAATATCCATATATTCAGTAGGATATGGCCAGGCAGAAGGGGTGTCCTGTTTATATGTCCCTAATGTCCAATAAATTGGATCGGATATTGGCCAGAAAATCAATGGATTGCATATCCATGAAAGTATAATCGCGGGTCATGTCCTGAAAACAGGACGAAGCTTGAGGCTTTGAAATTAGCTAGATGATATCAGAGAAACTCCTAACCATTTGTATATATGGGTGACACCCACTGAAGCTTGTTTTGGCATGGATGGTGCAATCAGCATAATTATCCCGGAAGGAGGCAGGGGTTAGTTGGCTCGCAAATGGCTTTCTCGTTATTCCTCTTGTTAAGGCAGTGAACCAGACCCCGGCTACCCCGCCTCCTGTTCTTTGAGGGTAATGGGGGCTTTTAGGTTTCGGAAGGGTGGGTCGAAATGCGGGTATTATCAAAAGCAGATCAGCCGGTTTCTGTGCGAATTTTCCTGTTCATCATCGGTGTAGTCATCCTCGCCTATTGTTCGTTGGAGATAACGAGGACACTACTCTGGGCCAATAGTCAGGCTGGACCCATAGCCATTACCACCTACCTGCAGATTCCAATTCTTGTTCTTTTCCTTGGCGGCGCCCATTATTATTTTGGCCGCGCTGCGAATGAAAGCGCCGATCCGGCCGCCATGATGAATGGGATCTTGCGCCATGCCGATGTGGGAATCGCCATGATCGACAAAAAGGGGATCATCGAAAGCACGAACTCCAAATTTGACGAAATCTTTGAGTACTTAAATGGCGAGCTTGAGGGAAAAGATATCTGCACCCTTGTCAGGGAGAAGAATCGAAATGGGATACAAGCCAGCATAAGGTCGTTTGACCAGGATTCGGGAGCCGACGCCACTGCCACGGCCATACGGGTGGAGGGGATCAGGAGATCCTGGTCCCGCGTAATGCTTGAAATGAAAATCCTTCCCGCCCAGGACCAGAGCCAGGAGAGCCTGGTGGTGATGGCCCTGGATGTGTCCAGGGAAAGCAGGATGGAAAAGGAGCTTTTGCGGCTCCAGGACGCGCTGGACCAGTCTGACGAGGCGGTGATAATCGCGGATGAGGAGGGCGTTGTGGAATACATCAATGCGGCCGCGCGCGATATCGCCAGTAACGGTCAGTCGTTGAAAGGCTCCAGGCTGAAGGCCAATATGGCTGCGGGGGACGATGAAAGGGAAAACCGTGGAATGTGGGACACTGTCCGGATCGGGCGTATATGGAAAAGCGAGATCGCCGTCGAAGGGAAGGGCGCCGATCGTCGTTATGAGGAGGTGTTCGTATACCCGGTGAAGGATGGGGAAGGCCAGATCACGAATTATCTGGCTATAAGGAGGGATATCTCCAGCAGGAAGCGATCGGAAAAAATCATATCAAACCTAACCCGCGCCATAGAACACTCGGCGGATATGATAATGGTGACGGATACGCACGGCGTGATCGAATATGTCAATCCCGCGGTCCTCAATACCACAGGATACAATCGCGGTGAACTGATTGGCGGCGATCCTGGCATCTTCGGCGCCGGTCAGAATGGCGACTCCGGGCGCCAGCGGATGTGGGACCAGATCAAGGCGGGGAAAGCCTGGTCCGGCAGGATCGCAAGCCAGAAGAAATCCGGTGATGTGATGGAGGAGGAGTTGAATGTCTCCCCTGTGTTCGACGAGAAGGGGAACGTGGTGAATTTCGTGGTGGTGGGAAGAGACATTACGGAAACGATCAGAAGCGAAAAGGAGCTTTTAGCCAGAAAAGAAGAGGCGGAAGCATCCAATCGTTTCAAGGACGAGTTGATCTCCATCGTCAGCCACGACCTGAAGAACCCTATCATAGCCTCCCTGGGGCTGGTCGAGCTGGTGAAGAACGATCAGAAGCGGGAAGTCGATCCTTTTCACCACGAAATTCTGGGCAGGATCGCCTCCTCCGGGGAGAGGGCCCTGGAAATGATCGAAAAGCTTTTGCTCATGAGCCCCTCCAGGTTCGGTAAATGGGAACTGGAAAAGAAGTTTTTTAACGTATACGCTCTTGTGGACCAGGTCATCGACGAATTGGAATCAATGGCCAGAATGAAACAGGTCCCCCTGGAGAACAGCCTGCCGAAGAACATGAGGCTCCAGGCGGATTATGATCTTTACCATGAGGTTGTCAGTAACCTGATCCTGAACGCCATCAAATTCTCCCCTGGAGGAAGGGAAGTGACTATATGCGCCGCTGCCGGCAAAACCGGCGCCGTGGAAATCCGTGACAAAGGAATTGGTGTCCCGGAGAGCCTGCTGCCAAATATATTCAGCAAGGATGTGGTCACCACCATGGAGGGGACAGCCGGAGAAAAGGGGTATGGCATGGGCCTTCCCTTTTGCCACGAGGTCATGACCAAGCATGGCGGGAATATCACTGTCGAACCGAGGCCTGGGGGAGGGTCGGTCTTTACCATCTCTCTTCCGGTTTCCAAGCCCCTGGTGATGCTGGTGGACGATGACGAGGATTTCAGGCTCCTGCTAAAAGAGCTTCTGGACAGTATGGACGTGGATACCACTGAAGCGCTCAATGGCGCCCAGGCGCTGGACCTGATAGACAACAAGATACCATGTCTGCTGATAACAGACCTCTTCATGGAGCCGATGAATGGATTCGATCTGCTAAAGGAACTCAAGAAGAGAAATTGCCACATCGCAAAAATCGCCGTCACTTCCGACACACAGATCGACACTCGAAATAGGGCATTCGCCTCCGGAGCCCAGGATTTTGTGACTAAACCTCTGGTGGCATATGATTTCATTCCCAGGGTAAAACGCCTGCTGGAGGTGGGCCTTCGATAACAAATCAAACCCTCAATCCGGCCCGGGTGGCGGTAGCTTTCGGCGACAAAAAAATGAGAGGCCCCCAAAAGTCGCTCAAGTCGTCTGGCTTCCGTCTCCCGGCCGGCCTTCTATAGCCGATCAGGGCGCCTCCACCAACAGTTCCAGGTATCCGGCCATGGCGCAATCCCGGCACGCGCCGGAATCCATCCGGCAAAAATCCGCGTATATCTGCAACAGCCCCTGATCCCGTACAGCGTTTAGTAATCCTCTTGGCGCCTTGCCTCCAAAAAGCCTGGAAACCATATATTTTGTCACAGCATTAACCTCGGGCCTGGGCAACGCCTGGGCTGTCGCTTTTAGCTCCTCTTCCCCTTTTCGGTCTTTGACCTCGATGGCCCTGGAAAGGAAAAAGGGAATGACCATGTTTATAATGAACAGCAGAACCCGGTCCTTGCTGACCAGCGCCCTGGGCGTAGGCAGCCGCCTGCCCCCCGCCACATGGCGAGTGGCCCAGTAACTTTCCACCGTGGGGGAGAAGAGGCCGGAAACCTTTGCCAGCCATTGTTGTTTCTCCACGGCGGGCGCGGTACTGGATAGCTGGCTCAAGGCCCTGCGGAACATGGTTTCCATATTCCCACCCAGGTTGGTGGCCAAAAATGCCGCCATGCCCGCCAGCCGGCCCATCGGATAATTGGCCGGCCGGGAGCCAGAGAGCTTCCAGTCGGTCCGGCGGTAAATTGGTTCCAACCCATATTCGGCCTCCATTTTTCCCCAAGCCTCCAGGGCTCCGGCCAGATATTGCTCCGTCTCATCATCAGTAGCCGCTTCCATCTCCGGCAAAAGCCCAGCCATCCCCAGGAATGTCGCTTCCAACGCCACCGGTCTTTGCTTTCGATCCAGCCCTTCGGCCATCGTCCTCAAAAATCCCAAAGGCAAGCTCTGGGCCAATTGACGGAACATGGGGCTAAACGAGGAGTAACCCAGAGCCTCCATAAGGCACAGGTATAAACCGGTTTCGCCGGAATACGCCCTCACGTCCCGTCCCAGCCTCTCCGATTTCAGGATCAGTCTTCCTTCACCCGCAGCGTCCAGGATATCCGCGGTTTTTTCCTCTCCGAATCTTTCAAAATAGCTGGCGCATTCTCCGGGGCCCGGTCGGTTATCTGGTTTGGACCGAAGCGCACCTTCCTCCAGCCGTAATGCGGCTCGCCAGGCGGGATAAGTTTCCTCCAGCGCCAGCTCCACCGGCTCCCTACCGGAGAGTGTAAGCCTCGGTTTGGACTTTACATCGCAGTACAGCATCACATGAAGGCGCACCGAGTCGTAGGCCGGATCCTTGTGATGCCTGTGCCTGGTCCAGTCTGTGGCGTGGACATGGATTTCCACATCCCCTTTTTCCGGCGGCTGCCCCTCCAGCTGGAATATGGAGCCGGTAAAGTCCGGTCCGCTCCCACCCCGCATCCACCCCGGCGACAGGATACGGACCAGCCTTCCTTTGACATCCCGCAGAGGGTGGGGCGCCCAAGGCTGCTTCATCCAGAGCCGGGATACGGAGCTTTCCCTGGTTCTGCCAGGCGCCGCAGGTGTGGGGTGAGGATCTTCGCGAAGGGTTACGGGAAGAGTGTTGGTCAGTTCCAGGTATCGGCGGGAAAAAACGCTCTTCCCGGGGCCCGGCGCCAGGGGATGGCGGACATGATCCCTTGGAGCTACCCCATCACCTGGGCCGTACCGTCAGGGTCAGTCCCTGATGGCGCACCACCACTACAGGCGTCCCTTTTTCGATCAGACCATCGTCGGACCTGGCGTCCCATATCTCGCCGAAAAGCATGATCTTTCCAGCTACATCCGGGGATATATCCGTGTCAGCCACGCTCAGGCTCCCCATCAGTTCCTCCTGCCCGCTCCTGGATGCCTGGCTGCGCATCTTGACCATGCTCCGGGCCATGAAGAGAGAGAATCCGCCCATCATCACAGCCATCGGCGCTACCACCGACAGGCTGACGTTCATATACTCGTCCTCCGTATCCACCAGCATCATGGCGCCCACAATCAGGGCCACCACTCCTCCCAGGGTCAGCGCCCCGAAGCTGGGGACGAACAACTCCGCGAAGAAAAAGACGAACGCCAGGATGATCAAGGCGACTCCCGCGAAATTTATCGGGAGAAGCTGCATGGAATAGAGGCCCAGCACCAGGCAGATGGCCCCCACCACACCGGGCAGCACAGCCCCGGGGCTGTACATCTCGATCATCAGACCCAGCATCCCCAGCGACATAAAGATCGCCGCCACGCCAGGGTGCACCAGCACGTTGAATATACGCTGTCTCAGGTTCATCTCCCGCCGTTCCACCACCGCGTTTTTTAGCGACAATGTCTTTTCCCCGGCGATGGTTTTCACCTTCCACCCTTCCAGCTTGTCCAGAAGGTTGTTCAGATCCCTGGCTACCAGGTCGATGATATTCTTCTCAAGCGCTTCATTTTCCGTGATGTTATGCGCCTTGGTGACGAACAGCTCCGCCAAGTCGGCGTTGCGCCCATGGGCCTCGGCCAGGCTCCGGATATACGCGGAGGCGTCGTTGGTGACTTTTCTTTTCATGGTTCGGTCCATCTCCCCATCCATGGACACAGGGGAAGCGGAGCCTATGTTGGAGCCGGGGGTCATGGCGGCGATGTGGGCGGCGACCGTGATGAAAGCCCCCGCCGAGGCCGCCCGGGACCCGCTGGGGGAAACGAACACCGCCACCGGCGTTTGGGACGCCTGGATTCCCTTGATGATCTCCTTCATGGAGTCCATCAGCCCTCCTGGCGTGTCCATCTCAATCACCAAAAGGTCGGCCGCCGGCGCCTCGTTGGCCTTGTCGATCGCTTCAAGGATGAATTCCGTGGTGATCGGGTGGATAGGATCGTTTATGGATATTACTAACACTTTGGAGGCGCCCCCAGCGGTGACTTGCCCCGCCACCAGCAGCGCCACTCCCGCCGCCACGAGCAACAAACAGCTTAAAACTCTTTTTATTCTCATGAGGTATATTTTACATCAATCCCGCTCCGCCAAGCCCTTTCTGGACGAAAAAAGTTGATTTATAAAGATCACGGATATATGGTGGTCATGTTTATATGACTTGCTGCATGAGGAGGGCTGATGGCCGGAACATTCACACATTGGATGGTCGCCGAGGAGGCGGTCAGGAAATTTAAAGGCTCCACGACGACGAAAACATTGCTTCAGAATAACCTGAACTTCGTCCTATGTGGCGCAGTGGCGCCTGACATGCCATATCTTAGAAATCCGATATTCCATACTTTCATAAAGACCCATAGCTGGGGCGACAGGATGCATTATGAGAAATCAGGGGATTTCGTGATACACGGCGTAAAGAACCTTGGCGATAAAAATGCCCCAGATTATTCCATACTGTATTCATGGCTATTTGGATACGTTTCACATATCATTGCGGACACGGTGGTGCATCCAGTGGTGAACGCCACGGTGGGGGGGACCTACAGGTTCAAGGCGGATGAGCACAGGCATTGCGAACTTGTGCAGGACAGCATGATTTTCAATGCAATGAAGAATGACGACATTACCAAAAGCTCCTACCACCATTTCATGGAGCAGGTATCCGAAAAACCTGCGCAGGGCAACAATATTAACCTGAATATTTGCGAATTAAAAGATGTTGTGAACAAATATTGGTTGAAAACCCTCAAGGACAATCATCCAGATGCCGGAAGTTTAGCAAAGGAAGATGTAAACGGCTGGTTCAAGTCGTTTAGGGCAAACATGGGTGGAGCGGCTGAGCCTATCCCGCCATTCAGGCACTTGCTGGAAACCCAGTATCTCGCATATCAAAGCCCAGGGGATATACAGGATAAAGACAAGGAATATTATGTCAAGGCGCAAATCCCAGGAGGTGGGCAGTATTCGTTCGATAAAGTCTTTCGCATGGCGGTAGAGCAAACCGCCCAAACATGGGACAAGCTTGAGGACGATATTGCAAATGAAACTCCTGACAACATCAGGGCCTACATTAGAAACTGGGATCTGGACCTTGGGTTGGATATGGAGTATTTCGCCCTATGGGCTTAATAAGCCGATAAAACAAGAGCCTCAAGCCACACCAGGCCCTTCCTCTGCATATTTCTCCAATAGCTGTTGAGCCTGGCCTCCGCCTTCCATATAATATAACCTTCCGGAGCTTTAACGCCCGGCCCTCATATAAAGGAGACCATTGAACATGAAGATATTCATCGATTCCGCCGACATCGACCAGATCCGCGAGGCCAACTCCCTCGGCGTGGTGGACGGAGTCACCACCAATCCATCCCTGGTGGCCAAAACCGGGAAGGATTTTAAAACTGTTATTAACGAGATCGTGGCGGAGGTGGACGGGCCGATCAGCGCTGAAGTCATCGCCCTGGAAGCGGAGGCCATGGTGACCGAGGCGCGGGAACTGGCGGCCATCCACCCGAACATCGTGGTGAAGATTCCAATGACCGTGGAGGGGCTCAAGGCGGTCAAGGTCCTGTCGGGCGAAGGGGTCCACACCAACGTGACGCTGATATTCTCCCCCAGCCAGGCGCTGCTGGCCGCAAAGGCAGGCGCCACCTATGTATCCCCCTTCGTCGGGCGGCTGGATGATATCTCTCATGATGGCATGGAGATCGTGGACCAGATCCTGGAGATATACAACTCATACGGCCTTGACACAGAGGTGATAGTGGCCTCCATCCGTCACCCGCTGCACCTGGTGCAGGCGGCCAGAATGGGCGCCGACGTGGCCACCATACCACTGGATGTGATAAAGAAGCTGGTCGGCCACCCGCTCACCGACCTGGGGATAGAGCGCTTTTTGGCCGACTGGGAAAAAGTACCCAAGGGATAGACGAGCCCGCAATCTTGGAAGATTCAAAAGCCCAGTCCATTCCGCCAACGCAGCCGCCAGGCGCCATTGTCATAGGCAGCGCCCTGGTGAAGAAATACGGCGAACTCACCGCCGTGGATGGGATAGACTTCTCCATCCGGAAAGGGGAGTTGTTTGGTTTTTTGGGCCCCAATGGCGCCGGCAAGACCTCCACCATCAGAATGATCCAATGTTTCTCCCCCATAACGGAGGGGCAGATCATGGTGGACGGGACGCAAGTGGGCCATGACGACAGGAAGATAAAGGCGATTCTGGGTGTGGCGCCCCAGGAGGATAATCTGGATGAAGACCTGACCGTCATCAAAAACCTGGTTATATACGCCGGATACTTCGGGATCAGGAAAGAGATCGCCATAAAGCGAAGCGATGAGTTGTTGAGCTTTTTCCATCTGGAGGAGAAAAGGGAAGCCAGGCTGCGCACCTTGTCCGGCGGGATGCGCCGTCGGCTGATCATCGCCAGAGCTCTTCTAAACAATCCGAAACTCCTGATCCTGGACGAGCCCACCACCGGCCTGGACCCTCAAGCCCGGCATGTTATATGGGAGCGGGTCCGTGGTTTGAAGCAGGCCGGCGTCACCATGGTGCTCACCACCCACTATATGGAGGAGGCGGCGCAGCTTTGTGACAGGATCGCCATCATGGACCATGGCCGCATCGTCCTGGAGGGGAACCCGGGCGATCTGGTGGCGGAAAACTTCAAGGGAAACGTGGTGGAATACCGGCCCGCATCGGAGATCGGCAAGCTGACAGTGCAGGATATGGAGGCTCGTGGTGTGAGCGTGGAAAAAGCGGGAGACACATATATACTCCACACCGACGACCCGGACGGAGTGATCCGTCAACTAGCGCGGCATGACTTCCATTTTCTGCGCAAACGGTCGCCAAACCTGGAGGACCTGTTCCTGAAGGCCACCGGCCGGGCGCTGGGGGAGGGGGCCTGATGATCACATACCGGGCCTTCTACGTATGGCGGCGCAACTTCCATGTATATATCACCCATATCGGCGCCAGCATGGTGGGGAACATCGGCGAGCCGATCCTATACCTTTTCGCCATGGGGATGGGGATCGGCGGATATATAAAGGAGATGGAGGGGGTCTCCTACATCGAATACATCGCTCCGGGGCTCATCGTCACCAGCGCCATGTACTCCGCCACTTTCGAGTGCACCTTCGGCTCCTACACCAGGCTCACATCCCAGCGCACCTTCGAGTCTATCCTGGCCACGCCAGTCTCCCTGGAGGATCTGGCCTTTGGCGAGGCGCTGTGGGGAGCCACCAAGAGCCTGATCTCCGGGATCACCATGCTGATAGTGATGACCTTTTTCGGCCTCTACCACCCAGGCTTCAGCATCCTGGGGATCATCGCGCTGGTGGGGGTCACCGGCCTGGTCTTCGCCTCGGCGGCGTTATCCTTTTCCGCTCTCAGTCCCGGATACGAGTTCTTCAACTATTACTTTACCCTGGCCATCGCGCCGATGTTTTTTCTCTCTGGTGTGTTCTTCCCCATGGACAATTTTCCGGCGCCGTTCCAGATCCTTTCCCAGGCGCTGCCGGCCACCCACGCCGCCCATATCACACGCTACCTTTTCCACGGCGGCCAGACGAGCCACATCTGGTCGAGCGCCATGGTGCTGGTGGGCCTGGCGCTGGCGTTTGTGCGCATCGCCACTTACCTGATAAGAAGACGACTGATTGTATGAATATGATTTGAACTGAAATACTCCCCATCCATTTCCCCCGTCCTCTCTCTTTTGCAGCCTTGCCATATCTGAATGCGCTATATTGTAACCAAGCCCCCTGGCTTATGATGAGGCTACTTGTGGCCGGTTCGCTCGGGCTTGGCGCTTATAGAGGAGCGGTTGTCATGATCCATCGGGGAGATGAATTCGCCGTCGTCATTTATACCTTGGCTGGAGAACGATCATGAATCACGCTTCCTTGGTAGACGAAATGGTGGGCGGCGTTGTCGCCCTGCTTCTCATCGCCGCCGGGGTCAGCGTCCTGGCCCGCAGGATAAGGCTTCCATTCAGCATCGCCCTGGTGCTCACCGGGATGGCGCTCACCTGGGTGGCGGGGAAAAACCCATACGCGGCCACAGCCGTCGCCGCTCTCCATGTTTCCCCGGAAATGATCCTGTATGTATTTCTCCCCACGCTGGTTTTCGAGGCCGCTTTCAATCTGGACTGGCGCCTTCTGCGGGCGGACCTTCCATCCGTCCTGTTGCTTGCCGCGCCGGGGCTTGTTCTCTCCACGGCGGTGATTGGTCTGGTGGTGAGCGTCACCACGTCCATCCCTTTCACCCAGGCGCTGTTGCTTGGCGCCATACTCAGCGCCACCGATCCTGTGGCGGTGATCGCCCTCTTCCGGCAGTTAGGGGTCTCTCGTCGGCTCTCCACTCTGGTGGAGGGAGAGAGCCTGTTCAACGACGCCACTGCCATTGTTCTCTCCAGGATACTGGTGGGGATCATCGCGGCGGGAAGCTTTACATTCGATAACGCTCTCGGTGGCATGGTGGACTTCGCCTGGATATTCTTCGGGGGTGTCCTGGTGGGCTGGATACTGGCCGCACTGGCGCGCATGGCCCTGGGGGCCGTCGAGTCGGATTCCGCCATCGAAATCACTCTCACCACCACGCTTGCGTATCTTTCTTTTCTGGTGGCCGAGGAAGCGTTCCACGTGAGCGGCGTGATGGCTACAGTGGCCGCAGGGCTGTCGCTGGGGGGGAAGGGGCGGATGAGAATTTCGCCTTCGGTGCGAAAATACCTGGACAGCTTCTGGGAATACCTGGCTTTCGTGGCCAACGCGCTCATTTTCCTGCTGGTTGGTCTGCATGTGAATCTCGGCTCCATTATCGGTCTTCTTGACCAGTTGGCATGGGTGGCGGTGGCCATGCTTTTGTCCCGGGCTCTGGTCATTTTCGGTCTGGTTCCTCTTGCGGGGAAGTGGCCCGGTGCGGAGCCGGTGAACATCAAGTACCAGAGTGTCATGTACTGGGGTGGCCTGCGTGGCGCCATCGCCCTGGCTATTGTCCTCAGTCTGCCCCAGTTCGAACGGTCCGAACTTTTTGTGAACCTTGTCACCGGGGCGGTGCTTTTCACCCTGCTGTTCCAGGGGTTGACCATGAAAAGGCTGGTTCGCATGCTGGGGTTGGACAAACCGCCGCTGGCCGACAGGTTCGCCAGCATTGAGGGAGGCCTGATGGCCGCCCAGCGGGCAGGTGAGCGAATCCCGGAGCTTTCCAACAGCGGCCTCTTCTCCCGCGCCATCGCCCGGCGGCTGGAGGCCGAACTGCAGGAAGAGGTTGCGCTGTATCACCAGTCGCTGGTCCAGCTTCGAAGCGGCGAGCTGGATCATCAGCACGAGAAGAACCTTCTGCTGATGTTCGGATTCACCGAGGAGAAGGCGCTTTATATGGATCTGCTGGGAAGGGGCCACCTTTCCGAGACGGCATATAACGAGATGGCCCTTACCCTGGATCTGCAAATGGATGCCATCCGGCATCACAGCGATTTCTCCAAGGTGGACTACCACCATCTGCGTCGCCGCCAGTGGGCCAAGCGGGTGGTGTCCGCCATGGATAAGTTAGACCTGCTGGCCCCATTCACCCACCACCTGCACCTTGCCAGAATCGCCCACGATTACGAGGTCTCCTGGGGGCGGCTGCAGGGGAGCTCCCTGGTGCTAAAGCAACTGGGAGACTACACTGATCTGCGCTCCTTCTCCACCGAAGTGTTGGAGGAAGTACGGGCGCTGTATCAGCAGTGGCGCGCCGGGGCCATGAAGAGGCTCGATGAGCAGGCGGAGCAGATACCGGAATTTGTGAACGCCATGCAGGAGCGGCTGGGGCGCCGCTTGTCGCTATTGACGAAAATCGAGGCGATCCGGGAGCAGGAGGCGAAAGGCTCGCTCCCCAGGGGTGTGGCGGAGGAGGCCCTCAGCGGCTTTCGTATGGCCCTGAGCCTGTTGCGGGGTATAAAGACGGAGGAACTGGAAGTGACGCCGATGGATCTTTTACGCAAGGTTCCCTTCTTTCAAGGATTCGGGGAAGCGGAATTCGAGACGCTGGCTCACAGGATGATATCCAGGATGTTCGCGGTGCGGGAGGATATTATCCGCCAAGGGGACTCCGCTTCGTCGATGTATTTCATCGTCCGGGGGGTGGTGCGCGTTTCCCAGGGGGAAGGGGAAGAGCGTCGCGACCTGGCGACGCTGATGGCTGGCGGCTTTTTCGGGGAGCTGGCCCTGCTGCAAGAAAAGCCGAGGATCGCCACGGTGTGGGCTGTGACACCTTGCTCACTGCTGGAACTGAAACGAGGCGATCTTTTCGAGGCGATGGAGGCCCACCCGGAAATCCGCGCCAATATCGAACGGGCCGCCGCCCTCCGCCTAAAGGAATCCTTGTGAGGGCTTTAAGGGATTGATGCTTATAGTCAGGAATCCGCTCCGGGATTTCTGATGGCATTGCAAATAGAAAACGCCCCCGGCCCAATCAAACCGGGGGCGTACAGGAAGCTTTTCTCTACATCATCGGGGAGCCTACAGACCAGCGGCCTTGCGCAGGGCATCGGCTTTGTCGGTCTTCTCCCAGGTGAACTCCGGAAGCTGGCGGCCAAAGTGGCCATAAGCGGCCGTCTTGCGGAAGATGGGCCGACGCAGGTCCAGGGTCTTGATTATCCCGTAAGGAGTGAGGTCGAAGTGCTCGCGGACCAGGTCATGGATCTGCTTCTGCTCCACTTTGCGTGTGCCAAAGGAGTCCACCAGCAGGCTCACCGGCTCGGCCACGCCGATGGCGTAGGCCAGCTGGACCTCACATTTGTCCATCAGCCCGGCCGCCACCAGGTTTTTGGCCACATAGCGGGCCATATAGGAGGCGGAGCGGTCCACCTTGCTGGGGTCCTTGCCGGAGAAGGCGCCACCACCGTGGGAGCCGACGCCGCCGTAAGTGTCCACGATGATCTTGCGACCGGTAAGACCAGTATCACCATGAGGCCCGCCCACCACGAACCTGCCGGTGGGATTGATATGGAACTTGACTTTCTTTTCCTTGAACAGATCGGCAGGCATCACAGGCTTGATCACCCTTTCAATCACCTCTTCCTTGAGCTTCTCCAGGGTGATATCGTCGGTGTGCTGGGTGGAGACCACCACGGTGTCGATCAGGTGCGGCTTTTTATTCACGTATTCCACCGTCACCTGGGACTTGCTGTCTGGCCGGATATAGGGCATCTCGCAGCTTTTGCGCAGTTCCGCCAGGCGCAACAATATCTTGTGGGAAAGCACAACGGGAAGGGGCATCAGTTCCTCAGTCTCGTTTGTGGCGTATCCAAACATGATCCCCTGGTCACCGGCGCCCTGCTGCTCAGGTGAGTTTCGCACCACCCCCTGTGCGATATCTGGCGACTGACCATGCAGCGCGTTAAGCACGGCGCACGACTTGTAGTCAAAACCGAGTGATGAATCGTTGTAGCCGATATCCTTGATAACATCCCTGGCGATATCGGTCACATCGAATTTAACATCGGGATTGCATGTATATTCGCCACCCACCAGCACAAGGCCGGTTGTGCAAAAAGTTTCGCAAGCCACTCTGGCCATAGGGTCCTGCCCTATGATGGCGTCCAGTACAGCGTCGGAAATCTGGTCGCTGATTTTGTCCGGATGTCCTTCGGAAACGGACTCGGAAGTAAAGAGATAATTTATTCTGCCCATTTGGTCCCTCGTGTATTGAATCAAAAGAATCTAAAATTCTACCAAAGACTCCGCATTTGGCAAGGATAAAGAACATGGGCCATAGACCAGGTCAAAACAGGTTCATTGCCCCCAGGCGGATTCCCATTTATATATCGGCGAAAAGTCATACTCATCTGCGCAGAGAGGTGTTGTATAATCGAACATAAACTTTCGCAAGAATGCATGGCCTTTTTTAGCGCGGATGCCCCTTTGTATGTATCTGATTTCGCAATTTGCTGGCATTGCGCCGATCCGACATGGCGCCTGAGCCCAACGAACCGAGTGTGATGCTTCCTGACAAGTTCAAGGAGGAGTGCGGTGTCTTCGCCGTCCACGGGCATCCGGAGGCCGCGAACCTGGCCTATCTGGGCCTGTACGCCCTGCAGCACCGGGGGCAGGAGTCTGCGGGGATAGTCTCCTCGGATGGTATCCGCCACTTCGTGGAGCGGGGCATGGGCCTGGTCTCCGATATTTTCACGGAAGATCGCATCATCAAGCTAGCGGGCTCCACGGCCATCGGCCACAACCGATATTCCACCCATGGGATCTCCCAGCTCAAGAACACCCAGCCGATGGCCATCGAATACTCCAGAGGCCCCCTGGCCCTGGCCCATAACGGAAACCTGATTAACGCCGATACTTTGCGGACCAAGCTGGAGGAGGAGGGCTCCATCTTCCAGTCCACCATGGATTCGGAAGTCATCATACACCTGATCGCCAAAAGCCAGGGGCAGAGGCTGCAGGACAAGCTCGTGGATGCGTTGTCTCAGGTGGAGGGGGCATTCTCCCTGGCCATATTGGGGACCAACGAGCTGATCATGGCTCGCGATGTACATGGGTTCCGCCCGTTGGCCATGGGGCGGCTGGGCGGCGCATATGTCTTCGCATCGGAAACTTGCGCCTTCGACCTGATCGACGCCGAGTTTATCCGGGAAGTGGAGCCGGGCGAGATTATCGTGGTCAACGACGAAGGAATATACAGCTATTTCCCCTTCGGCAAGGGGCGCCAGAAATGCCATTGTATTGTCGAGTTTATTTATTTCGCCAGGCCCGATTCGAATATTTTTGGCGCCAATGTCCACTCCATACGCAAACAGTTTGGCCGGCAATTGGCCCTGGAAATGCCGGTGAAGGCGGACGTGGTGATCCCGGTTCCCGATTCAGGGGTGGTGGCGGCGCTAGGTTATGCGGAGGAATCCGGCATCCCCTTCGACAAGGGGATAATCAGGAACCATTATGTGGGGCGGACATTCATAGAGCCGGCCCAATCGATCCGCCATTTTGGGGTGAAGATAAAACTCAACCCGATCAAGGAATTAATCTGCGGAAAAAGCGTTGTGGTGGTGGACGATTCCATAGTCCGGGGCACCACCTCGCGCAAAATCATCAAAATGATTCGCGACGCCGGGGCCAGGGAAGTCCATGTGCGCATATCATCACCCCCCACCACACACTCCTGCTTTTATGGGATCGATACCCCCACCAGGACGGAACTGATCGCCTCGACCTACTCTATGGCGCAGATATGCGACTATATAGAGGCGGACAGTCTGGCCTACCTTAGCGTGGAAAGGATGCTGTCGGTGCAAGGGGAGAGACGGGATGACTTCTGCAAGGCCTGCTTCGATGGAAAATATCTGGTAAAAACCGGTGTTCACGACACACAGCTTGCCCTCCTGGACCGCGATCCAGTGTGACCCGGCCCACGGCCAAGAGGAACCCATAGATAATTCCGATCACTCGCGCTGTAAAAAGGAGAGCCGCCGCCCGCGCCAAGGGGTAGGCGCGGACGACGGTGGAGAAGAGGAGAACTGCTACTGCAACCCAATGCTGTATGGCACAGTCACCGGGGAACTGCCAAAACTTCTGGAATCGGCGCCATCTAGGCAGCCATGCAAAAGAGTGTAGGGGCCGTCAGATACACTGACTCCGTAGGTCAGGAACCGGGGGGAAACCAGGTCGTCATAATTATTCCCCGGAAAGCCGCCGTTAAAGGAGGAGAAATTCAGCGGCGCATCCAACCGGCTTCCTACACTTGAAAGAATCATCGTTCTATCCGCGATTGCATTTGTTTCCATGCCTACTGATACAGCATAAATGGCGCCAAACCTCCCCGAAAGCCAAGAGTATATCGTATTGATATTATGGTGATTATGTGTGAGGCTGATTCACCTGATCCTTCCTTATGGCGCAGATGTCTGTTATTGTGCAATATTTGCCATAGAGAGCGTAGCGTAAAGGATACAATTGCGTCGTGGGGGATCGATGTGAGGTGATTCTTATCCCGAGAGGTGGATAGAGACGTCTACTCTTCCCCCATGAAATATTTGTCCAGCCAATGGGTCAGTTCTTCCAGCGGTATGGTGGATTGCTCCCCGGTTTTCATCTCCTTGACCAGCGCTATTGATTTGTCCAGTTCCTCCTCGCCGATGATCACGGCCATATTAGCCGAGGCCCTGTCCGCTTTTTTGAGTTGGCTCTTCAGCGATCCGCCATAGGACATATCCACCATGTATCCACCGTCACGCAAGTTTCTGGCCAGTAAAACCGCTTTTTCCTCCGCTTTGGCGCTTAGGGGGATAAAGAACAGTTCCGGCGCCAGAGTTCCCCCCTTGTCATCCACCAGGCTGATCAGCCGCTCCATGCCGATGGCGAATCCGATGGCGGGAGTGGGGGGGCCGTTGAACTGTTCCACCAGGGAGTTGTACCGACCCCCTCCTGCCACTGCGTCCTGGGCGCCAAGGGCGCCGGAAGCCACCTCGAACGCGGTTCGGGAGTAGTAGTCCAGTCCGCGGACAAGCCTGGGCTCAACTTTCCCCTCCACGCCCACTGCGGCCAGCAGGGTCTGGGTCCTGTCAAAGTGGGTTTTGCAATCTCCACACAGGCTACCGGTCATGGGGGGCGCTTCTTCGGCGATCTGCCCGCATGCACGCGATTTGCAGTCCAGGACTCTCAGTGGATTTCTGTCCACCCGCCTGACGCAATTGTCGCACAATCCCTCGCGTCTGGAGACGAGGTACACCGCCAGCTTTTCCCTATAGACAGGGCGGCACTGGGGACAACCCAGGGAATTAATCCGCAAGGTGAGCTCATTCACGCCCAGGTTTTCGAAAATGGACATCATAAGGTGAATCATCTCGGCGTCCGCCCCCGGGTCTTCCGTTCCGAAAAGCTCCGCGCCGATCTGATGGAATTGGCGATACCTGCCGGCCTGGGGCCGTTCCGCGCGGAACATGGGGCCGAGGTAGTAGAGTTTTTTCGCCGATGGCGGATTGTACATCTGGTTTTCCACATAGGCTCGCACCACGGAGGCAGTTCCCTCCGGGCGTAACGTGAGCGATTCGCCCCCCCGGTCGGTGAAGGTGTACATTTCCTTTTCCACGATATCGGAGGTCTCGCCTATGGCTCGGGAAAACACGCCTGTTTTTTCGAAGATCGGAATTCGGATTTCCGAGTAACAGAAGCTTTCAAAAGTCTCCCGGGCGCTATCTTCCACCCATTGCCAGACGGAGACATCGGGGGGCAGGATGTCCTTGACTCCCTTGATCCGCTGTATGATATTTTCCTTACCGGCCATTTATTTCTTTCATGTCCCGCTTGTTATACGTCAAAGCCCCTGGCCCTGCAGATCCTCCGCAGAAGATCAGGTAAAATCTTGCCGGAGGGACCCTCCAGAAAAAGGTCCACCGAATCGGTGAGGGGAGTCCTTTCCAGATTCACCTCCACCACCACCGCGCCATTGCGCTGGGCCAGTCCCGCTAGGCTGGCCGCCGGTTGCACCACCGAGGAGGTGCCTATCACGAAGAAAACTTCCGACTCCCTGGCCGCGCTACCCGCCCTTTTGATGGTTTCCGTATCCAGCTCCTCACCAAACCATATGATATTGGGCCGAACCATGGTATTGCATTTAGGGCATAAAGGGGGAATTCTTTGAAGGGGCGCCTCCCGGTTCTCCATCACGGTTCCTTCCTTGAGGCAGCGCACATACCAGATGTTCCCGTGCATTTCCACCGGATCACGACTGCCGGCCAGGGCGTGGATACCATCCACGTTCTGAGTCACCAGGGTGAAGTTTTCATATACTGTCTCCATCTCCGCCAAGGCGTAGTGCCCATCGTTGGGTTTTAGCGATGCGATAGTGGTTCGCCGCCAGTCATACCAATCCCACACCAGCCTGGGATCGTCCAGAAACCCTTCCATGCTGGCCAGTTCCTCTGGCCGTCGGTTTCGCCACAGCCCGTTTTCCCCCCGGAAAGTGGGCACGCCCGATTCGGCGCTCACACCGGCGCCCGTCAGCGCCGCAACCTTGGTCGCGTTAACAATAGTATTGAAAATAGCAGGAGGTATCTCAATCTGAGTTTCCATGTTCATCTCCGGAATGTCCATTCGCCAGATGATATTATATTACAAAAGGTTGAGAGGCGCGAGGCCATGATATTTAATCCCAGCGGGGCGTGTATATTTTCCGCTCAGCTAATTATGTCCTTCTGGCCTCTGAATTGCCAGAAAGCGAACGCCGCCACTGGCTCGGCGAACCATCCTGCCATCCCCAGCAAAGGGTGGTGAATTTGGGTTAACACCACAGCGAAGATGGCGGTGGCCGGAAAAACTGTCAAGTGATAACTCATGCGAGAGATCAGCGGGATTTTACCTTTTCCCCCATGCAGATGGTGGCTTAGGGCCAGTTGCCGGGAAAGAGCGGCGGACATAATTCCATTGGCCACCATTATTCCAGAAAATATATACACTGTCGAGTGAGCCTCCGGGTACTGCCCCACCAGCGATGACCCGAAGGGTATCAGCGATACGGTCGCCATCAGGCCCAGTGTCAGGGCGATGGTCAGTTTGTCGCAGTCCTTGGAGTATGACCAGACGACATGCTGCTCCTGCCAGATCCTGGCGATCAGGATGAAACTTATCAGCCAGGCCAGCAGCTCCGGCGAAAGCTCGTGAATATGCTCCCAAAGCGCATCATGGTGGTTTACATCCTTGTCATCGAATCTGGGTGGCTTTA
>JAOUMU010000098.1 GCA_029881335.1 Nitrospinota bacterium | reverse complement strand
GCTCTTCCATCCATTTGCACGATACCAGCATGGCGCCCTACTTCCCCCGGCTCATCGGAATTGCCCAAGGAATCTGGGATCGTTTTCGAACAACAGCCGGATATCATCGATACCATATTTGAGCATGGCTATTCTTTCTATTCCGAATCCGAACGCGAACCCGGTCCACTCCTCAGGGTCGATCCCCCCCGCGGACAGCACGTTCGGGTCGATCATCCCCGCGCCTAAAATCTCCATCCAGCCGGTCCCCTTGCAAAGACGGCATCCCTTGCCGCCACACATCACACAGCTTATGTCCATCTCGGCGCTCGGCTCGGTGAATGGGAAGAAGCTGGGTCGAAAACGAACTTTGGTATCCACACCATACAGCCTGTGAATGAACAGTTCCAGCGAGCCTTTCAGGTGACCGAAGTTTATCCCCTTGTCCACATGGAATCCCTCCAACTGGTGGAACACCGGGGAGTGGGTGACATCGGAGTCGCAGCGGAACACCCGCCCGGGGGCGATCACCGCGAAGGGTGGCTTGTACTTTTCCATGGCGTGGACCTGCACCGGTGAGGTGTGGGTGCGCAGCAGCCTGGCGCCGTTCTGGACCCAGAATGTGTCTTGCATGTCGCGGGCCGGGTGGTCGTCGGGGAAATTGAGCATCTTGAAGTTGCGCTCGTCGGTTTCTATTTCCGGGCCTTCCTCCACCATGTAACCCAGCCCGGCGAAGATATCTATCAGCTCCTCCATCACAAGGCCTATCGGGTGGAATCCGCCTTCACCCGCTTTTCTGCCAGGCAAGGTGATGTCAAAGGTTTCCTTTTCCAGCCTTTCGACCATTTCCCGGCGGCTGATGGTGGAGATCTTCTGCTCCAGGGCGGTCTCCACGGCCACACGCAGGTTGTTGATCGCCTTGCCCGCCATCGGACGGTCTTGTGGGGCCAGCTTTCCCAAGCCCTTCAGGAGCCCGATAATTTCGCTCTTCTTCCCCAGAAGCTCCACCCGGGCCTGCTCCAGCTGGGGCAGGGAATCGGCGGAAGATATCCTGGACAGAAAACCGGCTTTTAGTTTTTCCAGATCGTCAAGCATAAGGCTATTGGATATTCGGCCCGCCCCCAGGCGGAATTAAATCCTTGGCTCCCCCATGGTTTGAAAATAATTTTCGCGTTGGCTAAAAAAAAGCCGCTCACCAAGAGCGGCTTTGCCAGTCCTATATCATGCGCGGTGGGGGATAAAGGCCACCACCCGCTCCGCGCGAACCGCGGTCAAGCCGTGGCTTGCATCCCGGCTTGAGATTTGGCCAATTCCACCAGCTTGCCGAAGGCATCCGCCTCCGTCACCGCCAATTGGGCCAGCATCTTGCGGTTGATCTCCACGCCAGCCTTCCCCAGCCCCTCTATGAGGCGGGAATAGTTTATGCCATGACTCCTGGCCGCAGCGTTGATACGGACAATCCAGAGGGCTCTAAAATCCCTGGCGCGCAGCTTCCTGTCGCGGTAGTTGTCCTTCATCGCCTTGACTACCGCCTCTTTGGCGTGTCGCAGCGTATTGCCTCGGGCGTTTTGGTAGCCCTTGGCCAGCTTCATTATCTTTTTTCGCCTGGCCCTGCTGGCCGGCCCTCTTGATACTCTAGCCATCGCTCAATCCTGTCTGCTTTGCGTCATACATCAGCGCCCATGCCTCATTGTTCTAAAGGTGCGGCATGATGCGCTTTAGGTTTCTTTCATTGGCCGGATCCACGATGCCGGCATGGCGAAAGCCGCGCTTTGTCTTTCTGCTTTTGGAAGTCAGAATATGGCGCGACGACGCCTTCTTATACTTTATCCTTCCCGAGCCGGTCACCTTAAATCTTTTGGCGGCGCCCCGGTTTGTCTTCTGCTTCGGCACTATATTTTCTCCTGTCTCTCTATAACTTTTCAGCTCACTTCAACATCAGTGGACTCTGTGTCCGCGACGATATCGTTCTCTTCGTGAGTTTCTTCCTTTTGCTTCACCGGTTTGGCAGCCGCCAGCGGCGCGACAACAATCGAAAGTGTCTTGCCCATTCGTTCAGGCTCCGACTCCACCATGGCAACCTCGCTTAGGTCCCTCTTCAACCTGTCCAGCACTTTGATCCCAAGCTCCGTATGAGTGATAAGCCTTCCCTTGAAGAATACGCTCACCTTCACCTTGTCCCCCTCCGCCAGGAACCTCTTCACATGGCCGAGCTTGAACTGATAATCATGCTCCTCGGTCTTGGGGGTGATCTTCACCTCCTTGAGCCGAATTATCTTCTGCTTCTTCTTGGCGTCATGCGCCTTCTTGCTCTGCCGATACAGAAGCTTGCCGTAGTCCATGATCCTGCACACCGGCGGCTTGGCATTCGGCGCCACCTCCACCAGATCCATGTTCACGTCACTGGCATGCTCCAGCGCATCCCTGAGGGAAAGGACACCCAACTGCTCCCCATCGCTACCGACGACCATCACGGACTTACTGCCTATCTGGTCGTTTACCTTGAACCGTTTTTGTACGTTAGAAATACCGCACCTCACCAAAAGAGAAGTCGGCCCTCCCCACGTAGGGGACGTGCTCGGACGCCATCTGTTCCTTTATACAAACCTCCACTAAATACTAAATCCCTGCAATGGTAGGCACGGGCGGTTTCGAACCGCCGACCTCTTGCGTGTCAAGCAAGCGCTCTCCCACTGAGCTACGCGCCTGTGGAATTGACTAGTTTGATCATCCCATTGATTATTGTCAATGAAAATCTTCGCCCAGAAAGCGCCTCATCACGGAAACTTTCCCCTTCCGGTGTAACATATCCGCTATACGTATAAATCAACCGAATCTCCCCAATCCTTGCTCATGTCAAGATTGCACCGTATCAGGGCTGTTTTGCATTTCAGAAAAAGGATAAGCCTCTTTGCCTCTAATGGTTTCAGCCCGAAATTTCATGATTGACGGGTTTATCATAACCTATTATAATAACTGGAGTTCGCCGAAATACCTAAGGGATTGGTTTAACATCCATGCCACCAGAAACGCCGGGATCATCCGAGGAGAGCAGCCCAGAGCCTGCAAAGGCCTCCAGGGATATGCCCAATAAAGGCACGGGCGCCAAGAGCAAGGGTAACACGGGAGGCCGACCCAGAAAAAGCGTCAAGGCGAAAAAATCCAATATTATTGCGGTTTCCGGGACCACCGGCGGCTGCGGCAAGTCGACTGTCTCGGTAAACTTGGCCGCCACATTATCGGCCATGGGTCACACTGTGATATTGGCCGATCTTGCGCGAGGGACACGGCGGATCCACACCATGCTGGGAATGGAACCGCCCGGATTGAAGCTGGAAGACCATATAGCCGGCAGGGCCAGGGATCTGGCCAAAGTGGTGGTCCCCACCCTCTATGGCGGTGTCATGCTGGCAGATGGAGGAACTGAGTATCCTACCGGGCCGGACAAGAGGATAAAGCCAAGGAAAAAGCTGGTCGACAACCTGGCCGCCCTAGGCGCGGATTTCGTGGTGGTAGACCTGGGGATGCTGGATAATCACCATTCCATAGAATACTTCCTTGACGCCAACTCCCCCCTGATGGTGGTGGAGCCTTCCGCCGGAGCCTCCTCCGCAGGAGAGATATTCCACAACCTCGCTATCCGCCTGGCGCACAGATCATTCAGCCGAACGGCGAAGGTGAAAAGGGCTCTTAAGCGAATAGAGGATACCGGGGCGCCGACCGGTATGGGAATATTCGTGGCGCTGAGGGAAGCCCTTGCTAGTGATAAGAAGTTGCTAGCCAAACTTGACAAGGTCATGGCGGCGCCTTTGACCCATATCATGTTGAACAAAGCCAGATATTATGGGGATCTGGATTTGGGCCCGTCGCTGCGGGCATCTCTGGAGGAAGCAACGGGCCTGGCCGTTTCCTATCTAGGTTTCGTGCCAGACCATGGCGCCCTGCGTCCCACCCAGGCTCCTTTGCCGCCGCTTGTCTATTCCCAGCCAGACTCCAACGCTCAGGCCGCTTTCACTTCCGCCGCAGCCATTCTGGCAGGGGCGCCGGATGATGAGCTGACTAGGGAGGCGTTAAAAAAAGCAAGGGAGGAGATATCCGATGACAGCGCCAGGAGGCTTGACTCTATAAGGGAGGAGATAGAGGCGTTAAAAGCGGAAAAGCGGAATGAATTCGAGGCTTCCATGGAGCGGGAGCGCGGGCAGATGCTGGCGAGGATCGAAAACGAAATCGAATCCCAACGCCGCGGAAAGGAGCTTCGGACCCAAGCCAAGCTCAAGGCGTGGTTTGAGCAGGAGAAGGGGAAGATAGACGCTGAGATTGAGGTGTACCGCAAATCCGCCTGGGAGAGAGCCGATGCGCAGGCCCGCGAGTTTGAAAATGCCAGCCTTAAGAGGGCAGAGGACTCGGTCAGAAACATTGAGCGATCCCGCATGGAACGAATGGAGATGGAGCTATCCAACGCCCGGGAAGCCCAGGCGCGTCTTCTGGCCATTGAGACGGAGACGGAAAGACGTCGCCGGTTTAGCGAACTGGAGCAATTGTCCGCCGAGAACAGGGAGAGGCTGCGAAACAGACTGGTGGACGAGCGCGATGCGGCCATGGCCAAATTCGAGCAGGAATTGCTGGAGGCCCAGGAGATGCGCCGGCACGAGATAAAGGCGGCTGCCGTCGGCGAGGTGGAGAAGATCCGCGAAATGGTGTGGAACGACCTTGAAGCTGATCGACAAAAAAAAGCAGAGGAAATCGAGGCCCGGGTAGAAAAGTTCCGCCAGGAAAAAATGGACGAAGTTTATGTGGAGATGGAGGAATACCGCTCCCGGAAGAAAGTGGACACCGTCCAGGAGACCGACGCCCTGCGAGGCTCGCTGATCCAGGGCGCCTGGCGCGATGTCATGCTCTTCTCCTCGGCATTCGACGAGGAGTCGGACCGGTCGATGAAGCGGCTGGCCGAGGCCCAGCGCGCCCGGGCCCAGCTGGAGCGGGACTCGATTTTGGAAAAAGCCGTAAGTGACGCGGAAGAACTCTACAACTCCAGACTTCTGGAACTGACCAAAAAGTTGGCCGGCGAGGAGAGGGCCGCGATGGAGGCGATCTCCGGCAGGGTTGCGACGGAGGAGGCTCGGGCGTTGGCCGAGTCAGCCGAAAAGATGCGAATCGAGGGGGCGAAAAAGCGCGATCTGGTGAAAAATGCGCTGGTGGCTTTCAAGAACAGGGCCAAGGCCAGGATCGAATCGGAGCGCGACAGGCTGGCGATCCAGGTGGAGAAGGAAATACTGGAGCTGCGCCGTGGAAACATGGAGTCTGCCAAGGTGGAGGCTGGTAACCATTTCGCCAAGTTAAAGGCGGTGATGGAGCGAAAAATCCAGGACGAGAGAAAGAACCTGCGTACAGCGCTTGACGCGGAGATAGAAAAACGCCGGAGCGAACGGATGGACGTCCTCGCCCGGAGCCTGGAGATAGAGGAGGCCGAACATCGCCAGAAGCTGGATATGGATATAACCCAGTCCCGCAAGCATATGACCGAGGCTTTGTCCGGCGAGATGGAACAGCTCCGCCACAGTTGGTTCGAGAAGCTCAAGGCGGAGGTGGATGCCTTGAAGGCGGATATGCTAAACGCCATGGCCAAGGAAGTGGCCAATGAGCGCGCAGATCGGCTGAGAAGGATGGATCTGGCGGTGCGCAATGAGGAGAAGCTGCTGCGAAACAAGTTTATCGAAAGGATAACCGAAGAGGAGCGGCAGGCCAGGGCGGCGTTGCGCGAGCAGGTAGATGCGGAACGTAAGGCTTTGCGAGCTCAGATGAAATCAACCCTCACGCCCAGACTGGTCAAACTGGAGCAGGAGGTGGCCGCCCAGATAGAAGACAAGCGGACCACCGGGTTGGCGAAGCTGAAGAACGAGATTGCCCAAATGCGGGAGGAAGCCAGAGAGAAAATCCGCGCCTGGGACCAGGAGACCAGAAACCGACGCCAGCAGGCCATCGAGGACCGTTTTGCCAAAGAGGAGAAGGGCCGCGCCGCAAAGGTGGACGCCATAATCAACGAGCACAAGAAGCGTATGAAGCGTCGTTTCAATGCCGCTATTGGCAGGGAAAAGAGCAGGCTTGCCAATGAACTGCGGGAATCCCTTGAAAGAAGGAAAGCGTCGCTGGCGGCGAAACTGCGTGAAAAAGCGCTGCTGGAAAGAGAGCGGCTGGCGATGGTCATCAGGAGGGATGTGGAGACCCGCAGAAGCGAGAAGATGGCCGAGATCGAATCTCACGCCTCCGAGCGTCTGGAGATCATGCGCATAGAGATGGAGACGATGATCGAAAAGGAGCGGGCGGAACGTCTGCGCCAGGCAGCCATGGACGCGGCTCAGAAGCGAAGCGACCTGATGAGCGAACTGGACGCCGAGAGGGAGAAAGGGGAAGCCTCGCTGGCCGCCGTTCTCAAGTCGCGAAGGGAGAAGCTGGAAGCTCATGCCAGTGAGGAGGCCCGCTTCAAGGTGGCGGAGCTGGAAAACGAGATGATGTCCAGACTGGAGGAGGAAGCGGCCAAGGCACGGGAAAAAACTCTGCTCGAGCTCGACCGTGAGCTTGACGACAAACGTGAAAGGCTGATGGAAAGCGCCAGGACAGAGGCGCAATTGTATTCCCTTGAGGAGCGCAAGAAACTGCGCGAGGAGATTGAGCATGCCAGGGAGATCGAGCTTGCCGCCCTGCGCGAGACGGCGGAGGAGGAGATGGCCGAAAGACGCGCACGGCAGATGGCGGAGCTGGACGCAAGCCATACCAGGAACCTGGCGCGTACGGAGGAAAGGCTGAAAGCGGAAATGGAGAGCCGTATGGCCTCACTGGAGCGGGAAATGGCAGTGGAGAGGCAAAAACGGCGGGACATGCTGAACGTGGAAATAAAAACCGAAGAGCATGGACTTCGGCAGGAGTTGATCTCCGACATCATGATGAAGCGGGCGGAACTGGAGAAATCTCTGAACGAGGAAAAACAGGCCTATCTGCGCAGGTTCCGCAACGAATTGCTGAAAAGCTCCCCCATCAATAGGGAGCTTCTGGAAGAGGAGATCCGGAAGCTGGAAAAGAACTGGCCACTGAACTAACTTTCTATTCGTTTTTATCCCGGTGCCGCAGTTCCTCCTGCCTGTTTCCCCTTTTGATCATTGATTGCACCAAATCAAAATGAACTATCACTATCAGGCATGTAATAACGTACCAGAACAGCATCGTGTTGAAGCTTGCATTTGTCCATGTGACGACTATCAGGGCCACACTGCGCCACCCTTTCAACGCTACTTTATAAAACACATATATCAGCGATAAGGTTCCCATGATACCGTAATCCAGGAAATATCCCCACCCACCAATATTCAAGTAATACATGCCCGCCTGCCATGTGCCCACAGTTCTGCCGTATTCCTCACCAAACACCAAGGAAGCGGATCCAGCTCCTATGCCAAAGATCATTTCCCACGCCGTCCCCTGAAAGAAAAAAGTTAGGAAATCGAGAGCCAACTGAAGACGAACCCAGGTGCCACCTTCGAGACGCTGCAATCCGTACAACCCCTCCGAGAACAACCGCGTGACCACTTCGGCCAGCCGGGCGCCGGCGGCGCTTTCTTGAATGAGTATGACCATCATGAGGAAAAACAGGATCCCGGAAATCACCAGAACAGGGAACATAGATGCGCTGCGCCCCTTATTGTACCGGTCTTGCTGGCGCATCACATGAATCTCCTCTGCGAAGATCACCATGAGCAGAAGATATCCATACACAGACTTGAATGCGATTATCATAAATATCGATGCGGCCACAATATATGGACTTTTCTTCTCCCTGAACGCCAGGGACAGGCGGCTGTATAATATGTGAGTGGTTGCTATGATTATGGCCGCATAGGAGGGTTCGCTGGAAAATCCACGCAAACGGTAAACGTTATAGCGCAAATCATAATTTATACCATTGAGCACACCGAAGATATCCAGCTTGATACCGAGATACAAATCAATCAGGGACACCACGACGTTAAACAGGTATAGATATATCACAACCTTTGAGATAATGATAAAATCCCTGGGGGTCATGGTCCTGATCAGGTTTAGCGCAATGAAGAAGTAAAATATAAACATCAAGGAGAAAATGACAGTCGTTAATCGGATTTCCCCAAGATGGGCAAAATAGTTCACAATGATCACCAGCGCCAGCAGGGCCGGAAGAGTGTATTCAACCACCGCGCCACGGCTAAATATCTTCATCAATAACACGGGGGAGAGCGCAGCCAGAAGTATGTAAAACACTGTTATTGGAATCGTGATCAATCCCGTGGCAGTAATGAAATGCAAATCAGTAAGTGACAGTGTTATCAATAGAATGTAGGCGGCCCTGTTTCGCCTCCAGGTGTTTATGAGAAAATAATCCCCAGGTTCCCTGGCTATATCCGGGGTGGCTGGGTGAATAGAATCCTCCCGCTCCTGCTCCGTCCGATGGTCGTAATTTTTCAACATATGGTTAATATTGCCAGGAATACTTCATCTTCGTTCCAGCCCTTGAGCCATCCGCATCACCTAACCAGCCCGCCGCAGGCGCTTATACATTTTTCATGGCTTGCGGCCCCTTTGACCCAATTCGAGTATCCATGTTCAGACATTGCCTCAGCTTCCAGTCCTGACCAGGCAAATAAAGACCACGTTGGTCACCTCCGCGGAGTATTTGCAAAATCGCGCCAATATTCCAGCAAACTCCAATTTATCACAACTCTCACCCAGACTTCCGCAAATCGGGTGTGACCTTTCTGGGGACACATGATGTCCCGATACACGCCTCCAGCATATAGCCCATACCATCTTTCCCAGGCCCAGCGCATTGAATTCACGGAGGAAATCCCAATTGGCGCCCCATTTGTAATAAACCAGGTGTAAAGGCTCAAAGGGCCTCAATATTTTAAATAAAGAAATTTGGCCAAGAAAAGAAGGAGATTAAAAATGAAAAAATTAATCCACGATTCTACTACCATCATCGCAATCCTCCTCCTCTCCACAGGCTTCGCTTTTGCTCAGGACCAGGTGGAGCAATCATTCGAAAGAGCGTTTTCCCAGCAGGAGACTGAGCTTGATTTCTCCACGGTACTCGAATCCTGGGACAGGTTCCTGGCCGAACCGGGATACGACTACTTCACCAACGTCCGTTATTCCTTCGTGAGGCAGATGGGCGCTCCGCTGACAATCAAGACCAAAACCGGAAAAAGAAATCCCCAGGCTCTGGTTCTGGCCGGATGGGATGAACTCATTACCAACAAGGAGCTGAAAAAAGGAACCCCAAAGGCCCAGGCCAAGCTCGCCAAGAGGTGATTTGACCCACCTGTTCCTTCTTCCACCCGGGCGCCCTCTCCTCTCGGCCGGGTTTTTTTTTTGCGTGGAAGCCATTAAACCCATGGAAAACTTCCAGATTATTTCATATAATTCCCTTCTTTGTTTACCAGAGATCCCCATTTAATGTATCTTAAACATAAGAGCCACCGTGGGGGAGCGGGGGTTAACCATAAACCTATTGGATAAGTTGAGGGGCCAGCGGCATATGAAGGGATCTCATTTCCCGGAAGAAGTTATAGACCTGAAATTTTTTCGCGACTGGATCGCCAAGCGGAAAAAGGAGCAGGATTTCGGCGCGAAGAAAAAAACCTTTTTCGTAACCATTTCCCGGGACTACGGATGCGAGGGATGGGAACTGGCGCAGAAGGTCATGGAGCGGCTGGAAAAAGAGGCGCCAGGCCAATGGAATCTCTTCACCCGACAGATGATCGAACAGATCGTGGCCGATGAGGAACTGGACCAGGAGATGGTCCACGAAATCTCCGAGCACAAGTGGACCTTCAAGGACTGGTTCGTGGACGCCCTGGTACCCACATACCTGGAATCCCATTCCTCCCATGTGTTCAGAAAAATGAAAAACTTCATCCTGAACATGGCCGACAAAGGACACTGCGTCATCCTGGGCGCCGGCGCCCAGGTGATCACCCACCAGTTGGACCCGGAGAAATTCTATGGCGTCCATATCAGGATTACCGCCCCGCATGTGTGGAAGCTCCGCCGGGTGGAGCGGGTCTTCAAGCTCAGCCGGGAGGACGCGGAACGGAAAATAGAAGATAACCAAGACACTAGGGACAAGTTCATGGCCGACTTCACCGGGTACGACTCCCGCGAAAGCGCCCTGTACACCATGGTGCTCAACAATGCCCACTGCACAGTCGACACGATGGCCACCGTTATCGTCCACTACCTGAAACTTCAGAAAGTACTCGGGTAGACCGGGGAGCGGAACTCCAGCCGTCCTGCTTCAGTCCGCTAAGCACACTCCCCTCGAAAGAGGGGATTACCTTTGCCTCGTCAGCGTCTTCGTGGCGCCCGCAGTCGGTGTCCCGACCCTTCGCAGTCGGCGTCCCGACCCTTCGCAGTCGGCGGTGAAGGAGGCCTTTGATGATAAAATGGAGCCGACGGTCAGGATTGAACTGACGACCTGCTGATTACGAATCAGCTGCTCTACCACTGAGCTACGTCGGCGAAGGATTGATTCTAATATATCAACACCGATTTGTGAAATTACATTTGCGTTTGATCCACATTTTTATCCAGATTATTAGAGGCGCCACATATACGACACACCATATTGGGGCGCCACCTAATCGTACACATCCTTATCTCTTTGTTATTGATGGCGTTGCAGAAACAGAAGGGAGTTTGCATGATAGATGCGGCTAATAAATCATAACACCCACCCCTTCGACACCTTTATTCTGTTGTTATTATGGGAGTTACGTATATTTAGAGAATGGCACCAATTGTGCATTGCTAAGTATCAGCTACCAATAGAGCCTCCTCAAAAGCTAACTATAAAGTAGCAACAGTTGAAACCCCCCATGTTTCAGCTGATTCGGATGAAAATCCGGATAACTTAAGGCAGACGGCCTCGAGAGCTCCTCCTCGAGGCCGTCATTTTTTTTGGGTTACCACTCCCTGGAACTTGTATCAATAAATCTCATTGACCTATGGGCAAAAGGTTTGTTATGCTTTCGACTCGGGATATATATTCCACACAATATTCTTAAATGTAAACGTTTGTTACATAACAACCTGGGCGACATTATATGGGTGACCTGAAAAATCAGATATTTTTGCAGTATATTAATCGGGCGATCGACCAGGCGAGGGAAGAGTACATTAAAAAAAATACTCCAAAAATAAACAAGCGGTTTTATATAAAAGGCATTACATACGAGTTGGGCTCCTGCCGGTTCGAGGGAGGGGCTTTTAAATATGAAATAAGCTCAAAAATCCCCCAGGAGCTGATCTTCGCAAAAAACGGGAATGAACAATATTTCCGCCGGATTTTAAAAATAATGAACACCGCCCCAAAAAAACCAGCCGAGTACAAGTTGGAGAACATAGTCCAGAACACTCCTGAAATGGAGCATAAAGAGCGGGACTATGTGAAGCTTGTCTATGAATACGACGAGGGCGAATTGCACTCACCCGAGGAGGTGGATAAAAGGTTTAAAAGGCACAAGACAAAAAATATCCCTTTCCCCAATTTCGCGGGTGTCAGCACCCCCTCCGGCAAATTGGTCATTGCCATCGTAGAGGAAAAAATGGGCGATTTCGTGCGTCAAAGCATGGATAATCTCATCATGGCCAACGAGGAAGTAAGAAGTCATCTAAAATCAGAACCGGCGCCGCCATCAAATAAACCGGCTACCGCCAAGGTGAAACCCAAAAAATCCACCC
>JAOUMU010000184.1 GCA_029881335.1 Nitrospinota bacterium | reverse complement strand
TATCGCTGCAGGTGGATTCGGCGTCCAGCAAACAGGACAATGATCTGTTTGACTACTCGATCAATCCGAATTCCACCGTCTCCACGCCCTTGCCCAGAAACAGCGCCGAGGCCCAGATCGATATCATGAACTACGCGATCAAGGCGAACTCCCGGCCTGTGGACGACCTGAGCGTGAACCTGGAGTTCAGGACCTACGCCACTGACAACAAGACTCCCAGGGATATGTTTATTTATATCCCGCTAGACTCCGGTTTGGCGCAGGACGGGATCGATGGGGGTCATGCGCTTTACAACCTGCCCGTGGACTATACCAAGACCGACATGATGGTGGGCTTGGCGTATACCTTGGCGCCTTCCACGACCCTGAAAGTGGGATACCTCAATGAAGCGGTAGAGCGCTCCTACAGGGAAGTGGAAAAGACCATAGAGGACAAGGTCAGCGCTGGTGTTTCCCACAAGTTCGGTATCGGAAAGCTGAAGGTGAACTACTCCAGCTCCAGCAGAAAGATCGATGGCCACTACGAGGAAGGGGCTATTTACAACACCTACCATTCTGCTGAATACGTCGCCGGCCAGAGCCCTGCGACTGCGTTCGACGACCATCCGCTGATGCGCAAGTACGACATCGCCGCAAGGGACAGGACCCAGGCCAGCGCCACGCTGGCGGTGTGGCCCTCCGCCACATTCAGTGGATCCTTGACCTACATGGCGACGGAGGACAAGTATGGCGAATCGGAGATGGGACTGACCAACTCCAAGGGATCTTCCATCACGGCCGATGTGACAGCACGACCGGTGGATCATCTGGCTCTCTTCGCTTTCTACACTGCGGACAGCATGACGGCGGAGCAGGCCTCCAGGTATTACAGGGGGGGCGGGAGCAAAGGCCCAATGTCCGTGGATCCCCAGAACGACTGGACCGCGACTCACGAGGACACGACCCCCACCATCGGGCTTGGCGCCATGATGACTCTCATGGATGACAAGCTGGATATCGGGGCGTACTATGCGGTGTCCGATTCCTCAACGGCGATCACTTTTACCACCGGTGGAGGAATCAACAACGTCATGGAGATGCCGGACCTGAAGACGAAGCTGACATCCGTCGACGTGACGGCCAAGTACCGCTTCACGGAGGCCCTGACCTTTGGGTTGGGATTCGCCATGGAGACATACGAGACTGTCAACTGGTCGCTGAACGATGTGGATCCAGCTTCCGCCGCCATACGTGAAGTTATCACCATGGTTCCCATCGAGCCGGATTTCACGGCCCAGAAGGGAATGGTGTTCATTGTGTGGGCGCTAGGTAAGTGATTTAGGATAAATGAACGCCAGGTGGCTGGAGGGCCGGGAGTTAATCCCCGGTCCTCCCCGCCCGGTCTCTGATCTGATAGTTTCGGGCATGGAGGAAGAGCGATGATAGCCAAGAGACGGGCTCTGTCCGTCTTGCTTTTTCTGCTCCTCGTTTCTCCCGCCCTGGGGCAGGAGGACTGCCTGGAGTGCCACGAGACCAAAGAGAAGATTACCACCCAGTCAGGCGCAATTCGTTCCATTTTCGTGGACGAGGACGCCATAAAAGATTCTCCGCACGCCGGGCTAAAGTGCCTGGAGTGCCATCCCGATTCGAAGCTGACAGTGGAGATGGACCTGGATATGGAGATAGACGTCTCCAAGCCTCTCCATAATAGCCCCACTCCCCCGGTTTCCTGCGGTGGGTGCCACAAGAGCGAAAACTTTGATTACAGGAAAAGCGCCCACGGCCAGGCCATGGCCCAAGGGAGCCAGGACGCTCCCACATGCCAGCAATGTCATGGGAGCCACGCCATCAGTAAAGCCGATTCCCTGAACTCCCCGGTGAACCGGGCCAGGAGTCCCTTTCTTTGCGGAGACTGCCACAGGGAGGGCTCTCCCATCAAGCGGGGATACCCGGTCACTGAACAGAACGCCGCCGTCAATTTCCCGGAAAATATCCACGGCAACAGCTTTTTCGGTAAGGGGCTGACCGTGGCCGCCACATGCGTCGACTGTCATGGAGCGCACCTGCAGCTTAATAGCACAGATCCGAATTCGCTCGTCTCCCGTAAGCGAATCATGGACACCTGCTCCGGGTGCCATGTGAAAATCGACAAGGTGCACGAGAAAACGCTCCAGGTGGCCCTTTGGAGGGATAAGCCATGGGCGCTCCCCTCCTGCGTCACCTGCCACAAGCCTCATTCGGCGCAAAGAGAGGCGCTTTCACCGGTCGGCGTATCGGACGAGCTTTGCCTTAATTGCCATTCCGGCGAGGGGATGGCGGCTCATGTTCCCCGGGAGAAGATGAAGGATTCTGTCCATAAAGCCATACCTTGCGCGGGTTGCCATTCGGATGTGGATCCGGAGCGGAAGGACCGCCCTTGTGCAAAAACGGTCCGGGTGGAGTGCGCCCATTGCCACGGGGCATTTGGGGCTCAGTATGCCCAGAGCGTCCACGGCCTGGCGCTGGAGGCTGGGACCGAAGGAGCGCCCTACTGCTCCACCTGCCACGGTTCTCATGAAATAAAGTTTCACCTGGATGAAACGGCGCCTACTTTCAAATCCGCGATTCCCTCCCTTTGCGGCAAGTGTCATGGCGGGAAGACGCCTCAGACCTCCATCTCCCCCATAGGGGCCAAGGTTGCGGCCGATTATTCCACCAGCGCCCATGGAGTGGAGATTCTGAAAAAAGGGCACATGGCTCCGGCGGTGTGTACCGATTGCCATAGCTCCCACGGAATGAGAAAAAGCTCCGACCCCGCTTCCACAGTCCATAAGAACAACATCCCCACCACTTGCGGCGGGTGCCACAAGGACATTTACTCCGATTACTCCCACAGCGCCCATTTTCCGGCCGAAGGAAGGAAGATAGAGAATCCCCCCACCTGCGCCGACTGCCATTCCGCCCATTCCATAGCCAAGGTTTCCGGCCACAAGTTCAACCAGCAGATAAACTACCAATGCGGTGGATGCCACAAGAAACTGGCGGAAACATATCAGGAGACGATCCATGGCAAGATCCACAAGCTGGGCTACGAGAAGGCCGCCAAATGCTCTGATTGCCACATGGCCCACATCATCCTGCCCGCCTCGGACCCACGTTCATCCGTGGCCAAGGCCAACTTGATCCAG
>JAOUMU010000097.1 GCA_029881335.1 Nitrospinota bacterium | reverse complement strand
AGGGAAGTGGTGGCGGAGAAGGTGTTCCTCTCTGTGGGGAGGAGCTTCCCCACCGGCGCCCTGGGTCTGGAGAAAGCCGGTGTGGCGACCAGGGAGAATGGCAGCGTGGCCACTGGCCCGGACTACAGAACCACTTCGCCGAATATCTTCGCCGTGGGTGACGTGGCGGGGCGTTTTCTGCTGGCGTACACCGCATATCGGGAAGGGGCGCATGTGGCGGACCTGATCGCGGGTAAATCACCTGATAAAAACTTCGGTCCCGTGCCCATGTCCATATTCACCATTCCGGAGATCGGCGCCGTGGGCATGACTCAGGAGGAGGCTCCGCCGGGGGCCAAGGTGGGCTCCTTCATGTTCCGGGGGCTGGCCCGGGCACACGCCACGGGGGAGATAGCCGGATTTGTGAAGATCATCGCTGATGGAGAAACGGATCGGATTCTGGGTGTCCATATGATAGGCCCCCGCTCCACAGACATGATACATATAGCCGCCGTGGCCATGAAGGCCGGGATGACGGCTCGCCAACTGGGAGATACGCTTTTCGCCCATCCCACCCTGGCCGAGGCTGTGCTGGAGGCGGCCCACGATGTCCATGGCCAGGCCCTGCACAAGTGAGCTGACGGGGGGATGGCAAGAAGAATAGCGATTGCCGGCCTGAAGGGAGGATGCGGCCGCACCACCATAGCCGTGAACCTGGCCTCGGCGCTGGCGTTGCGAGGGAGGAAGACGCTGCTGGTGGACCTGGACCCACAGGCGGCCGCCACGTTGTGCCTGGGGGTGGAGCCGGGTCCGGAGGCCGCTACTGTATACGAACTCCTTATCGGGCAGGAAGATAATCTGGCGCGGGCTGTGGTTCCCACTCTGGTGCGGGATCTGCACCTGCTCCCTTCCGTCCGGCGTTTGTATGGGGCGGAACTGGAACTGGCGGATGAGCCGGATCGCGCATGGAAACTATCGGGCCTTCTGGACCGGATGGATGAGGGCTACTCACTGGTGATAGTGGATTGTCCTTCCAGTTTCGGGTTGTTGACGCTCAACGCGCTCTGCGCCTGCCCGGAGGCTCTGGTTCCAGTCCATGGGTCGAGCCTTTCCCTGGCTGCGGTGGAAGGGCTGATGGAGGTGGTGGAAGCGGTGAATGCCGAGCTGGGAGTGGAGACACGGGTGGCGGGCCTGGCCCCAAACATGGTGGACAAGCGGACGGGAATCCATGCGGCGGCAATGAAAAAGATCGAGGGGAAATATGGAAAAAGCCTGGTGCGCTCCAGGATAAGGCTGGACGCCAGGCTGCCCGAGGCCTCTGCTGCGGGCAAGCCGATCCAGTTATTCGCCCCAAAGTCCAACGCCGCCTACGATTTCGAGGTTTTGGCGGACGATATGTCGGTGTTGTGAGATGGGAATCGAAAGGAAAAAGGGGCGTGGAATAATGGCTGTCATCAGCCAGCCAAAAGAGCGTGGGGAAACCACCCGGGAGCGGGAGGATTCCAGAACAGTATCTGAGCTTATGAGGAGGCTGGAGGAGAAATCCCGGGAGTGTGACAAACTGAAGAAAAAGGCGGGGGAGCTGGGACAGAAGGTGGGGGCTCTGACCCAAGCGGCCACGGACCGGGAGAAGGATAGAAACAACATGGCCGCGCGGGACGACACTGAGATGGAGCTCGAAGCGCTGAGGGCCAAGGCGGACGAGTTCGACCGAAAGGGAAACCTGCTAGACGCTTTCCACCTGTACCGCAGGATAATACGTCTAAACCAAGAGGATATAGGCGCCTTGTACCGCATTGCGACCATATATTACAGCGTCGGCATGGGTGACAAGGCTGCGCAGGCTCTCCGGTTTATACTGGAACTGGACCCGGACCAGCAGAGGGCCGCTGAAAGCCTGGCGGAACTAGAGCGCGGATCGTAGCCCATCGGCCCGGAATATATGATAATCACGAAAATAATGGAACTATACGCATCCTTGGAATAGTATATGCCAACTAGTAAAAATGGAAAATGAAGATGGACGAAGCATCTGAATTCTCGAACTTGTTCCTGGAGCCGATGGGCCAGAGGACCGTCCTTTTGGTGGACGATGACAGGATCGTGGCGGAGTATCTGGTCAAACTGCTTGAGGGGGCGGGATACAAAACTATTACCTGCCCGGATGGAGAAAGCGCCTTCGAGCGGTTCGAGGAAGGCGGGATCGATCTTGTGATCACGGACCTTATGATGCCGGGCATAAGCGGGCTGGACCTTATCCGCAAGATCAGGTTGATAGACAAGGAAGTGAATATCGTGGTGATCACGGGCTTCGGCAACATGGAGATATTCATAGACACAGTGCGCGCCGGGGCTGGGGATTTTATTGTCAAGCCCATAGAAAAGGAGCAGTTCCTGAAGGCTGTGGACCGCGCGCTGGAAAAGAAATCGCTCTCCGAAAGCCTGATAGCCCGCACCCGGCAGTTGCTCAACTCGGAGAAGATGGCCACGGTGGGAGTGCTGAGCACCGGGATAGCCCACGAGATAAACAATCCCACCACATTTATCCGCACCAACCTGCAGTTGATGAACGAGTACATAAAGAGGCTACGTCCCAGGCTGGACAAGCTCGACGACCGCAAGAACGTTGACGTGACCCGCAATATCATCCTGAAGGAGTTTCCCACCATGATAAGCGAGGCGCTGAAGGGGACAGAGCGGATCGAGAAAATAGTTTCCGGGATAAAGCATTACGCCTACATGGGTGAGGAGCCTCTGGACGATAGCGTGGACCTGCGAGAGGTGATAGCCCAGGCGGTGAACCTGGTCCGGTCCAAACTGCGCAGACATATCACCATCAAGGAAAGCTACCTGAATCTCAAGGAGATCAAGGGCCAGTTCTCCAAGCTGGAGCAGGTTTTTGTGAACCTCTTGATTAACGCCGCCGACGCCGTGGAGGAGAAAATAAAGAGGAACAGGGCAAGCGGCGACGGGGATATGGCCGGAGAGATAGACGTGTCGGCCACTATCTTTGAGGGGGATGAAACTGCTGAGGGGAGAACACCCGATTATCTGATCCTCACGTTTTATGACAACGGGGAGGGTATCGAAAGGGATAAAATAAACCGGGTCTTCGATCCCTTCTTCACCACAAAGCCTATAGGGAAAGGAACCGGGCTGGGGCTGTACCTTTGTTACGAGATCATAAAACAGCACGGCGGAGATATCACTGTCCAAAGCTCTAGAGGGGAGGGGACCGCCTTCATCATACGCCTTCCGGTGGAAGGGGCGGCAAGGAGCCAGTAGCGGAAGCAGCCGGGGGGGCCGGGCTACTGCTCCCCGGTCCCACTGGAGCCGGGAAAGGATGGCGATTGGGAAGCCGCCTTGGCGCGGCGCAACTCCCCCACCTTTTTCATAATTTCGTCAATCATTCTGCCATGCTCGGTGATCCTGCCCTGGGCGAGGTATACGGATATCCAGAAAACCAGCGCCGACATCCATGCCACCATGTGATGACCCGCCGCTGATCCTGTTTTCATATGGGCGGTGGCCCCCAGAAACGGAGAGGTCACAAGCAGCAGTATGGCGGCCACAAACCATGGGAACAGCCTTTTCTTCGCCTCATGGCAGAACGCCACGTCTTTCGATTCAACCAGGCCCGCCTCCTTCGCTCTTTTGACGGCCTGGCCGGAGTAGATCAGGTAGAACATGGCTACGCCGATCCAGAGAACCGCGGAGAGCGCCCCTAAAAAACCGGCGGCGAAATGGACCATAAAGAATGTGTCGGTGAAATAACCGAGCGCCAGGGCAACCGCCAGGGCCAGGCAATTGATCACTCCATAGTAAGTCAGCAGATAAACCATCGAAAAAACATCTTTTGTTTACGGCGCCAGGGCCTCCGTTTATGGTATCTTCTCCAGGATACTGTAAGGTAGATGGCAGGTTTAGGGGAAAAATTCTTTTAGGCGCGCAGGTTCCATGGTCAAAGAGAATATAGGTGACATAAGGGAGAAGATCGACAAGCTGGACGAGAAGCTTGTGCGCATTCTCAACCAGCGCGCGAAGCTGGGAGTGAGGATCGCCGAGATCAAGGCGGCCACCGGTGCGCCGGTGTTCCATCCGGCCAGGGAGCAGCAGATACTGGAAAAGGTGGCCGACCTGAGCAAGGGGCCCCTTTCCGCCAAGGCTGTGCAAAACGTGTTCAGCGAGATATTCTCCGCCACCCGTTCCGTGGAGAAGAACCTGAAGATAGCCTGTCTGGGGCCGGTTGGCTCCTTCAGCCACCTGGCCGTAGGTAGAATGTTCGGCGCCACCTGCCAAAGCGTGCTGGAACCAGGGATCGACCGGGTTTTCACGGCGGTGCAGAGCGGCGCCGCGGACCTGGGAGTGGTTCCCATAGAGAACAGCATAGAGGGCGCCGTGGGGCAGACGATGGATCTTTTGGCAAGCTCCGCGGTGAAGGTGCACGCCGAATGCTATTACGATATTCATTTGTGCCTGATGTCCATGGAGGAAAAGCGGGAGCGAGTGGATACCGTGTTTTCCCAATATATGCCCCTGGGGCAGTGCAGGGGGTGGCTGGCCCGGAACATGGCGGGCGCCAAGATCGTCGAGACGGCCTCCACCGCGGAAGCCGCCGCCAGAGCGGCCCGGGAGCCTGGCTCGGCGGCCATTGGGGCGGAAAAAGCCGCGGAGATATATGGGCTGGCGGTGTTGGACACCAATATAGAGGACAGGGCCGGTAACCAGACCCGGTTTCTGGCCATATCCAGGGATGGCGCCCCGAAACCGGGCGCGAACAAGACCTCCATCGTTTTTTCAACCCGGCACGAGGCGGGGGCCCTCTTCAAGGCGCTACAGCCCTTCGCGGAGAAAAAAATAAACCTTCTGGGCATCCAGAGCAGGCCAAGCCCCGTCAGGGAGTGGGAGTATGTATTTTTTATGGACTTCCTGGGCAGCCTGGACTCCGCCCCGGTGAAATGGGCCATAGACAAGATGGAGCCTTTCGTGGCGTTCATCAAGCCGCTCGGTTCCTATCCAGCCTCCATGTCGGCGGCAAAGGCTGGGCGGTGACCATGGCTGGCCGGTGTACAGTCCGATATTGAGAGAAATCATATGTCTGATGAAATAATATTCAAACGAGTGGCGATAGCCGGTGTGGGCCTGATCGGTGGCTCTTTGGCGCTGGCTGGCAAGAGGGCCGGCATATTCGGCACGGTCATAGGTTCCGGACGAGGAAAGGCGAACCTGGACACCGCGATGCGGCTTTCGATCGTGGACGAAGTCACCTTCGACCTGGCGGAGGCCGCCCGGGGAGCGGACCTGTTTTTCGTGTCCACTCCGGTGGAATCGATCTCCTGGGTGATACAGAGGGTGGCCAAGCACCTTCCGGACGGATGCGTGATCACCGATGGCGGATCGGTGAAAAGCGCCATAGTGGGCGAACTGGAAAGAGAATTGCCCGACAGGCTTCATTTTGTGGGAGGCCATCCAGTGGCGGGAACTGAGAAAACCGGCGCCTCGGCGGCATTCGCCGAGCTGTTCCATGACCATTACACGGTATTGACCCCGACTGAAAGGACCGACAAGGAAGCCCTGAGGAAGGTGAAAGCCATGTGGGAGGCCGCCGGATCAATTGTAGCCACCATGTCTCCGGAAGAGCATGACAATACCATGGCGGTGATAAGCCATCTGCCTCATCTGGCGGCGTTTGCGCTGATGGAGGCTGTGGCATGGGCCGATCAGGAGGGGAGTATGCGCCGGTTCGCTGCCGGAGGGCTGAAGGACACCACCAGGATCGCCGCCAGCGATCCTGTTATGTGGCGTGATATCTTTTCCATGAATAAAAAAGCGCTACTCGATTCTTTGTCCAGATACCAGCAGAGCCTTGATGGATTTCGACAAAGCATAGAGGCTGGGGATTTCGACGAGATCGCGGGCCGAATCGAAAGAGTGCGCAAAATCCGTCAGGCGATGGAGAACGATGACATCTAAAACCCCTATCAACGATTCATCTTCCATTTTCGCCGTCACCATAGATGGGCCCGCCGGCAGCGGCAAGAGCACAATGGCCAGGACCCTGGCCAAGAAGATTCACGCCACCATGGTCGATACCGGGGCTATGTACCGGACGGTTACCGCCAAAGTTATAGACACCGGCCAGGATCCGGAAGATGAAGAGGCGGTGGCGAAGGTGGCGCGGGGGATCCAGATATATTTCGCCGGAGAGGATTCGACCCGAACCATGGCGGATGGAGTGGATGTGTCGACCCGGATCAGACGGCCCGATGTGAACTCGCTGGTGTCGAAAATATCCGCTTATCCCCTGGTGCGCCAGGAGATGACACGGTTGCAACGAAAAATGGCCGAGGGGGTGCGGGTGGTGATGGAAGGACGAGACACCGGCTCGGTGGTTCTTCCTTCGGCCCGGTTCAAGTTTTTTTTGGTGGCCGGCCCCTCTGTGAGGGCCGAGCGCCGACGGCTGGAGATGGCCCAGGCCGGGGATAACACCAGGCGAGAGGAGGTTTTGGCGGAGATTATGGCCCGGGACCAGATGGACAGCCAGCGGGCCACCTCCCCTCTGGTGAAGCCGGAGGGGGCGGTGGAAATAGACACCTCGCAATTGGATATTGACGAAGTATTGGAAAGAATGTTACTTTTGATCGTTTCAGACGGGTGTGACGCGCCTTAAAACGCCCCGGATTTCTCCGGCGCGGAAAAATACAGGGAAAGGTTGGTTTATTTTTATATGATGGCTTCAACGAAAAACGGATTTCGAAGGGTAAAGGAATCGGACTACGCGGATAGTTTCGATTTGGATCGCGAAGTGATCGACGGCGATTATACTTCGGATGAATATGCGGCTCTGATAGACCAGAGCATCGTCTCCTTCAAGCAGGGAGAGATTATCAGAGGACGGGTGGTCAAGAAGACCGATGACTCAGTCATCGTGGATATAGGCTTTAAGAGTGAAGGAATAATTCCCCTTTCAGAGTTCGGCGTCAAGGCGCAGGATCTGACGCCGGGGGACCCTGTTGATGTGCTGCTGGAAAAAAGCGAGGATGCCGAAGGGATGGTGGTGCTCTCCAAGGAGAAGGCGGACAGGATCCGCGTCTGGGAGGTCATGGCCGAAAAATACGAAAAAGAGGAAGTCGTGGAAGGTGTCATCGTCTCCAAGATAAAGGGCGGATTGACGGTGGATATCGGGCTGAAGGCCTTCCTCCCCGGCTCCCAAATCGACCTAAGGCCGATAAAGAACCTGGACAAGCTAGTCGGCGAGCAGCACAAGTTTAAGATCATAAAGATGAACAAGAAGCGGGGGAACATAGTGCTCTCCCGCAGGGCCATTCTGGAAGAGCAGCGCAAGGCCACCAAGGAGTCCACCCTGTCGCAGCTCACCGAGGGCGCCAAGGTGGTGGGCGTAGTGAAGAACATCACCGAGTACGGCGCGTTTATTGATTTAGGCGGTATAGACGGGCTGTTGCATATCACGGACATGTCCTGGGGCCGGGTGAACCACCCATCGGAGATGTTCAACATCGGCGACCAGGTGGAAGTGATCGTGCTCAAGTTCGATAAGGAAGCCGAGCGCGTCTCGTTGGGATACAAGCAGGCGACACCGGATCCGTGGAGCTACGCCGAGGAAAGATACTCCGCCGGGGCCAGAGTCCTGGGCAAGATCGTGTCCATAGCGGACTACGGCGCTTTTGTGGAGCTGGAAAAGGGCGTGGAAGGCTTGGTCCATATATCAGAGATGACCTGGAACAAGCATGTGCGCCATCCGGGCAAAATAGTCAACGTGGGAGACCAGGTGGACGCCGTGGTGCTGGCCATGGACAGGGAGAAAAAACGAATTTCCCTGGGAATGAAACAGATCCAGCCAAATCCCTGGGAAAACATAGAAGAGAAGTACCCGGTCAACTCCATCGTCGAGGGAAAAGTACGCAACGTGGCCGAGTTTGGCGCTTTCGTGGAACTGGAGGAGGGGGTGGACGGGCTTATCCACATTTCCGACATGAGCTGGACGCTGAAGGTGAAACACCCAAGCGAGGTGCTGAAAAAGAGGGACAAAGTGCGCTGCATGGTGCTCAACATCGACAAGGAAAATGAGAGGCTCTCTCTGGGGATTAAGCAACTGGAGAAAGACCCCTGGATGAGTGTCGAGGAGAAATACCCGGTGGGCGCCAACGTCAAATGCAAAATCGTGAAGATCACCAACTTCGGGGCTTTCGCGGAGATTGAAGGCGGGATAGAAGGGCTGATCCACAACTCCCAGCTTTCCCCCGAACCGGAGTCCAGCCCGCGCAATGCTGTGGAGCTGGAGCAGGAAGTCACCGCGAAGATAATCAAGGTCGACATGGCCAATCGAAAGATCGGATTGTCCGTCAAGGCCTTTGTGGAAGGATTATCCCCCGAGCAAGTGGTTTCGGAGCTGGGCTCCGCCGCTGACGAAGAAATGGAATCTGGCGCCGAAGAGGCCGGGAAACCGGATCTGAAGGAGCAGGACGCAGACGAAACCGGGAAGACTGGTGGGACGACGGCCGAGTAGCCAAAACCGCTCCGGGTTTTCGGGGCGGCATGGTTGCGCGTTCATTTTTAATGGAGGGGCCTTGTGAACCAGCATGACGCAAGCGGAAGATCGACAAAATCGATCCTTCTCTTCTTGGGAGTCATGACTCTTGTCTTCGTTGTGGGCGTATCCCTGATCATCTTCTCCGCTGGAGATGGAATCGACATCTCTGGGGACAAGGTGGCCCTGGTGCGCGTGGAGGACATCATCCTGGACGCCGAAAAGGTGAATGGTCAACTTAAAAAATGGTCCGAAGACGATTCGGTGAAGGCTATAGTGCTTCGGATCAACAGCCCCGGCGGCGCCGTGGCCCCTTCCCAGGAGATATACCAGGAAGTAGAGCGCGCCGCGGCCATAAAACCGGTGGTGGCCAGCATGGGCGCTGTGGCCGCTTCCGGCGGATATTACGTGGCCGCCCCATGCAAGGTCATTTACGCAAATCCAGGCTCAGTCACAGGCTCCATCGGCGTGATCATGAATCTTTCCAACATCGAAAAGCTCATGGAAAAAATCGGCATGAGCCCCATGGTTATAAAGACCGGCAAGTTCAAGGATATTGGCTCGCCATATCGCCCCATGAGCGAAGAGGACCGCAAGCTGCTGCAGAGCGTGGCCAACGATATCCTCGCCACGTTCATTGAAGATGTGGCCAAAGGAAGGGGCATGGAGCCGGACTATGTGCGAAGCCTGGCCGATGGAAGGATCTTCACCGGCAGCCAAGCGGTGGATTTGAAACTGGTGGACAAGCTGGGAAACCTGCGCGACGCCATAGAGGCCGCGGCCCGCATGGCCAAAATGGATCCGGACCCAGATGTGGTGGAGGATGAGGAAAGACGGGGCCTCCTGAAATATCTGTTGGACGAAGACGCCAGCCTGGCTCTCTCCAGGGTCGGGCTCACTAGCGGATTTTATTTTCTCTGGCCCAACTGGTAGGCTAAGTGGACCGGAGCAGGGCCAACGTTCTTTTGTTCATTGCGGTCACCTCCGCATTCCGGTTGGCTTTTTCTGGGTGGTTCGAGTTCTCCCTGGATGAGGGATATTACTGGCTGTGGGGTCAGCACCCATCTATCTCCTACTACGACCATCCCCCCATGGTGGCGTGGATCATCGCGGTGACCGGATTCCTGGGAGAGTCGGAGCGGATGGTCCGGGTCGGCGCCGTCTTGTGCGGGGCGGTCTCCTCATATTACCTGTATCTGACCGCCAAAGAGATCTTCAACGATGGCGCCGCCGCATTGTGGGCCGCGATCCTGCTGAACCTGACCCCCATGTTCGCTCTCGGCGCGGTGGTGATGACGCCTGATTCGCCCCTTTTCATGTTTTGGGCCATGACCACATATTTCGGGGCGAGGCTGGTGAACACCCAGCGGCCCCACTACTGGTATGCGGTCGGTTTCTTTTTCGGCCTGGCAATGCTTTCCAAATACACTGCGGCCCTTTTCGCCCCGGCTCTCCTTCTGTTTCTTCTCTTCTCCCAGGAGAATAGGGCGTGGTTGTTTAAAAAAGAGCCCTATCTGGCCTTTGGACTGTCGACGATCATCTTCTCACCGGTGATACTCTGGAATTACCAGCGGGACTGGATTTCGTTCAGGTTCCAGCTCTCCCACGGGCTGGCAGGGGAGAATCCCGGCTTTTTGCAGACCATGGGGGAGTTCTGGGGAGCCCAGGCGGCCATGACCGGGCTGTTCCTCTTCTTCTTTATGATGGCGGCCATGGTGGCGGTCACGCGCAAAGGCGTGGCAGAGCAGAGAGACGACTACCTATACCTTGGCGCCATCTCATTGAGTCTGTTCGCATTTTTTCTGCTCAACAGCGCCCGCACCCGTATGGAGGGCAACTGGGGCGTCCCGATGTATTTTACGATCATCGCCGCCACGCCATTCATGATGGCCGCTTACTCGCAATTGAATGTCCGGTGGGGCCGTATCGTGGGAGCAGGATACAAATTCGCATTATGGTTCGCAGCGGCGCAACTGGTCTACCTTCATGTTCAGATAGTGGAGCCTGTGTTTCCAATGCCCCAAAAGCGTGAGATATCCCGCAGGGTATTCGGCTGGAGCGCCCTTGCGTCGGAAGTGGATAACAGGCTGAAAGATCTTGGGCCAGACGCGTTCATCCTGGCCAACCGCTTCCAGATATCCACCCTGCTCACCTACTACACCGTTGGCCACAGACCCGCCTATATAACCAACGGCCAAGGAAGGTTCGGATACTTGGGGACCGTCTCCCACCTTCCCGGCGCCCCGGCGCTGTATGTCACGGAGACCCCCAGGGACGACATGAGCAGGATAGCAACGTACTTTGAACGGGTGGAAAAGGATGGCTCTGTCCGGATAGAGCGCCAAGGGGAGTTGATTAGGGAATTTACACTCTATAAATGCTACAATTACCTGGGCGGACTGATCAAGCTATGACAATAACAGAAGGAAATATCCTGGGCGATGGGCGATAAAAGGCAACTGGCGATAATAGGCTTCAAGGGGTGTGGCAAAAGCACCGTGGGCCATATGCTGGCCGAAAAGACGGGGCGCCCTTTCCAGGACACAGACCAGATACTTGAATCCCTGTACCTGAAAAAAAACGGCGAAAAGCTGGGATTCAGGGAGATATACATTCGTCACGGCAGAGGATATTTTGAGGATCTGGAGACCGAGGCGGTGGGCGAGGCCATGAATGGAGAGGCCAAGGTGATATCCTTCGGTGGAGGTTCCCTGATGACCATGGACGCCAGGGGATTGAGCACGGGGGACGCGATATTGATATACCTGACCGCCGAACCGGGTGTGCTGTTCGACAGGATAGTGGCCCAAGGCATCCCCGCGTTTTTCACTACCGCGGATCCGCGCCAGTCCTTCGAGCAACTGCTGGAAAAAAGAAGGCCCATATATGAAAAATACGCGGACATCACCGTGGACAACAGCTATTCCTCCCCGGAGCAGACCGTGGAGGAGGTGATGGAAGCGCTCAAGGAAAAAAGCCTGATATAACCGTTCCAGGGCGCCGCCCGGAACCATTGTTCGTCTATATGCCCATGGCCGGAAACACGATCGGAAAACAGTTTACAGTCACCACCTGGGGTGAATCCCACGGTCCCGCCGTGGGAGTGGTGATTGACGGATGCCCCGCCGGCGTCACAATATCCCCGGAGGCGATACAGACCCAACTGGACCGCAGGAGGCCGGGCCAGAGCGCCATCACCACACAGCGGGGGGAGGCGGACCTGGCGATCATCATGTCCGGTGTCTTTGAGGGAGTTGCCACAGGCGCCCCCATCCATATCATGATCAAGAACATGCAGGCCAAGAGCCGCGATTATGACGATATAAAGGATCTTTACCGCCCATCCCACGCCGACTACGGATACCACATGAAA
>JAOUMU010000096.1 GCA_029881335.1 Nitrospinota bacterium | reverse complement strand
GGGGACCCGTGGCGCGCTGTTGATTCTTTCCCTGCATGAAAGCCACGACACGGCCCCTCCAATGATTCTGGTGACGGCAGGGGAGTGCGAGGTGGCCAAGTTTAGAGTAGTTCCTGGCAATGGCGCCAAATTCCCCCACTGGAAGCATGGTGGGCTGGCCTCCAGCTATGAGGTCCGCGTCCCCCGCCAGTGTTTGACGCCGGATAAAAACGAGGTTGTGTTCCACCCCATAACCGGCTCATGGATAGTGATCAACAATGTGAAGGTGATCGAGCTGCCATACCCATGGGAGCCATGGCGGCATGTGCCCCGGCCCTGGAGCTGGATATTATTCTGGCTTTCACTGGGTGTGATCGCTTTACGTGGGGCCATAGGCTCGCCCAGGCCGAAAAGACAGCTGGCCATGTATGGCATGATGTTGCTGCTGATCCTGGCCATGATCGCCGCCGCTTTTGTGGCCATGGCAGTGTATGTGGAGACCCGTAACCGATGGATGGTCACCGACCCGACAAACTTCCGCTCCCCCCAGATGTTCTATGGCTCCAAGTTTATTCACAACGCAGACCAGGGGTGGACCATGCTGCCGGGATTCGTTGGAAAGACACTCTCCTCCGGTGTGGCGGATCCGGTGGTTTTCTATAAGGTGAACAGGCATGGATACCGCTCGTTGGAATATGAAGATGACTTTCCCCCTTCCGGCAAGGTAATGTTGCTGGGTGATTCCTTTGCTCAAGGGGCGTTTCTGGCCCAGGAGGAGACTATCCCGGCGGTTCTCAGCCGCAGACTGGGGGAGTATGTTTTCAATTTTGGCGTTGGCGGGTATTCCACCGACCAGGAATACACCACATTCATGAAGTGGGTGGACCGCGCGCCATCGGAGTGGGTGGTCCTGCTCTTCTTCGCCAACGATATTTTATATAACGACTCTGACCTGGGGCACAATTTCCAAAAACCGCGATACGCGATAGACGCCTCTGGCCAGGTGGACTTCTCCACGCTGATCCCGGTGGATCCGGAATACGTTAAGGAGGAGAACGACTTCGTCTACCTGAAGATAGAGATGGAGAAGACGTTCTGCTGTTTAATCAAAAAGGAGGTCTCCATCGCGGGGCGAATATCCCACAAGGCGTTTCAATACATCGGCCACATCCACGACCCGGGAATGCTACTCTCCTATATCATCGCCGATATCGCAAAGACCAAGGCCCAACCTGGCCCCAAACATTTGGATGTGACCGCAGAAATACAGGAGAATCCGGAGAAATACATTCGCCAGTTCCACATATCCTTCCAGTTTCTGGATCGTATCCGCGACGAGAGCCATAAGCGGAAGCGCAAGTTCCTGGTGGTGTATATCCCCGACATCAAGCAGATATATGAAAGGAGCAAGCCTGAGCTGGCCAATTTCAAAAACATGTTCATGAGGCTGTGCGAGGAGAATGGGATCGACTGCCTGGACCCAAGCGAGCAACTGGCTCGGCGGGCGCGGTGGAACGACACATACTTTATCGACGATGGGCACCTTTCCCCTTTCGGCGCTCAAATAGTGGGGGATATGATCGCCGATTATATACAAGCCAAATAGCGATTATGAGGGGAGTGGCCCTTAAGTGGTAGAATCATCATGGCGGATGATACACTATGCCATGAATGGAGGCGATCATGAACGAGATAGAGACTTTCTTCTTCAAATACGGGGTGGTGGTGGAGGGCTTGGCCCAGGCCGCGGAGATGGTTCCGGACCACAAGATTCTATTCAAACCATCGACGGATTCACTTCCATGGATATATCTGATATTCCACCCCTCCGTCCACTGGATCATCCTGCAAAAAGCGCTGGAGGGGAATCCGGACCATGGCTTCCCAGCCGCGTTCCGGGCGCCGGAAAACCGTGTGAAAAACGGGAAGGAAGCGGCCCAGCGGATCCGAAAAGGATGGGAGGATTTCAAGGCCTACATATCGAGCAAGCCTGAGGATTGGCTTCAGGAAAATGTGACCACTCCTTGGGGAGCCAATATGCGGGTAATGGATATCCTCTGGTGGCTATACGAAGAGGGGACGCATCACAGGGGGCAGGCGTGGGTCTACTCGCGGATCAACGGTATCAAACCGCCAAAAATCTGGGGCACGGAGCCTTAGCAGGCCGGATACCCCGATTCGGCGGCTTATCCGGCCAGGATCCTGGCAAAGTCGTTATAGAAAGCCAGTGCCATGAGCATCAGGATCATGACCATGCCGATATGCTGGGCGATCTCCTGGTGGCGCATGTTCAGCGGCCTTCCCAGGATGGCCTCTATGGTGAAGAAAAAGATATGGCCGCCGTCCAGGATGGGAATGGGCAACAGGTTGACGATTCCCAGGTTCACGGAGATCAGCCCCACTAGCATCAGCAGGTATACTACTCCCTTGGAGGCCGCCTCGCCCCCCATCTGCATGATGCCGATGGGGCCTGCTATCTGGTCCGCTGGAATATCCCTCACCACCAGTTTATAAACCACCCAGACGATAAACTGACAGGATTGCCAGGTTCTCTCCGCCCCTTTCAACAGCGCTGTGTGAGGAGGATAGCTTTTTATCACTCCCTTCACACCCACACCGACCTTTCCAACTGTTTTCTCGGTCCCGTCAAGCTGTGGCTCCTTCTCCGCCCTGGGAGTCACGGGGATTTGCAACAGCCCGTCCCCCTCCCTGGATACGGTGAGAACCACCTCTTTACCCGGCGAAGCCATGATTATCTGGGTGAAGGCAATCCACGTCTCGGTGGCCACGCCATCCACCGCCGTTACCGTATCCCCGGCCTTCAGACCAGCCTCATGAGCCGGATGACCCGGCATGATGGTGTCCAGGGTCGCGGGGCCATTTGCGGTTCCCTCCGGCCAGCCTACCATGGCGGCCGCCGCGAATATGAACACAGCCAGGAATATGTTAAATAGCGGCCCCGCCAGCACTATGGCCAGGCGCTTCCACACGGCCTCGTTCATGAACGAGTATCCTTTATATTTTTCCGGTATCTCCTCTTCCGGATCATCGCCGTAGAACTTGACGTATCCTCCCAGCGGAATGGCGCACACCATATACTCCGTCTCTCCAGCCTTGCGGCTGTATAGCTTTCGGCCGAATCCCACGGAGAATACCTGCACCGGCACCCCCACCCATCGAGCCGTGATGAAATGGCCAAACTCGTGGACCACGATCAGTACGCCCAGGATGATAATGGCCACCGCGCCGAACTGGATATATCCAGGCAGCGCCCCAATTGAAACCGCGGCGAACACCGCGCCGAAACCTGCTCCGCTCATTTTTTATTCCACATGCAATATTGTGCCACCATCACGGGATGGACGCCGACGGCGCCGGCATCCGGGCGGCCTGTTGTATCTTCACCCCCTGCGGGGGCGTAAACTGGAACATCGACTGGGGGGGCGAGGCCTTTGTGTCCACATCGGAAAAACATATAGTGTTCCGATTGCCCAGATGATCCACCATCATTATCTCTTTTATGATAAACGATTTCGCGTCGACTTTCAAAAGAGCCCCTTTCAGCCCCGGCCATGGCTCCTTCGGAATCAGCTTCAGGGTCCAAGTCCCCTCCTCCGCCGAGGCCTTGGACAGCGTGACATCGAAGATTTCCGCCAATGGCCGATAACCTGCCAGGAACATGGCCGGCGAACGAGCGCTTAGGCTCCCGGACAACGGCTCCAGGTATACGATATTTTCCGCCTTGTCGTAATACCACAGCCTTTCCCCGTCCGCCACGATCAGCAGGGGGGAGGGTTCGTCATACTCCCAGCGCATCCTGGCCGGCTTATTTATGGTCACCGTTCCAGAGGCCTCTCTCTTTTCGCCAAAGCCCTTGCTCTCCACCACCTGGGTGAACCTGGCGGTCATGCCAATGGTGGCGTCGAAAGCCCGCTGGATCTTCTGGGGAACATCCTCCTTGGGAGCTGCCTCATCGTCGGCCAGCGCAACTCCGACGGCGGCCAACAATGCGGCCCCGCAAAAAATGAGAGCGCATATGCGCGTCACTGGCCCTTCTCCGGCGCCAGGCTCAGTTTGGGATGGGGAAAGGGGATCCCCCCTTCCGCGATCAGATCCACAGACTTGACATATGCCATATGCTCCCTGGCCAGGATTCTGGCGCTCAGGGTCTCCACTGTATCCTCCGGCTCCACTTCCACTGGAATCTGCATGATCACCGGTCCGGTATCCACCCCCTCATCGACGAAGTGTACCGTGCACCCTGTCACCTTCACTCCGTATTCCAGCGCCTGGCGCTGCGCGTCCAGGCCGGGGAAAGAAGGGAGCAACGATGGATGGATGTTGATCACCCTGCCCCGGAACCGGGACAGAAACGTTGGTGACAGAACCCTCATGAATCCCGCCAGACAGACAAGCTGGGCGCCTCGTCCCCTTGCGGCCAGGGCCATCGCTTCGTCGAATTGGCCCCTTGTCGGGTGATCCTTTTTTTGAACCACCACCGTCTCCACGCCGGCTTTTGCGGCTCGTTCCAGCGCCTGGGCCTGGGGACTGTCGGAGATGACAACCACCACCTGGAACAGCGCCCCTTCCCGCCCGGATGCGTCCAGCAGGGCCTGCAGGTTCGTGCCGCGGCCGGAGGCCAGCGCGGCCACCTTAAGCTTTTCCACCACCTGCCACCTGGTATTTATCCGCAGGGGAGCCGCTCCTGGCGCATGATTCCAGGATTTTTTCCACCATGGCGATGTTTTGGGTGTGTCCGCTCTTTCGGGCGATGAAATGCCCCTGCACCGGCCTGCCCAAAAGGAACAGATCACCTATCAGGTCCAGGATCTTGTGACGAGCCGGCTCGTTATCGAAGCGCAACGGAGTGTTAATCACCTTTTCGTCGTCAATCAGTATGACGTTGGAGAGCCGCCCACCGCTGGCCAGCCCCGCTTCCTCCAGCACCCTGATATCCTTTAAAAATCCGAAGGTCCTGGCTGGGGCAATGGTTCCCTTGTAGTGGCTTCCCGACTCGTAACTGTAAAAATGATCCTGCTCGCCAATCGGCTGGGGATAATCCAGAAAGTAGTGGACGGAAAATCCGTCCGATGGCTCCACGGCCAGGTAGGAGCCGCTGATCGGATCCCCCACGGAAAGCGCCCTGTCTATGATGATAGGCTCCAGCACCGCGTCCTGCTCCTCGATACCCCCCTTTTCGATAATCTGGCAGAACTCAATGGCGGAGCCGTCCATGATGGGAGCCTCGTCCCCGATCTTGATCAGAAGGTTGCTGATCCTGTAGCTGTGCAGGGCGGAGAGGATATGTTCCACGGTTTTTATTACCACGTCTCCGGAGGCAAGAGTAGTGGAGTAGTCTGTGGAGCGGACGTTTTCTATGAGGGCAGGCATGCTCTGGCCGGAGCTGATGTCCCAGAACACGATTCCCGAATGTGGCGGCAGCGGGGAGAGGATGATACCCGTCTTCAGGCCGGAATGCAGACCCTCGCCGCACAACACCACGGAATTTTTCAGGGTGCGTTGTCTGGTTTCCAGCTTTTTGCCAGGCTGACCGGCCCCAGTCCTCGCCAGAGCGGCAGCTTCATCGGCGGCCTTTTCCTTCTTTGTTTTCTCATTCTTTCCTTCGTCAGCATGGGATGGCGCAAAGCTTCCTTTCCCGGCGATGGAGATATATTCACCAGTCAGGTCCACTCCCTCGCAGGCAAGGACCACAAGCTCCAGAAAGTTGTAAAGTTCCCTGGTGTTCCCTTTGAACACCGTCCTCCCGATGGAATCAATCAGGTCGCTGTCGATCTTCTCAATCCTTTTGGAGTATTTTTCCGCCAGGCCCCGCACCAACCGCTCCACCAGTTCCGGAATGTCCTCCGGCCGCTCCGCCAGGGAGGATATCGTCACGCTGGCGCCGCCGAAATATCCGGCCAGGGGTTTAGACAGGATCGGGACGTTTTTCCCCTTTTCCAGAGCGGCGCCGATCACCCTGATCGCATCCTGCTCTGAGCTGGCGGGCAGCTTGTCGGTCAGGCTCTTGGCCAGCTTGCGTTGCAGCTTCAAGGATAGGGAGCTAAGCTTGTCCAGGAACAGGGTTCCTCCACGAGCCTGGGCGGCCAGGCCCAATCCATTGCCACTCCAGCCGGCCCCTTTGGCAGGGAGCCCGAAAATAGTTTCCCTGTAATTTTCATCGGTAAGGCTGTCGCATTCCACTTTAATGAAGCGGCCGCCCTCCCCCTTGTCGTGGATCAGCCTTGCGGCGAACTCTTTGCCAGAACCCACCGGCCCGGTTATCAATATCGGCCCGTTTCTTTTAGCCGCATTTTCAATGGCGCTCCTGGTCCCTGCCGCCAGAATGGAGGGACCCGAAAACCAGCTCTCCATCGAATAGGGGCCTGAGGCCGGTTTTTTCGGGGCAAGGGGCTCGGCCTCTTCCCTGGCCGCCAGTGCCCCGGCCACAGATTTTAAAATGGTCTCCAGGGAAAATGGCTTTTCTATGAAGTCGAAGGCGCCAAGCTTGGTGGCCTTAACAGCGGTGTCTATGGCGCCGTGTCCGCTCATCACCACTACCTCGGTTCCACTGCTCATTTTCTTCAGGATCTTCAAGGTTTGGATGCCGTCTATACCGGGTATCCAAATGTCCAAAAGCACCAGATGGGGCGCCTCGGCCCGGATCATGCGCAGGGCGGTTTCCCCATCTTCGGCCAGAGACACGGAGTATCCCTCGTCGGTGAGGATGTCGTACAAGGCGCCGCGGATGTTTTCTTCGTCATCCACGACAAGGATCTTCCCTTTATTCATCTCTACAACCATGAATCGCGGGCGCCCATTGGGCCATGCGGAATTAAAGCTGATTCTAGCATTAAACTGTCGACAATTCGATGGTAAATACCGCGCCCATGGGTTCGTTGTCCCGCACATATATCCTGCCCCCATGGTCCTCCACCACACGGCTTACGATAGCCAGCCCCAGGCCGGTGCCGTTTTCCTTGGTGGAGAAGTATGGCATGAATATCTTTTCCTTTATCCCGGGGTTCACTCCGGCGCCGGTGTCCTCCAATTCCACGGCGATCTTACCCTGGTCGAGCATCGCCCTGGTTCTCAGGGTTATCGTTCCATGCCCCTTCACCGCCACCAGCGCGTTTTCCACCAGGTTGATCAGCGCCCTGCGCATCTGCTCCTGGTCTATCCTCACAGGCTTCACCGCCGGGTCCAGATCCGTGCGTAGCTCCACACCGGGGCTGGTGTCCTCATACAGCTTGACCACGTCAATTATGATCGCGTGCAAGTCGGCCAATTCCCTGTTGGCGCCCATCTCCTCCTCCGGCGGCAGGCTCCTGCCGTAAAGGTCCACTTCCGCCTGTTTGGCGAACCTAGAGAAACGGTCCACCAGAGCCTTTAGCTGGTCCACCTCCTGGATGATGACGTTGGTGGCATCGTCTAGCACCTTGGGAAAATCCGGCGCATTCTGGCCATATTTTCGCCGCATTCTTTGGGCGTTGAGCTGGATTGGTGTGAGTGGATTCTTGATCTCGTGGGCGATCTGCCGGGCCATCTCCCGCCAGGCCATGGTTCTCTGCGCCGCTATCAGGGCGGTGACATCGTCGAAGACGAACACCATCCCCATGTATAATCCGTCGGGATCCAGCAGCACGGAGACATTGGTTTTTAATATTTTTCTTTGTCCATCCTGGTTGAACAGTATTTCCTTTTCTATATTCTTGCTTCCGCTGGCGGTCATATCACGGATCACCTTCCTGATTGGCTCCAGATAAGCTGCGCTTAAAGCCTTTTTATAGCTTCGCCCCTTGGCCTGGACCGGATCCACCATGAATATCCTGGCCGCCGAATCGTTTATTGTGGTGATTACCCCGGATCTGTCTATGGAAATAACGCCCCCCACGTTCTCCAGCACCGCTTCGATATACTTTCCCCAATGGAAAAGCTCTGTGTTGGAGCTGGAAAGCTCTGCGTTCTTGCTCTCGATCTGCTCCTTGAAGTTTCGCAGGTCCAGCGTCATCACGTTAAACGCCTTCACCAGCCTCCCCACCTCGTCATCCTTAGCGGGCAGGTCGATGCGCACGTTCAGGTTTCCCTTGGCCACCTCCACTGTGGCCCTGGACAATAACTCCAGGGGCACCGTGATCCCCTTGGCGATATACATTCCGAACCAGATGGCGGAGAATACCACCACGCCGGCCACCAGCAGCAAAGTTATCTGGTAGGAGAACTTTATCATCTCCTTGCGCAAAGACAGCTGCTTGTAATCCTGGAAGGTAGTCACTATCCCATGCACCTTTTCTATCATGCTGCGGGAGACCAGACGCGCCACCACCACCGCGCCCTGGGTGGATCCATGCTCGTCTTGGGACATTATGGGGATGATGGATATGGCCAGGTTCTTCCCCTCGGTATCCTCCACATAGGAGACCGGCTCGCCCAGGGCCACCTTGGCCAGAGGATCCTGATTGGAGCGCAGGTCGTAAAAGAAAAACTCCTTATTCGGGCCTGTAGCCAGAGCTGTCAGTTCAAAATCGGCGTTGTATACCTGCACCATGTCGGCGTTATACTCTCGGATCTTTTGCCGCATCAGCGCCGTCAGGCTGTTTCGAGCGCCAGGTTTCAGAAGTCCGCGGCTCTGGATAAGCTCCGCCAGAAATGAAGCCTTGGCCTTCATTTCCTTCTGAGTGTCCTGGTACATCCCCTCGGCCACCTGCAGCGACTGGGAAAGCGTCCGCTCTATCTTCAGGTTTATCCATCTGTCCACGGTGTCGCTCAGCATTTCGGAGGCCACCGCGAACATCAGAATAGTGGGGATGAAAGTCAGGATTATGAATGCGGCCACAAGCCTGGTCTGGAATCTGGATCCCTCGAAATAGAGCTTCACCACATTCCTGCCCACCTGGATAAGGAGGATCAGAAGCAGCATCGCCAGCAGGTTCAACACCAGCGCCGCCGCCAGCCCGCCATAGAATCCGCCGCCGATGGTGGGCTCCTGGAAACGCACAGTGAGCGCCGTGAAAAACATGAAAGTCCCAATCGCCAGGGCGATTACGAAAATCCGTTTCCTCTTCCTTATGGCGGCGATGCGCTCCGGGGGAAGCCCTTCGTATTCGCCAGGCACAAAAACCCATTTCAACAGGCTGGCGGTCTTATGAAAAAGCTCTCTCGCTTTCATCGAAGTTCCTTAGCTTCCGCCGGGAGCCGGGGCCTTTTCCGCGGCAGGCATCGTAAAGGGCTGCGACATCATCCATCCCGTGTCGAAATCAAGAAAGGAAACGAAAAACAGGATGTAGGTCAGCGGAGGAGAGGAGTTCATCGACTTGACCTTCAGCCTGGCCATCGCATAGTAGGTTCCCTGGCTGCCAAGGCCCTCCACCGGCCCCATATCCACTGCGCCGGTATCGCTCATCCACTGAATCATCTCCCCCTCTGTTGGCAATATCAGCGGGTCCATCATCGGCGGCGCATCCGCATTGTCCGCGGCGGAGCCATCCGAAGCCTTGTCTCGTACGGCTTTTTCGTCGTTTGCGTCCTCACCCGATTTCTTATATTCGGCCTTTCGCAGTTCCTCCTCAAACTCGATCTCGTCCTCCGCCTTTTTGTCGTCCCTCTTTTCCCACGCCAGGTAGTTTTTTTTCAGGGTGTCGTATTTCACAACCCTTTTAACCACCACTTGGCGCGCCAACCTGTCCCACAGCAAAGCTCTTTCCTGCTTTGCCTGAATTACATAGGTGAATGTAATCGGGGCGCCGCCGGAGAGGACCTTCATCGTATCCGGGGTGAACGCGCCATCCAGCCTGGCGGAAATGAAAACTTTTCCGTTTTTCACTTCGGCCTCCACCTTCGAGCCCGTTACTGGCGCCTCTTCCGCCATGGCCGGGAGGGCCAGGCAGGAGAGCAAAACCATGGCCGTGCCCGAAGACCCGCCGAGCAGCCGGAGGAGGGAGTTAATCAAGATGGCCTCCAGGCCAGTTTCGAAGAATGTTTTTCCGATCATTTTTTCCCAAGGGAGACACGACGCTAAAGCGCCTGTTCGCCAGCATATTAGCCCCTGACAGGCTTAAACGCGAGAGCAGCCAAGGGCGGAAGCGTCAGTGACAGCGAAAAGGGCCATTTACCGGAAGGCCTGTATTCCGCGTCCACTCCGCCTCTGTTACCCATGTTGGAGCCGTAATACGCCTCCGAATCAGAGTTTAATATCTCTTTATAATAACACTTTTCCGGGACACCGATAATGTACCCACTCCGCGGCAGAGGGGTGAAATTGAACACAAACAGTGTGTAATCCGAATGGTCCCGCGCCTTCCGGACAAAGGAGACGATGGAGGACTCAGAGTCGTGAAAGTCGACCCACTCAAATCCCTGATGGGAAAAGTCGTCCTCCCACAAGCTAGGCTCGGCCCGGTACATAGCTCCCAGGTCCGCCACGAACTTCTGCAGCCGGGCGTGCGGAGCCTTGGCCAAAAGATCCCAGCTTAACGAAGATCCGTCGTTCCATTCGCTCCACTGGCCGATCTCCGCGCCCATGAACACTGTCTTCTTGCCCGGATGGGCGAACATGTAGAAGTACAGAAGCCTCAGGTTTGCGAATTTCTGCCATAGATCGCCAGGCATCTTGTCTATCAGCGACCTTTTCCCATGGACCACCTCGTCGTGACTCAGAGATAAAACGAAGTTCTCGTGGAAAGCGTAGATCATGGCGAAAGTGAGGTTGTTATGGTGGTATTTACGATGGATCGGATCCCTGGTAAAGTACTCCAGGATGTCATGCATCCACCCCATATTCCATTTCAAAGTGAATCCCAGCCCCCCCAGGTGCACCGGACGGGAGACCCCCGGCCATGCGGTGGACTCCTCTGCTATGGTCACCACTCCCGGAAACCGTTCGTGGGCCAGGGCGTTCATTTTTTTTATAAACTCCATGGCATCCAGGTTCTCGTTGCCGCCGAACTGGTTTGGCGCCCATTCGCCCGGCTTTCTGGAATAGTCCAGGTACAGCATGGAGGCCACCGCGTCCACCCGCACGCCATCCATGTGGTAGTACTCCAGCCAGAAAAGAAGCGACGACAAAAGAAAGTTGCTCACCTCCCTGCGGCCATAGTTGAACACCAGCGTTCCCCAGTCTTTGTGCTCGGCCATCCGCCAGTCTTCATGTTCATACAAAGGTGTCCCGTCGAACATCCTCAGCCCGAAAGCGTCCTTGGGAAAATGGGCCGGCACCCAGTCCACTATCACTCCGATACCGTGGTTGTGAAGGAAATCCACGAAGTACTTCAGATCGTCAGGCGAGCCGAAGCGGGAAGTTGGGGAAAAAAATCCGGTGACCTGGTATCCCCATGACTCGTCCAGCGGATGCTCCATCAACGGCATCAGCTCCACATGGGTGTAATTCTGTTGCCGGGCGTACTCCGCCAGCAACGGGGCCAGATCGCGGTAGCTTAACCAGTTTCCATCCTCTCCCCTGGCCCAGGAGCCCAAGTGGAGTTCATAAACGTTCATGGGACGCGTCAGCGGGTCGGTGGCCTTGCGCTGGGCCATCCACTCCTCGTCGCCCCAGCTATACAGCTCCATGTCACACACTTCGCTGGAAGTTCGCGGGCGCAACTCTGAGGCGTAGGCGAATGGATCCGCCTTGTCGAATACGTCTCCGTTTCGAGCCTTGATCTCGTATTTATACAACGCTCCCCTCCCCAGGCCGGGGATGAATATCTCCCACACTCCGGAGCCGCCCAGCACCCTCATCGGGTAGGCCCTGCCGTCCCACCGGCAAAAATCCCCCACCACGCTCACCCGCCTGGCGTTGGGAGCCCACACGGCGAAGCGAACGCCGGCCACGCCATCTATCTGGACCAGATGAGCTCCCAGTTTCTTGTGGATTTCGTAATGGGAGCCTTCGTTGAACAGGTACAGGTCCATCTCCCCCAGGGAGGGGAGAAAGCTGTATGGATCACGATTGGCTTCTGATTGGCCCTG
>JAOUMU010000095.1 GCA_029881335.1 Nitrospinota bacterium | reverse complement strand
GGGCCGCTCTTCGTTATATTCGATCAGCCAGTTGGCAGTTATATCCCGAACCTCAGATAGCCGGGTAAAAACATATGCGCTTAAAACCTCATTGCGATAGGTTCGATTAAACCGCTCCACAAAACCGTTCTGCGTCGGCTTGCCGGGCTGAGTATACTCAAGAACAACGCCATGTTCCTCAGCCCAGTCGGCAAGCTTCACCGATGTAAGTTCCGGCCCGTTATCCACCCGAAGCTTTTCCGGGTATCCACGCCAGGCGGCCACGCGGTCCAATACTCGAACCACCCGTTGCGCTTGCCGGTTGAATGTGGCACATTCATTCAATTTACCGTTTGTGCCGGAATTCAGGATTTCAAACGGGTTCTTTTCATCGACACAACAGTTAATCCTCCCGCTGGCGCTTCGCACGTTTCCTTTCAGAGAGCTATTGGCATTGTCCCCTCTTACGCCCTATAATTAGCACATGGGTCCCCGGGAATGGCGCCGGGCGTAGGATGCATGAAAAAGGCGTAGCGTTGGAGCTAGGTGGGGTATGGACACGAAAAGCGTTGTGAGGGCCGCCTGCGCAAAATATGGTTCCGATCGAGATCGGCTCATCGATATCCTGTGGGAAATCCAGAGAGCGTCGCGTCATATCAACGACGAAGGAATGGAAGAGGTCGCCGCCGCTCTTGGTATTCACCGGGTCGAAGTGGAAGGATTGGTCACTTTCTATTCTTTCTTTTCCTCCACTCCCAAAGGACGTATAACTATTCGGCTTTGTAACGACATTATCGACCGTCATGCCGGAGCGGATGCGGTGGGCCAGGCCTTGGTCGGCGCTCTTGGAATCGGATTTGGCGAAACCTCCGGCGATGGCGCCTTCAGTCTGGACCACACCTCCTGCATTGGCTTAAGCGATCAGGCTCCCGCCGCCTTGATCAACGATGTGGTTGTGACAAACCTCACACCTGCCAAGGCGCGTGATCTCGCCGAGCTGATAAAGCAGGGCGCGTCACCTGAGGAGTTAATCAGCGTCACAGGAGATGGGAACAACAGCCATCCGTTGATACACGCCATGGTCAGCAATAATATACGGCTACGCGGCGCGGTGTTGCTACACGAGGAGATTCCAACCGAAAAGGGGCTGGCCGCCGCTCTTGCCATGACGCCGGAACAGGTGGCGGGTGAAGTGACAGATGCCGGCCTGCGAGGCCGGGGTGGAGCCGGGTTTCCCACCGGGCGCAAGCTGACCCTGGCCCGCGGATTTCCGGCCGAGCGGCGCTATCTTGTCGCCAACGCCGACGAAGGGGAACCTGGAACCTTCAAGGACCGTGTCCTGCTCACAGAGAGGGCCGACCTTCTCTTCGAAGGGATGACCATTGCAGCCTACGCTATCGGCGCCGCTCATGGCATTCTATACCTTAGGGCGGAGTACGCGTATCTGCGCGAATACCTCGAGGATGTACTTAAAAAACGTCGTGACGCCGGACTTCTTGGCGGCGATATCCTGGGATCAAACCGGTTCTCGTTTGACATCCGGATACAGCTGGGGGCGGGAGCGTATATATGCGGTGAGGAGAGCGCCCTTATCAGCTCATGCGAAGGATTAAGAGGCGAGCCGAAAAACCGCCCGCCGTTTCCTGTGGAAAAGGGGTATATGGGCTTTCCTACCGTGGTGAGCAATGTAGAGTCGTTATGCTGCATTCCACGGATCATGGATATGGGGAGCAAGTGGTTTGGCGCTTTTGGAACAGAAGAAAGCCACGGCACGAAGCTGTTGAGCGTCAGTGGTGACTGCGGCAAACCTGGAGTGTACGAAGTCCCGTTCGGCCTGAAGATTGAAGAGCTTCTTCAGATGGCCGAGGCTCTGGATCCGGCTATCGTGCAGGTGGGAGGGCCGAGTGGAGAGATGATCGGCCGTGGCGATTTCCATCGGAGGATCGGCTTTGAGGATCTGTCCACCGGCGGGGCGATGATGGTTTTTTGCGCGCGGCGGAACGTGCTGGAGATAGTGGACGCATTCCTCGAATTCTTTATTGATGAAAGTTGCGGTTATTGCACACCCTGTCGCGTGGGGAGCGTATTTTTGCGCGAGAGAATCCAAAGGATCATGAACGGCGCAGGTGAGAGAAGTGACATGAGCTACCTCGAAGCCCTTGGCCAGACTATTACCGCCACCAGCCGGTGCGGTCTCGGCGTCAGCGCGCCCCGTCCGGTGATACACTCCATGCGTCAGTTTCCGCTGGTCTACGCTTCGCTGGTCAAGGAGCGCAAGGATGGCCTGCAGCCGGGATTTGACATCCAGCGGGGACTGGACATCGCCCGAAAGATCGCGCGGCGACAGTCGATGATCTACGATCCCAGGTTTGGAGGAAAAGATGAGTAGACACCATGAATCCTCAGGACAGGAGGATAGCGCGGCCAGGATCTCATTCACTATCGACGGTGAGACCTGCGCCGCCATCGCTGGGCAGACAATAATGGAAGCGGCCGATGGCGCTGGTGTCTATATTCCCCGGCTTTGCGATGAGGAAGGGTTGGACCCCCAGGGGAGCTGCCGTGTCTGCACCGTAAAGGTCAACGGGCGCCCGGTGGCGTCGTGCGTTCATCCGGTGGGGGCGGGAGATGTGGTGGAGAACGATACGGCTGAAATCAGGGGATGGCGGCGCGATCTTGTCAGGATGTTGTTTCATGAGGGAAACCATCTGTGCCCCATATGCGAGGCCAGCGGACGATGCGAACTTCAGGCTATGGGGCATCGTTTCGAGACCTTCGAGGCGGACCTATTCCCCTATCTTCAACCTGTTCGGCCTGTGGACGCCTCCCATCCGGATATCATGCTCGATACCAACAGATGCATCCGGTGTGGCCGTTGTATCAGGGCTTCGCGTGATCTGGATGGAAAGCATGTCTTCGGCTATGTGGGCCGTGGAATAAACAAACGAGTGGGGGTGAACGGGATCGATTTGTCCCATACCGATATCGACCTTGACGACATGGCGGCGGCGCTGGAGACGTGCCCGGTGGGATGCATCATCAGGAAACGGCTCGGTTTCTTTTCGCCTATAGGGCGGCGCCTGTTCGATATGACTCCACCCGGAACGGCTATTCAAAAGAGAAAAGGGAACAGTAAGTGAAAAGGATCGCCACAGTATCGTTGGCAGGGTGTTTCGGCTGTCACATGTCGCTTCTCGATATTGACGAGCGGATCATCGACCTGATGAAACTTGTGGAGTTCGACAGAACTCCTCTGAACGATCTGAAAAGTTTTACCCGCCGGTGCGATATAGGGTTGATTGAAGGTTCGTGCTGCAATGAGGAGAATGTGGCAACGTTACGGGAATTCCGGCGGCAGTGTGACACGCTTGTGGGAGTGGGGCAATGCGCCATCATGGGCGGGCTGCCGGTGATGCGCAACGCCATTATGCACTCGGACGATCCGCTTCTTGAATGTCTCGAGGAAGCGTACCTGAACAGCCGGCTTGTATATAATCCTACTAATGACATGCCCAATGATCCGGCGCTGCCACTTCTTCTGGACAAGGTATATATTTGCTCTCAAGTGGTGAAGATCGATTATGTTATTCCTGGCTGCCCGCCTTCCGGAGATCTTCTATGGTCAGTTCTTACAGCGCTGATCAACGGCACTCCCATCACCACACCCCCCGGCGGCGTCAAGTACGATTGAGCGAGGTTAATTCACCCATGTCAAAAACAAAGGTTATCGAGATCGAGCCCTTGACCCGTGTCGAGGGGCATGGAAAGGTGAGTATCCACCTGGACGACAATAACCAGGTTCATGACGCCAGGCTGCATATTGTGGAGTTCCGCGGGTTCGAGCGATTTATCCGGGGGCGCCCATACTGGGAGGCGCCAATGATCGTGCAGAGGCTGTGCGGCATCTGCCCGGTCAGCCATAACCTGGCAGCGGCAAAGGCGATGGACCAGATCGTCGGGGCCCCGCGCCTGACACCAACTGCCGAGAAGATTCGCCGCCTGACCCATTATGGGCAGATCATGCAGAGCCATGTCCTTCATTTTTTCCATCTATGCGCCCCCGACCTGCTGTTCGGATTCGACGCTGACGCCTCCATGCGCAACGTGTTTGCCCTTATCAACCTAAAACCGGATCTGGCCATGCAGGCGGTCAGGATGAGAAAGTTCGGTCAGGAGGTAATCCGCGCCACATCGGGGAAAAAAATACACGGGGCCTGCGCCATCCCTGGCGGGGTGAACAAGAATCTTTCCATCCCGGAGAGGGACGCCCTGCTCAAGGATATGGACCAGATGAAAAAGTGGGCCCAGGGAGCGCTGGTGATCGCGCGGGACTATACTCTGGAAAATCTATCGATGATCGAGCGGTTCGCCACATTTTCATCCAGTTACCTGGCGCTGGTTCGAGAGGATGGGGCGCTGGACTTGTATCACGGGGCGCTTCGAGCCATGGACGGCGGGGGAAATCTTATTTTCGATCAGGCCGATTACCGGAACTACGGCGACTTTATTATGGAAGAAGTGAAGCCGTGGTCATATATGAAGTTTCCATTCATCAAAATGAGAGGCCGTATCGACGGATGGTATCGTGTCGGGCCACTGGCCCGGCTGAACTGTAGTGGCTATATCGACACTCCGGAGGCGGCAAAAGCGCTGGTGGAATTCAAGAGCCTGACCGGCGGCCGACCGAACCATATGACTCTTGCCTATCATTGGGCCCGGATGGTGGAAGTCATCCATTGCGTGGAAAAGATCGGGGAATTGCTTAACGATCCTGACTTGCAAGGAGAAGACCTGGCGGTCAAAGGGGATCGCGCCGAGGAAGGAATCGGCGTCATAGAGGCGCCCAGGGGAACCCTGATTCACCACTATCGGGTGGATGAGAACGATCTGATCACCTACTGCAACCTGATCGTATCCACCACGAACAACAACGAGGCGATCAATCGCGCCATTACCTCGGTGGCCAAGTCTCACCTCTCCGGCGCTCCCCGGATTACCGACGGGATGTTGAACCATATAGAGGTCGCGGTCCGCGCATATGATCCCTGTCTTTCGTGCGCCACCCACGCTTTGGGACAAATGCCCCTGATTGTGGAGGTGTTCGACACTTCCGGTGTGTTGATCGAAAGCCGAACGAGGGAGAAATGAGCGCGGCGAGGCGAATACTCATAATCGGCTATGGCAATCCAGGCAGGGGCGACGACGGGCTTGGCCCCGCCCTGGCGGCCATGGTGGAAAGAGAAGGGATAGATGGAGTCATAGTTCATGAGGATTACCAGCTCACCGTGGAGAGCGCCCAGGATGTGGCGCAAAGCGAAATGGTGATCTTCGCCGACGCGTCCATGGATGAAGCCGGGCGGTTTTCCATAGTCCCTATACTACCGGTTCCCTCCCCGCAATTCGACAGCCACAGCCTCTCTCCTGGCACGGTTCTATATCTGGCGCTGACGTTGTTCGGCGCGAAGCCGGAAGCCTATCTGGTCAGCATACGAGGTTATGAGTTTGACCGCTTTGGCGAAAGCCTGTCAAAGAAGGCGGAGGCGAATCTTGCCGCCGCGGCGAAGCGCGTTTTTGCCTTGCTAAGTGAGAGTGTCTCTTCCTTATAATTCAGGCGTGTCATGTCTGAAAAGCTGTTGCGGACCCCCGGTGTGGAGGGCCCTGTGGCGCCTCTCCGCCACTCCGTGGATTTGCCGCTCCCAACGGTCTACAGGGAGGTGTGCGCCGATTTCAAGGAGAGAGGTAATTGCGACAATCGGATAAAAAGAAAGAATACATTTCGCTGAATGGCATCGAGAAGCCGAATGACACGGATAGCTTCACGTTCCCCCGAAAAACTCCACCCCGTGAGCGCCCAGCAGTGACGCGAAGAGTGTCACAATGCTCACTGTCAGCAGAACCCGGTGCAGGGTCTGGACCAGGCGAAAAGTCCCATCCGGATCCGCAGTGGCGCGGCGGAGGAACCACCTGTGCAGGAAAAGAGGCTCCAAAACGAACAGAACCACGGTAAAGATAAACCATACCGCAGTCATCATATGCATCCAGAAGTAGGCGACACAGGTATAGCGCTCCCATAGGCCCAGGGCGTAGATCATGTAAAAGCCGGACAGCCCCGTGAGGAGGGTGGTGAAGCGGGCCTGCCATGCGAACCGGCTCTCCACCGCCTCGAAGAAGGCCACTTGCTCCTGGGGGTTTTTGAAACGTCGCACCGCGGGAAGTATAACAGTGGTGACCATGGACACCCCGCCTATCCAGACCACCACTCCCAGCAGATGCAGCCCGCGGGCTATCGCCACGTCATCCATCAGGATCGCTCGGCTAAAGTATGGCGGAGGGAGCAGGATTCGAACCTGCGGAACTTTCGTTCAACGGTTTTCAAGACCGCCGCCTTAAACCGCTCGGCCACCCCTCCATGATTTCAGGGATGATAACATCCCGGCGGCCGGAAAGGCTATTCCGCTTTTTTGGTTTCCTTTTCGTTGAGTCGGGATAAAAGCTCTCCCAAATCCACTCCGTGGGTCATGGCGCCCCATTCAACTGTCTCGTTCATCTTGCCGCTACAGGCCACGCATCCCATATTGTAAGTAGCCAGAACCGCGATGGCGTGGGGACCCGTCTTTATCGCCTCCTGCAGCAAAGTGGCTTTCGTTATTTTGCTCATGGGCTCCAGTATATCATGGGTCGTCACTCCCCTCCACCCAGCGCCCGAATACGCCCCCTGGCCATCGAAGCGCGGGGGGAACCTGGCTTTTCCAGCGCCACGAATCGGCGGTACACTTCCAGGGCGGCGGCGCCATCTCCTTTCTTCTCCAGCGCCACGGCCAGGCCCAGCAGCGACATAGGCGCCTGGTTCACAGAGAAGGCCTTCGTCAACCAGCGCACAGCCTCGTCATGCTCTCCGGATGCCGACAGCGCCAGCCCCAGGTTGTTCATGGCATCGCCATTCTCCGGGTCCAGCCGCAACGCTTCCCTGTTGATTCTGATCGCTGCCGGCAAGTCATTGGAGGATAGCGCCGCCATCCCCAAGAGCACCAAAAACCGGGATTCCCCAGGATACTCCCGTGACGCCTCCATGGCCACTGCCGCTCCATTGGCCAGATCACCCACGCTTATATACGCCTTGGCCAGGAAGTATTTTTCATCCGCCCGATACTCCCGCCCCTCCACCGACATGGACACGGCGCCAATAGCCAACGACGAGGCCAGCATGGCTGCCATGGGGAGCCATTTCCCCTCCCGTGCCCAGCCAGCCAGCAAAGTGGCGGATATCCCGGCCCCCACCAGAAGGAATGGAACCATAGGCAACCTGAACCGGGAGCATGTGTAAAACAAAGTGACCGTGAACAGGATCGTCCCCATTGCCGGAATCAGCCACCACACCTGGCGCCGGATCTGGAGCCCCACCAGCAATCCAGGCAGACCCAGGGCAAGAGCGAAAGCGAAGTTGGGCGCCGGAGCCTGAGCGATGTAGGAGAATCGCTCATTGGATTTCAAGCTACGATTTATCGGGATCTCAAACGACCCAATGGTTCCCTTCAGCTTGTTGTATACGGCGAAGGCGGCCTCCGCCGGGCTGGCGCAGATGAACTTGATGGTCTCACCTGTCCAGTAGGAGGAGACCTCCCTGGCGGTAAGCTTGCGGCCCAGCCTCCTCTCCGCTTCGGCGTGAAAGTCCCGGTCCATCTGCTCCGGCCCTTTGCGGGAGAAGGAAGGGACCATGTATCGCCCAGTGAGGTTTTCCGGATTGTTGCTGGCGTAGAGCAGCCTGCCGGACTGTGAGTTGAGAAAAACCCATTCTCCCGCGGCGGCCTTGTTGCGTGCCGCCCCCAGAGTGAGCACGGCCAGCAACCCGATGCACAGCATGGTGGAATTTACAGCCACCTGTCTGGCAGGTGGTCTTTGCGTAAGTATCCATGCGACGATCGTCAAAGGCGCCATCAGCAGCAGGTTGGCCCGCAGGAATGTGAGCAGTCCGGCGAAGACGCCCAGCAATATCCACTCCGCCGGTGGGTTCCTCTGCTTGCCGCGCTCCCCCGCCTGGACCATCGCCAGGGTGAAGAGCAACAGGAGGAATACGGTGAAGGTGGTTTTTAGTATAAGCAGATTGTAGAAAAAGGATACTGTGTAAATCGCCCAAACAGCCGCGGCGAAAAGCCCAGCATCCCGGCTCCAGGTTTTGGCGCCCAGCAGGTATATAAGGTAGACGATGGAAGAATCGGCAAATATCTGAATCACCCGGGCGGCCATCAGGGCGGTCTCCTGGGTCACCGGCCCGCCGGTGAGGAAGGATATCTGGTGCAGCGCGAAAAAAAGAAAACCCAAAAAGTAACCATAAAGCGGGTCCATGAAGAAGACGCGATTCTCACCCAAGATATGCCCGTGGGCTATGGAGCGGCCCAGGCCTATGTAGTAAGCCTCATCCAGCACAGGCATGTATAAAAAGGGATTGGATAAATTTTCGATCAGGTAAGCTAGCCGCAATGCCACGGCTATCCCGAATATCACCCCCAGCGCAAGGCGTTCCCGCCTGCCGAAAAGAGAGGCGGCGTTGGTTTCTGAATGAGTGGGGAACCGGAGATCACTCATGGAACGAAGTAAACTCCTCCACCGAAGCGCGCGCCGTCCTGTAGTTGTTCACCGGGGCGTCCTGGTCCGCCTTGCCCAGGGACATGCCGCACACCAGCATCATGGAGTCCGGCAGGCCGAGCTGGCCACGGACGATATCCGGGTATTCGGCCAGGGCGGCCTGGGGGCAGGTGGCCAGTCCCTTGTCGATGGCGGCCAGCATCACGCTCTGGATGAATATCCCCATATCTATCAACCCTCCGGCGCTCATCCCCCTGTCCATGAAGAAAAAAAGGCCCACCGGGGCGCCGAAGCAGTGGTAGTTGGCCAGCCATGCGGCCATCCTTTTTTCCTTATCCTCACGGCCTATCTCCAGGGCCTGGTACAGCGCCAGGCCACAGGCCTTTCTCCGGGAGTCATAGGGTTCCATCCAGTCCTTCGGGTAATATTCGAATTCCGGCCTTTGCGGCAGGCCCCCGGCACGAGCGGCGGCCAAGGCATCACCCAATTTTTGCTTGGCTTCCCCCGTGACCACCGCCACCTGCCACGGCTGGATGTTGGAGCCGGAAGGAGCCCATCGGGCTGTCTCCAGGATATCCCGGACCTGATCCTTCCCCACCATGTCTGGCAAAAAAGCCCTGGCGGCCCATCTTCTTTTTATGGCTTCGCTGGTATCCATGGTAGCTGGCTCCTTGCTAAATAATTTTCGGCTCCTGGAGCCAGTATAAGGCAGGGAAGGGACGGGTGAAATAAAAACCGGACATGGCTCTTCCCAACAGGGGCGCTTATTTGTTAATATAATCGTTTGCAAATAAATAAGAACAGGAAAAGCTAAAATGTTGGTGACGATATTCACCACCGTGCACATTGTCTCCGCGGTGGTCATGGTGGCGGTTATTCTATTTCTTCAGCAGGGCAAGGGCGCCCAGATCGGCTCCACTTTTGGCGGCTCCAGCCAGACTGTGTTCGGCTCCAGAGGCCCGGCCGGCGCCATGGCGAAAGTGACCACCGCCGCCGCTGTCGTATTCATGGTTTCATCGCTTGTTCTATCCGCGCTCGGCAAGCAGCAGTTGTCCGAATCACTGATAACCGAAGACATCGCCCCGATGACGCTGCCCGTGACTTTGCCCGGCGAGGGAGAAGGCGCTCCAGTGGCTCCGGTGGATGCGCCAGTGGCGCCGATGGCGCCTGAAGATATGCAGTACCAGTCACAACAGCCCGAGGCGGCGCCCGCTGCGCCGGTGGGACCGGTGGAGACGCCCCAGGAATCAGCCGGCCCGGCGGGAAACTAGCCCGGCATGGCGCGGTTCACTGCGCTCCTGGTCCTTTTGTCGGCCATGTCGCTGGCCGTGGGCGCCTGCGAGAAGAAAAAGGAAAATACACCAAAGCCTCAAACCGCCGCCCGGGCTGAGGCGTCCGTCGATCGAGGCCCCACCCCGGACGATTTCGGGGATGTATATATAGAAGGCTCCATTGGCGACGCGTCGAACCTTTTTCCTTATCTTTCGGGCGATTCCACCTCCAGCGAAATCTCCAGCAAGGTTTTTTCCAGCCTGATAACTGTGGACAAGGATCAGAACCTGGTCCCGGACCTGGCCAGATCGTGGGACATATCGGAGGATCAGCGAACCATCACCTTCCACCTGCGCGACGATGTGAAATGGCATGACGGCAAGCCGTGGAGCAGCGCGGACCTGAAATACCAGCATGAGATGATGATCCACCCGGATGTCCCCTCGGCCTACAAGGATACCTTTTTTCAAATAGAAAGCGTACAGGCGCCTGATCCCCACACCTTCATTGTCACTTTCGCCGAGCCCTATTCGCCAGGGCTGACGGGATTATCCGGAATGGGAGGGCTTCCCCGCCACCTGCTAAAAAAGACAAAGCCTGTTGACCTGATAAAATCGCCTCTGGCGCGCAAGCCAGTGGGGAACGGCCCGTGGAAATTCGTGAGCTGGGATACGCAACAATCGATCATCCTGGAGGCGAACGTTGGGCATTATAACCAGCCGATGATCTCGCGCTACGTAATGCGGATGATCCCCGATTCCGCAGTGCAGTTTCTGGAGTTGAAAGCGGGGAAGATCGACAACATGGGGCTAAAGCCCTTGCAGTATCTTAAGCAGACTGATACCTCGTTTTTTAGGGATAAATTTGTAAAGTACAAGTATCTGGGGCAGGGGTATACTTATATGGGGTACAACCTGAACAGGCCGATGTTTGTCGACAAGCGAGTTCGCCAGGCGCTCACCTACGCCATCAACAAGGAAGAGATAGTTGACGCGGCGCTGTTGGGCCTGGGCAAGCCCGCCACGGGGCCGATCAAATATGGCACCTGGGCCTACAAGGATGACGTGAAGAGGTATCCGTACAATCCGGCCATGGCCAAGAAGCTGATGGACGAGGCGGGGTGGAAGGACACCAACGGCGATGGAGTGCTGGACAAGGATGGGAAGCCCTTTGAATTCGAAATAATAACCAACCAGGGCAACGACGTGCGAAAGAACGCCGCCCAGGTGATCCAGCAGAACCTGAAGAGGATCGGCGTTACGGCCAAACTGAGGGTTATCGAATGGTCGGCGTTTATAAACAACTTCATTAACAAGCGCGATTTTGACGCGGTGATTCTGGGTTGGGGGCTGGGGCTGGATCCGGATCCATACTCCATATGGCACTCATCGAAAACCGGTGAGCATGAATTCAACTTCGTATCCTTCGCCAACCTGGAGGTGGACGAGCTTCTGGAGAAGGGTCGGCGGATTTTCGACAAGGAAAAGCGCAAGGAGTATTACGGCAGGTTCCAGGATATTCTGGCCGAGGAGCAGCCTTATACCTTCTTATATGTTCCGGAGGCGTTGCCTGTGGTGGCGAAAAGGATCAGGGGGATCGTTCCGGGGGCGGCGGGGATCGGGTATAACTTCGAGAAATGGTGGGTTCCAAAAGAGGAACACCTGCGCAACCATCAGGCGACGATTACTCCGTAGCTTTTCTCATTCCGGAGAGGAACGAGTGGAGCTTCTTTCTTTTTTCCATCCTTGTTTCGGCGCCGCCGATTTTTTGATCCAGCCAGCCTAGCAGAGGCATCACCAGGATAGTGAAGAATACGTTTACCGTTACCTGGGGTCCAATGGCGGCCAGGGCTGCGTGCCCTATCTGGGCGTCGGAAGCCATCCTGGCCATGGAAGCTCTTATCACGATGTCGGACACGGTGGCCACCACCAGCAGCCCCGCGCGGGACCGCAACGTGTCGCTGATGTATATTTCGCGCAAGGCTCCAGAAACATATCCAGCCAGACCCCAGGATAGGACCCCTGGCCCCACGGTTCCGCACAGCAACAGGTCGTGAAACAATCCTGCCCCCGCTCCAAAGGCCAGCCCCCCGCCCCTGCCAAAAGCCAGCGCGAAGTGCACCACCAGGATCAACGCCATGTCCGGCCGGCAAC
>JAOUMU010000094.1 GCA_029881335.1 Nitrospinota bacterium | reverse complement strand
AAAAAAATCCCGGCTCAAATATGGCCGGGGAGGATGGTTTCAGAGTTTAAGGCTCTATTAACGCGCTCTTCTTTATCACGTCGGGGCCGTAAATCCTGGTTCTGATATCGTCGATGTTTAATTCGTTGAGTTCCATGGTTTGGGGGGATCGGCTCAAGCTTTGAAGGTGCGTCCAGCCCAAGAAGCTTCGCCTGGCGCTCCATGGCCTTCAACATCAGGCTGGCGGCCTTCCAATCCCCTTCCATGGCCGCTTTATAGCTTTTGCCGATAATGGCCTCAAGCCGCATAAGGGCGATATCCCGCTCCATGATCGCTGTTTCATGAGTTTCAGCTCTAATAGCCTCCAGTTCGCTTTTAATGTACTTGTGGACCATGACAGCGGACACGCCAAGCCTACGGCCTATTTCCGTCAGGGTCAATCCCTCCTTGCGAAGCTGGACCGCCTCCCTTTTCCGCTCCAGAGATATTACCTGCGCCTTACCTGTAATTTTTTTCATTTTTAACCTCTATGGTTAACCTATTATAACATATTTCATGTAGAATATGCAAGGCTGCTAACAGGGATAAAAAGCAAGGTAAAGGTCTAAACAATCACAACTTAGATAAAGGCGTCGCTCTTTCCCTCACTTCCCGGAGCGCCCGGCCAAAAAAGTGTTTAGTGGCTTTTTCGCGTACATCAGCATCGGCAAGTATAATATTCTTCATTTCGTTTTCTCGCTGAAACATCCGAATAAGGCCCTGAAAAAATGTCTGAGAATATGCGGAATAAACCACATCCTGCGGATTGTTCCGAATCATTTCCACCATATCCGGTTCCAGAATATCCTGATTCACCTGTTCAAGGCGTAATATATCGGCTTCGGTCAACTCCGTCCCGTGACGCTCGTTGAAGGACTTCACAATCTCGGATAATGATATCTTCTCATCCTCGGTATATGGCTTTGCCCCGAATTCATTGATCGGTTTCAGTTCCTGACGGTCCCCTGGGCTAAGAGAGGCATCACCCTTTTCCTTCTGCTCCACTCGAAACGCCTGAAGCGCCAGCATGTCATCAGTTATTTCAATATCTGGGGGAATTTCACGATTCGGGAGCAATCGCGCCAACCACGAAAGAGGTGGAGCCGGTCATGGTGTCTTTAAGCTCCATGGTGGCCACCGGGATTCCGTTGACGAACAGAACCACATCGATCCGGTTGGCGTTCTTCTGGCTATACCCCACCTCCTGAATGGCGCTCAGGATGTTGGCTTCATATCGCCGCACCAGGTCCGGATTCAGGCTGGAGGCGGGCTTGAAGAAACAGAGCGAAAACTTTTGATGCGGGGAATCAGCGTTATGCCATTGCGCAGCACCTCCAGCGTGGAGCAGGATTTCAGGCTTCCCTGTAACCGTTTGAAGAATTCATCCTCGGCGGATGTCTTGTATTGCGTTTCCAGCTTCGCCCATTCATCCGGCTGGGTATGTTGAACGAATTTGAGAGTCAACTCCCTGTCCAGGGCAAAGGCCCGGTCATATTGCTCCGGCTGCCGCTCGATATATCCCTGTTGCGCCACCAGCTGGCCAATAAGATGTTCCTGGAGAACCTTTTCCTGGTGCAGGTCCAGAGTGGAAAACATGTTAGTTCAACCAGCCTTTTTGCTGAAGCACCATGTACGCAACTTTTATCTGGCGTTCTGTAAACTGCCGCTTGCGCTCATTCCACTCATAAGTTTTACTAACAACATCTTCAATAGTATGGGCATTCATGTTTGTTGCCACCCAATGAACAGTTGAAAGCAATTCGAGCCCAAATGGCGTTTCAAATCCTTCCACCAAATCAGCTACTCTTTCTATGTGAGCCTTGGTGACTGGCGTACTTTCCAAAAACTTAACGGCATCCTCAATAGAGCCTGGCACAAGCGTCAACTCTTTGTCGGGAGCGTCCCCGCCATCGGCGTAACCCGAGACAAAATGTCCTTCAATTTTTTTAAGCACGTGACTTAGGTTCTCCGCAAACGGCCCATACACAGCTTTATTATATTTCAACTGAAGCGGCTCTCCCGTTTCCTGCATGAAATACATCAGCTTGTGGACTTCCAGCAAAGTTACAAATGGGTCCATAAGACCATTCAAATAGCGTTGCATGAGCGCCACAAGAGCGGCCCGGCCTTTAGTCATAGATGGAACCTCGCTGGAGTGTGCCATTGTGTTGGCTTCAGGCGCTCCAGCAGGTTCATATATAATCACGTCTAACCCCTCTATCTTGCTTAAAGCCGCTTCAATAAGTGTTTTCACACTATTCCACTCAAGTCCGCCAAGCCCACTTCCCAGTGGTGGAATTGCGATAGACCGAATATTGCGAACCCTGATTTCTTCTGTTAGGGAGCGTAAACCTGTTTTAATATCCTCTAAGCGGCTCTTGCCTCGCCAATGCCGTTTGGTTGGGAAATTAATGATATATTTTGGATTAGTTATGCGGTAGGATTCAAAAACAAACATCTTGCCGGGTTGCACGATGCCCTTTTTGCAAGCAGCCGCATAAATCCTGAAATTATCCGGAAAATTATTTTTAAATTGCAAAGCAATGCCACGCCCCATTACACCAACACAATTAACGGTGTTAACCAAGGCCTCAACATCTTCGCCCAGAATGTCGCCCTTTTTATATTCGATCATTGACGCCTCCCTCATCAATTTAATAGTACCATTCTTGAATAGTTTCAACACGCGGTTTGTGCGCCGATGAGCGCAAAGCTTCCAAGGTTCGGCGAACATACGAATCCGAATAAACGCCAATTCGTTCCACTAATTGCCATGGGATAAATTTTTCCACAAGGAATTCAGCCTGCTTGTCGTCCATGTTGTCTTTCCAGTTATTCGCCAGAACCGCTGCCCAGTTGATCTCGTGCAGCTGATCAAGATTGTTGCGCACCTCAAAATAATTTGATCCCGCATTGGACAATGTAAAGGCCCATCGCAAATTATTCTGGTCGGCCCATTCGACTGACTTTTTCAAATCAGCTTCAAGATGAACAATTGGCTCTTGACCACCACGATATGTCAGGTCAGCATTGTTATTTTGATAAAAGATGTAGAGCATTACCGAGCGGGGACAAAAGTAGAACGGTACGCATTCTCCCACATGAAGATCATGATAACATTCCAACTTAAGTTCCTTCATACGACGCTGCTTGATGTGATCCATCCCCACCACTGTGCCTGCTTTTGGTCGGCTGCTCATCATGGCATCAGAAAATAGCCAGTCGTCCGCCACTATCGAGGCCAATCGGTCCACATGGACAATGTGGTAAATCTTGGGGGAGGCTGGCACGCCCGTCATGTGGTTATCTCCTTTTCCATGGTGTCCAGCCGCCGGTCAGTTTCGCCCCGCTTGCCCCAGGTGGTCACGTCGATCTGGCCAGTGACAGCGGCGGTGATGATGGCGGAGCGGAACTCCTTCAGCTTTTCCATGCTCAGGTTGACTTTTTCTATCAGGGAGTCGATCCGTGTTGTTTCCCGGTCAAGGAAGGAGGCGATGGCTTGTTGTTCGGCGAGGGGGGGGAAGGGTATTTTCAGAGCACCAAATTTCTCACCTGTGAAATGAGCGATGGTGGAGCGATTGCACAGTATCTCAAACCAGTTCTGAGATGCTGCATGTTCCAGAAGAAACATTAGATATTGCAGATCAGCCTTTCGGGACCTTACTCGATGCAAAGCATTTTGAATAATCGCAGTATTAGGAAGGTCATTGACAATGCCCGCGCGACCAACATCCCCACCTTCGCATACCAACAGATCGCCATTCAAAACACCATATTTAGCAAGATCAAACTTAGAAGCCCACATTGATGGCAAACTTTTTGTCTTCACTGATTCCCATTGCACATGTTGGGCTTTCAGGTATTGCGTTTCTTGGTCAAATAATGAGGTAGCTTCGGTCTGCAACATTTTGCCAAGCTGTATCTCGTAGTCGAAGCAAGCAGACTTCACCACCCAATGCTCAGGTATCTCCCCCAGCCATTCCACGCCGGAGGGTTTCATGGGGGCGGTGGGGTCCAGGCCGCAGGTGACGGCGTGGCTGATCAGCGCGGAGCGCTTCTCCTTCAAAAGCTCCACCTGCCGCCGCTTCCTCTCCATCAGCTGATCAATCCGCCCCGTCTCCCGATCAAGAAAATCAGCTATCGCTTTTTGAGCGTCAAGGTCTGGGTGTGCAATCCATTCATTAGAGAAATCCGAAAATTTTATTGACTGCCTAACACCACCACCTAAAGAGTAATAGTATTTTGCATGATCAAGTGCGAGAAGCGCATAGGCCCAAAACCGTGGATCATGATTTTTGTCAACTTTAAGTGCATCATACGCTGAAGTAATAATTTCACGATGCTTCACAAGTCCCTGTCGAAGACTACGTTTATCATTTTGAAGGTCAGTCAAGCGCATTACAATATTGCCTGGATTAACAATCTGATATTTCTCGAAACTCTCGGGAAGTAGGCCCTCAGCAGTGCCTATGTCTTTTTCAATAATACGACCGTAGCTCAAAGACAGCAGATTGCCCTCTCTCATTCCAGTATTTTTATTTCCCTTGCATACTTTAAGGGCATGATGCAACTTGCCGACTATCCAACCTTCCGGATTTGGAGCGCCATGAACACGTTCTTGGATCGTTATCATCCCGACACCTTATGTTTGCAACATGAAAGTCTAAGACACTGTCGTTTCATAACGCCCCTTTTTGTCAGAATCGTCATCCCATGAAATAACGATTATATAGGGCGGATTATTACCTTTCCCCATTGACTCGGCTAAAATATAGCTAACTTCGGAATCTGGCCCAATAATTTTCTTTTCCTGCTCACCTTGCGGAATAACTTTATGTTCCAGTATTGGCTTACCGTTCATCGTAATCTCAACATTCTTGGCGGCGGCATTACCAGAATTGCTTATGTATAGCCGATAGCTGCTTCCATCTTTTTCACGTCGAACAGATAAAGACGCCTTTGATCGATCAACAAGGCGGTCACTTTCGCGTTGTTCTTCAATTGCAAGTAACCTGCTTGAGTTGTCCCTAGCTTTTGCAGTGGCATAAATTGATGCCATTATTGCGATACCAGACAACAATAGGCTTGCCATAGTTATGCTCATCCCGACACCTCTTTCAACAGGTTGGCTATCTCCATTTCCGACCGTTTCCTCTTTCTAGGCTCCCAATGCTCCGGTATCTGGCCCAGCCATTCGACGCCGGAGGGTTTATACGCCGGATAGGGTTTATGGCTCATTTTTTCTTCTCCTTGCTCCCCCGGGCTTGCCTGTGGGCGATTTACCCTTTTCCTCCAGGGTATGGGCCAGCTTTTCGAACTCTTCATCCGCCTGGTCCGCTTCCTCCGCCAGCCTGCGCTGGCTGAACTTGTCATATTCCTGGCATGCCAACTCTTTGGCCACTTCCATGGAGACATTCCCTGCGTGATCCAGAATATCCCGTTCGTTAAACTTCAAAAACGCGTCAAGCTTTTCCCGCCAATCCTTCATGTACAGGGGCCTGCGGCGTCTGGCCTGGTCCTCCGCAAAATCCAGATACATGGTTACCACCCGGTTCAGCTCTGATATCTCATCCGAGTTTAAATAGTTTTTGGCGATGGTGGCGTCTCCTTTTCGGACCTTTGCGCCTTTCCACGTGGTCAATCCCATATTTGGCTTGGAAGCGTCTGCGCGCTCGGCGATCAGCTCCCCCGCTGTCTTGCCGGAGACCGCCCAATGAAGCTTGTTCTGGACGATTCGGAAAAATTCCATTGTCTGTCCGGCGCGTGGGTCGTAGTCCATGGAAAGAGTATAGATGTCTCGTATTTTCTGGTAGAACCGCTTTTCGGAAGCGCGAATGTCCCGGATACGCTCCAGCAGTTCATCGAAGTAGTCGGCGCCGTAGGAGCGGCCTTCCTTCAACCGCATGTCGTCCATGGTGAATCCCTTGACCAGATACTCCCGCAAACGTTCCGTGGCCCATTGCCGGAACTGTGTGCCTCGGTGGGACCTCACCCGGTATCCTATGGCGATGATCATATCGAGGTTGTAATATTCCACCATTCGGCGAACTTGCCGTTCGCCCTCGTGTTGAACTGTCAAATATTTCTTTACAGTTGCCTCTGGCGCAAGTTCCCCTTCTGCGTAAACGCTTTTAATATGGTGGCTTATGTTCTGTTTGGATGTCTGATAAAGCTCCGCCATCTGTCCCTGGGAAAGCCATGCTGTCCCCTTGTCCAGCTGGATTTGAATGCGGCCCCGCCCATCCTCTGTCTGATACAGGATCACTTCAGATTGGTTTTCCTGTGTGTTCTCATGAAGCTCCCGGCTCATTCCGTCACTTCCTCCAGCATCGCCGCGATTTCCTTTTCGATCCGCCTTAAGTCCGCATGCATCTCGCCCAGCCATTCGATGTCGGAGGGTTTATATGCTGGATAAGGTTTATGGCTCATTCGCTTTCGCTCCATAAGGTTAAAGAATCCCAGCCATCAGGAAAGCCCATTTCGGCGCATGCCGCCGATTTGAGTGATGCTACCAGCTTTGCCATACGAGAAGGCCAACTGGTCCTGGGGCTGATGGCGCTCAGCAGGTGTGCCAGCAACGCCAGCGGATTGTATATCTTTAGCCTTGTTGAGGAGTCGGGATTAAAATATGCGCATAACTCTTCTGGCTCTTTTGGAATAGTGATCTGGAAGGTAAGATTCCTGTTCCACAAACGGCCATGATGGGCGGCGATGTTGCGAATGTGGTTCAGGCAGGTGAGAAACGAGCCAAGAACCTTTGAATCCAAGCCATAAGTATGGGCTATCACGTTCCGGTCCTTTCTGGCTTTGATGATCTGATACCATTTTACCAACTGGCCAAAAGATAGAATTTCGAAAGTGGACCATATGGGTGGAAATTCCGGCTCTGTGTATTTTCCTTTATAATGCTCGATCCATGTCTCCCAAGAGTTATTTAATTCGGCTGTGGTGGCGGCAAAACAATCGTCATATCCTTTTCGGAAAACGGTTTTGTACGTATAGGCATGGCTTCCATAGGTTGTGGCCAGATGATTGACGATCTGTGTCCTTAAGGAGATTTCGAAACGCTCTATGGCCTCCAGAATCAACAGGCGGAATTTTCTGTCAAATAGATACAGATTCAATGCGTTATCGAAAGAGGTTCCTGCCTTGAACCTGTGATCGTCGGTGTCGGAGCCGGTTTCAAACAGAGCCCAATATATCCTCAACCGGTAATAGCTTATATGGGAAAGATACCGGTTTGCTCTGTCTCGATCAGGAATCGACATGCCTCTTGAAATGAGCAGATCGATCTGTTGATCAATAGAAAGAGGGGGCTTTACGTATTCCACGAAAGCCCCCTCAAATATAGAAACCCGCCGGGGTGCGCGTGAAGGCCGAAGCCAGCAGAGGCGGGGCGGGTATTTTTCAAATCTCTTATATACAAGATATCACCAGACTTTCCACATGTCAAAAACAGAAAATGACCAAAATCGACAACCAGATGTAACCGGTTAATATTCAAGGAGGTATTTATGCTCATTCCGTCACTTCCTCCAGCATCGCCGCGATTTCCTTTTCGATCCGCTTCAGGTCCGCCTCAATCTCCTCCAGCGGGCGGGGCGGGACATACTTGTAGAAGTGGCGGTTGAAGTTTATCTCGTAGCCCACGCGGCCCACCTTGCCGTCGGCGGTGTCGGTGTAGGCTTCATCCACCCATGCGCCGGGAACAAAGGGCGCCACCTCCCGAGCCACGTACTCCCTCCAGTCCTCTTTCAACGGCACAAGCTCATGGTCGCGCAGGCTGGTGTCCGGCTCCGGATTTCCATCCTTGTCCGTGCAGATATCCGCCTCTTCATCCTGTTCAGACAGCGCCGCCATGATCGCCTTTTTCAGGGGAGCGCCGATCTTCACTCCACTATTCTTGAGAGCTTTCCCCAACACTTTTTCAAATTCCGGGCGGCCCTTGAATACCTTATGCGGTAACGCGCCGAAGGCCTTTCGGATAGCCTGCTTCTCTTCATCATCCAGCTTGATGAATGTCTTGGTTTCTTCCAGTCTGGCGATGCGCTCTTGATTGGCCTGGAAATTCAGGCGCAATGGCCGTTCCACCCGGATTTCCCGGAAGCAAAAGTCGGTTGTGTCGAAAATCTTGGAGTAGTCGCCCCATTCCCCACCACCGTTAAGCATTTCTGAATAGATATTTACAATCTCGTGTCTTGCGTTCTCCGGGATTTCCCTTCGCTTCGCCCCCAGGCTTTTGCGCATCGATTTCCAGAACCGCTCCGATGAGGCGTCGATAAGCTGGACCTTGCCCCTGCGGGCTTTCTGCTTTCGGTTGGTGAGAAGCCAGACATAGGTCTGAATCCCTGTGTTGTAGAAAAGGTCGGTCGGCAGGGCGACAATTGCCTCCACCCAGTCATTCTCCAGCATCCATCGGCGGATTTCGCTCTCGCCCGATCCCGCGCCGCCGGTGAACAGGGGTGAGCCGTTCATGACTATGCCTATGCGGGAGCCTTGCTCATCGTTCCGCATTTTGGAAATCATATGCTGGAGGAAAAGGAGTTGACCATCCGATATGCGGGGTGTGCCCGCGCCGAACCGGCCTTCATGGCCCAGGTCTGCCGCTTCCTGCTTGATCGGGTCCTGATACTTCTTCCAGTCCACGCCATAGGGAGGATTGGAGAGCATGTAGTGGAAGGTCTTTTTCTGGTGGGCGTCCTGGGTGAGGGTGTTGCCGAAGGCAATCTGCTCAGGATCGTGGCCTGTCACCAGCATATCCGATTTGCAGATACCGAATGACTCCCCGTTGAGCTCCTGGCCGAACAGCTCCACGCGGATTTTGTCGTTCAGATTCTTCATTTCCTCTTCGGCTATGGCCAGCATGCCACCCGTTCCGCAGGCAGGGTCATAGACCGTGCGGATGATGCCGGTTCCCGTCAGGGCCTTTACATCGTTTGCCAGCAAAAGCTCGACTATCAGGCGGATGACCTCGCGGGGTGTGAAATGCTCTCCGGCGGTTTCGTTCGATATCTCCGAGAAACGCCGGATCAGCTCCTCGAAAAGATAACCCATTTCGATGTTGGAAACCTTATCCGGGTGTAAATCTATCTGGCTGAAGCGGTCGAAAACCTGCCACAGGATGCCGCCCTCCTTGAGCCGTTTGATCTGGTCGGTGAAAAGAAACTTGTCCAGGAAGATGTCCCGGACATTGGGGGAGAATCTGGTTATATAGTTGATCAGGTTGTCGTGGAGTTGGCCGGGGTCCTGACCGTGGAGCTTTTGAAAGGTGAACTGGCTAAGGTTGTAAACCTTGATGTTGCCACCAGCAGCCCCGTATAAGATCATGTCCCTGGTTGGGTCGTCCACACCATGGGGCAGACCTCTTTCCGCTTCCAGCACAGCGTCCTTTGAGGCTTCAAGGATGCAATCCAGGCGGCGCAGGACGATGAAAGGCAGGATGACCTTGCCATATTCGGACTGCTTGAAGTCACCGCGTAGAATCTCGGCTATCGACCAGACAAACGAACCGAGATTTTGAACATCAGAATTTGACACTCTTGCTTTTCCCCTTTGTGAATTTATTTGCCGAACTGGCGCTCAGCTCACTTCCAAGCTTAGCTATGTTTCATGGTAACAAGGCCAAATCACTTTTCATTCGATATGCTACATGGTTAATCACCAGCATGGAAATATAATATTATTCAGTAATCGGTCACATATCTTGTTGATATGTAATCATTCTACCAAGAGTACCACTAGAAAGCGAAGAATCCCAAGGATGCCATCATACTTCAACGGGGTAGCCTTGGCATCCTTGGGCGCTCTTCGAAGAATGCCAAAGATCAGCCAGTGTCTATTACTTTGCGGCCTTCGCTTTCTTCGGAAGGATTGGCATCCTTCGAAGATAATTCCCACTGCCACCCACCGTCAAAACCGGATTTTACTGATTTGACGCCTGCAATGGTCTTTGCGCGATTTAAGGTTCTTTTGTATATCCCCTGTGACTTTGCCAAATCATATATTTCATTGGCTTTCATCGGGCCATCTTTCAGAACTACTTCCAACCATTCAGCCGCCTGAATTTGCTCTGGTTTGGTTCTTTCATTCATACCAAGAACCAGAGCGTCAAAATCGATATTTACCGCGGGTTCCCATACTATTCGGGCCGATTCGCCGACGGACTCCAGTCTATAGGCCAAGCAACCAGAATCTTTGCCAATGTTGTTTTTTAGGGGGCCCAGGATTCGGCGCTCCGGGTCGTCAGAGTCTTTCTCCACCCCCCATACAGCACGCGCCGCCGCGCCCATGCCGATTGAACCAATGATTCTATTAATCGCGGCGCCACCGTTGTTGCTCTTATTCTTGTGGGAAACCAGAATCACGGCCACGCCATACTTCCCGGCCAGCTTGGATAACGGCGCTATAAGCCCACGAACATCTGAATTTTTATGTGAGTCCGTATCTGCCATGAAAGCGGAAACAGGATCAATGGATACCAATATGATATTTTGACTTTCGGCCAGCATAGCCTCTAAGGCAGGTATATCTCGCAAAGTAAAAAACCGCTCGGCGGGCCTGCCTTGCTCGTCCTTCGTCATCACACATTCCAGAAAGTGAATTTTGGTCACGTCCGCGCCCGCTGCGTCAAGCCTTGGCCGGATTGTATCCGCCGGATCATCTTCAGCGTTTGCGATAATCACTTCACCCATGGGACATGGCGTTTCATCCGGCCAGGCGCGTCCCGTTGATACGTGGGCGGCCATGTCTGTTGTGATAAAAGACTTTCCCAAGCCGGGATCACCCACAAGTACGGAAACCTTACCAAGCGCGAATCGGCCAGGATAAAGCCATTTAATCGATTCCGGTTCGATATCCGCAAAGCAGATAATTCGCAAAGTATCACCTAATATCGCCTTCCGCTGGTCTACAATTTCCGGCTCTAGCTTGCCGTTCGCGGTTACCGTATCCGTCTCCAAAGGACGCGCTTGCGCCACGCATTTTCCGAAGTTAATATCAAACGCGCTTGGGGAACCGTTGGCCAGGTCTGGGTATTTCGAGTGAAGGTCCGCCAGGTCCTTTAGTTCGTCAGGCATTCTGATTTCGTAAATCCCGCCGGTAAATCCGATAGCCCGCAGATGGGCAGGCAATTCATTTGCGAACGTATCGCCGCCCGTGTCCGGTTCGTGGATTATAAAAACATCGTCAATGCCAGCAAGGTGCTCTATGGTCAAAACCTTTTTAGCATTGGCGCCAGGAATCCCTATCATTGGCAAGCCATGATAAGCTCCGGCCCATACATCGGATTCTCCCTCGCAAAGGACGGCGTATTGCGTGGCGGAGTCTTGTTTGGTATTCAGGACATATGCCGTTTGACCAGTTCCGGGAAGCCAGGAGGAGCCATCTTTTGCTTTTAGGGCTGTCCTCAATCGTTCCCGAAATATGGAGCCATCGGCTTTGTAATATGGAATTATCACCCCCCTGTCACTATCGCGAAGGCTAAACCTGGACCGCAAATAATCAACCGGAAGCTTTTTGTGCGCCGCCAGTTTATCCACCGTTAAACGGCTTGTAGGAAACGTCTGCGCGGGCTGGCATATTCCCTCCTCCTTTGGTGGGAATAAGGCCGTCATAGGCAAGCCAAGTGCGCCCATGATTGATTCTGCCTTGCATCCCGTGAAACAGTTGACCAAGGTTTTGCCATCAGGTTTTATCGCAATGGATAAGCTGGCGTGTTGGTCGTCATGGGCCGGACACTTGGCCGTCCAGCTTCCGGCCTCGGCGCCCTGCTTCACACCATCGAGGTGTGTTAATAGTTCATTTTCTAGATTGTAAATCATGATATAATGTTCCTACTAAGCTGATTGTTCTTGTTTATGCCCCGGCCCACCACGGCCGGGGCGTTTCTTTTTGAGTCCATAGCTCGGTCACTCCAACGCCTGGGGGCCGATGTCGCTCGTGTTGGCGCGTTCGCGGCTTTCGATCCAGATGTCAATATCAGATAGACGATATCGAACGCTTGCGCCAATTTTGATAAACCTTGGTCCGTCTCCGTTTAATCTGAATTTATTCATTAGTGAACTTCCCCCGAATTGACGGACAGATTGTTTAGTTAGTAATCTGTTTTTCAAGGAG
>JAOUMU010000183.1 GCA_029881335.1 Nitrospinota bacterium | reverse complement strand
CGCAGGCAGGGGGCAAGAACCCGGAGAAATTGCAGGAGGCTCTCGACGCCGCGCCGGAGATAATTCGCAAATTGCTCACACCATGAAAACCCTGATCATCTTCGCGCGGGCGCCCTTCCTCGGCCAGGTGAAGACTCGCCTGGCCAGGTGCCGCGCTATTGGCAAGAACAGGGCTTTGACCCTCTACCGCGCTTTCCTGGAAGATACTTTTGTTCTGGCCACACGAACTTGTGCGGAGAGTATCGCGATCCATTTCTCCCCCCATGGCGCCGAGGAGGATATGCGGCAGATCCTGCATGGTTTGCTGCTGGGCGTCAGGGAAGAGGGAAGGTTCACATTCGTCCCCCAGGTGGAAGGCTCTTTTCACAAAAAGATCGCTGCTTCCTTTCACCACGCAGGCCGCATGGGGGGGGAGGATCTGGTAATCATCGGCGCCGATTCCCCCATGATCCGCCCCGAAGTGGTGGATGAAGCTTTCGATTTTATCCACGAATGCTCCGGTATGGCTCTGGGCCCTTCCGGCGAGGGGGGGCTCTACCTGATCGGATTCGAGCGGGGAACGCCCATTGATTTCTCAACCGTTTTCGACTCCGGGTCGGAGATGGAGAATATGCTTGCCCAAGCCGTGGCAGGGAATATCCCGCTGCGGGTGCTGCCGGAGACGCTGGACGTGGATGTGGAAGCGGATCTGACCGGCCTTTTAGGGTTGCTGCGGGCGGCTGAGTATCTACGAAGATCCAACAAGGACCTGTATATCCCTGAGCACACTTTGCATGTGGTAAATTCCATGAGACTTTGCGTGGTTCGCAAGGGGGGAGAGACCCGCGGCAAAAGGATCGCTGTGGACCGTGGATGACACAAGCAAGAGCGCGGTCCTCCCCCTCTCCGGCGGGATGGACTCGGCCACCGTCCTGGCCATGGCGCATAACCTGGGCTTTCGGGTTCACGCTCTATCATTTGACTATGGCCAGCGAAACCGCGCCGAGCTGGAGTGTGCGGCAAAGGTGGCCATGGCGCAGGACGCGGCGTCCCACGTTATAGTGAAGGTGGACCTCTCCGCCTTTGGCGGATCGGCGTTGACGGGGGATATCCCCGTGCCTAAGGGGGCGGGCCAACCCGTCGGTATCCCCTCCACATATGTCCCGGCGCGCAACACGGTTTTTTTGTCGTTGGCGCTGGCATATGCGGAGACTCTGGGTACAGGGGATATATTCATAGGGGTGAACGCGCTGGACTATTCCGGCTATCCAGACTGCCGCCCGGAGTATATCCGCGCCTACGAGACGATGGCCAACCTGGCGGTGAAGCAGGCGGTGGAGGGGGACATCAGGATTACCATCCACACGCCGTTGATCAACATGACAAAGGCGCAGATAGTGGGCCAGGGGATGGAATTGGGCGTCGATTATTCCATCACCCTCTCCTGCTACGACCCGGATCCGGAGGGCCGACATTGCGGCCGGTGCGCGGCATGCGGGTTGCGCGCCAAGGGATTCTCCGAAGCCGGTGTGGCGGACGCCGCGCCTAGGATGGCCTATAATGAATAGATTCACAGACTATCCAGGATAATGATGGAAAACAACGACGATCTAGTCATCGCAGGAAGGCGGTTTGCCTCCCGGCTTCTCACGGGCACAGGCAAGTTTCGCTCACCAGAGCAGATGGCAGCCGCCATCAAGGCCTCAGGTTCGCAAATTGTGACGGTGGCCCTGCGCAGGGTGGATATCAGCGATCCAGAAGATCACATAATGAAGTACCTCGATCCGGCAGACTACCTGATTCTGCCCAACACATCCGGGGCCAGAGACGCCGAAGAGGCGGTGCGCCTGGCCCGGCTGGCCCGGGCAGCGGGGATATCGGACTGGGTGAAACTGGAGGTAACCCCGGAGCCCAGGTACCTGCTGCCGGACCCGGTGGAGACCCTCAAGGCGGCACAGATATTGATCAAGGAAGGATTCAATGTGCTCCCATACATCCCGGCGGACCCGGTGCTGGCCAAGAGGCTGGAGGAGGCGGGATGTGTGACAGTGATGCCGCTCGGTTCCCCCATCGGCAGCGCCCAGGGGATCAGGACAAAGGAGAGCATCGCGATAATAATTGAGAGCGCCACCGTACCCGTGGTGGTGGACGCTGGCCTGGGGGCGCCTTCCCATGCTGCCGAAGCGATGGAGATGGGCGCCGACGCCGTGCTGGTGAACACCGCCATCGCCGCGGCTTCCGATCCCGCCGCTATGGCAGCCGCTTTCGCCAAGGGAACACAGGCCGGGCGAGAAGCTTTTCTGGCGGGGATACGCGAGTCTTTGTCGACGGCCCAGGCCTCCAGCCCCAAAAGCGGACTCCCATGGTGAGCATATGGCGCAAATATACTCCATCAATTAAAGGATAGACTGGCCACGCTAGACGGGAAGGATTACACCACCTGCCAATCTATAAAGGGAGCGTTCGAATTTCCGGTATTCGATCTTCTGATCGACCAAGGACAGCTCCCCTGGGACTGAAACTTCCCCCCACACAAATTCGGGACCTGTCCGTAAAGGGGTCGTAAGCTGTCAGAAGGAATCGGAAATATGATAATTTCGCGTTATGAGAAAAGTTCAGCGCGATTATTTCCCGGATCAACAGCGACGCGCTAATCGCCTCCCGGGCATGCCGGGAGCAAATCCTCTCCCTGATTCCTTTTTGACCGCTGGGAGCGGCAAATCCACGATGGAAGCCTGCGTCCCCACCCCTCGACACCGGAGTTGCGATGGGATCATTCATCATTGCACTGGAGCGCGCAGAACACCGGCGGGAGGCATCTGAAGGCGCTTGTGAAGCATAGATTTGCGATAGGCATTTCAGCGGCTGGCAATCCATATGACGACGTGTTTACCGAATCGTTACCGAGAATCCTGAGGGAAGAACTCGGACAGATCATTCTGAAACTGGTTGATCAACTCTCCAGCTGACGGGGCGCAATCCGGATCGTAGCCAGAACAATTTACAATAGGAGCTTATTCCGGATTCAATATAATTCCAGAGTGATGATTATCGGCGAATGATTTATGATATGATTTGCAATTCTGTGTCTCGGGGCGTAGCGCAGTCTGGTAGCGTACCTGAATGGGGTTCAGGTGGTCGGAGGTTCAAATCCTCTCGCCCCGACCAATTATTCAATGAGTTGCAAGCATCAGCATGATGCGTGAACAATAAAAGTTACCAATAAGTTACCATAATAACGGATTTGGGAACCTTCCACCAAGACCGT
>JAOUMU010000093.1 GCA_029881335.1 Nitrospinota bacterium | reverse complement strand
GACGGCCGCCGCCGCTTTGGACGGGGAGGTGGGATTAAAGATTACCTCGGATCGTTTCCTGGAGGCAATGGACACCCAGGAGGCAATAAGCAGGAGATGGTATGAAAGCTGGGTGGGCAAACAGGTTGAAGTGCTCGTGGAAGGCCCCAACAAAAAGAATCCGGAAAAAAGCACCGGCCGCACCCGGGAAAACCTGATGGTACATTTCATGGCAGATAAGAATTACACCGGGAAGTTTATTCATGTTAATATCATGGGGGCTGGCAGGTACTCCCTGGAAGGCCGGTTGTCGTGAAATATTCTCCGGGGTCATCAATGAAATGAAAACAAACGATATGGTGGAGATGAGGGTGGAAAACCTGGTTTTCGATCCACTCACGAATACACCGATAATTATCCTCAAGGATTTGCTTGGCAATAAATCGCTCCCCATCTGGGTAGGCTACCCGGAGGCGACCGCGATCGCACTGCAGATGGAATCGGTCACTACGCCTCGGCCGATGACTCATGACCTGATAAAGAATATCCTAATGGGAGTGAAGGCGTCGGTGAACTATATATGCGTTAACGACCTGAAGGACAGCACATTTTACGCAGTGATTTCCATCGGCGCGGGAAAAGACGAGGTGGAGGTGGATTCCCGTCCTTCAGACGCTATCGCCGTGGCTTTGCGCCTAAAAGCGCCAATATTCGTGAATCAGAAAGTTCTGGAAAACGCCAAGGAGTATGAGGTGTCACCCGGCCCCGAGCAAGGCCCGGATGAGGAAAACCAGGTTAAAAGGTGGCTTGACGCAATCAAACCGAGCGATTTCGGTCAGATCGACCAGTAATCTGGCTGGCAAGGGAGATACCAATTCTTTCGCTGGTAATGAATAATATTTTGGGGGATCTGAAAAAGTGTATTGGATTGAAGGGGGATCAATCAAGGTTGTTATGAGAAAATTAGCATTTATAACTCTGGCTATCACATCCATTCTGTCAGCGGCGCCGTGCAAGACTTTTGCTATACCAGGAGTCGGAGGGGCAGCAGAGGAGACCTCTCAAAGCGCCGGGCAGAGCGTGTCCGATGCTGGACCTGAAGACACTATGTTGGCTCAAGCCAAGGCAGATAAAGCCCACCCCGCAACGCCTGTGAAGATGGACAAAATCATGGGATTCAACCGGGAAGGCGTAATCATCGGTGTGGATAAGGATAAAGGAGTCGGGGTTATTAGCGCAGGATCCGCCCAAGGTGTGAAAGTCGGGGAGATGTTCGCAGTCGTGCGAGTGAAGGATAAAGTCATTGATCCCTCTTCAGGGGAGGTGGTCCGGGTTATTCAGGAATTTGTCGGCTCTGTGGAAGCCATCTCCGTGAGCGACGCTTTCACCGATGTGAGGCTGGACAAGGGCGCCAAATATATCCTGGAAGGAGACAGCGTCAGAAGAAAACCGAGCACCCCATCCGGTGTCTCCATCAAGAATGTTGAGGCCAGGAAAATAGAGATCAGTTGGGATCTGGCTTACGAACCGGAGGTGAAGGGATTTAATATATATCGCTCGCTGGTATCAAGAAAGGATTCATTCGAACTGCTTGACACTGTGTCCAGATCTGACGCCACGACCTACCAGGATAAATCCACCTCCAAGTTCCCCATCGTCGAAGGCTCGACTTATTATTATCGTATATCGAGCTATAACCTGCTCAATAACGAGAGCGACCCGTCGGATATCCAGTCTATAAAGGCCAAAAGCGCCCCAAATCCGCCGGAGGGTTTCAAGGCGGAAGGTGGAAAGGTAAGGTCCAACTACCTTGAATGGACTCCCCTGGAAGGAAATGACGTGGGCGGCTACAAAATATACCGGGCAAATACAGCCGATGGGCCCTTCGAAGAGATCGCCGATCTCGGTAGCGCCAAGGACAGAGACTACACCGATTACGGCGGAGGCAAGCCACTTTCCCCAGGTCTTGCGGATAGCGTCACTTATAGCTACAAGATCGCCGCATACAACATTTTCAAGACCGAGGGTCCACAGAGTAAAGCTATTTCCGCCACCACGGCTGCGCCACCAACAGTCCCCACAGGATTTTCCGCAAAGGGCATGCAACCGAGGATGGTACCGCTTACCTGGGATATACATACCGACACCAACGTGAAGGGCTATATCATCTTCAGAAGCGATCAGCCGGATGGCCCTTTCACGGAAGTCGCCAAAATCCAGGGAAGGGAGATCATTAATTTCGTGGATAAGGGGGCCGAATCCGCCGGCTCCGGCTGGGGAGCCGGTTCTTCCAAAGCAAAAAACCTTGAAGACGCTCATCTCTATTTTTACAAGGTACAGGCGTATAACTGGGTGGATTCCAGGTCGGAGTTCACCAACGCGGTTTCCGTTTTAACAAAGCCTGTTTCCTTCCCGCCAGAAAATTTCACCGCCACCAGCGACAGGGCAAGGCAGGTCCCGCTGGAGTGGAGACCTGTGCCCGATGTAACCATCGATTGGTACGAAGTCTTCAGGTCCGAAACCGAAGATGGGGATTTCAAGAAGCTGGGCGCCATCAAGTCTGACAAATCCTACTATCTTGACGAACAGCTTCCAGACGGAATGACCTACTATTATAAAGTACGGGCGATAGATAAATTCGGCTTGATTGGCGAATTCACCGAGCCTGTCTCCGCCACTACCAAAAAGCTTCCCTCCAAGGTCTCCGGAGTAAAATGGGAGATCATCAGCGGAGAGCCTACCTTGCTTTGGGACCCCAATCCTGAAGTGGACATCAAGGAATACATAATCTATGAGAAGGGATTCTTCGGTTGGTCAAAGGCGGGCTCATCAGTGGAAACCAAATACGTCATCAAAGGGCTTGCCAGCGGCTCCACCAGCAGTTTCTCTGTGTCCGCCGCAGATACCGCCGGGCTGGAAGGGGAGAAATCGGAATCGATAACGGTGAGGCCCTAGACCGGACCAGGGCGACTATAACAATGGACACTTCGGATAACCGTAAGCATATCTGCCAAATATGTGGGTACGTTTACGATCCTAAAAAGGGTGATAATGACACCGGTATCGCGCCTGGAACCAAGTTTCAGGATCTCCCCGCCGATTGGGAGTGTCCAGATTGCGGCGCCGGTCTGAAGGATTTTTCACCCATTTAATGGTTTCCTATAAGTGACTGTTCCAGTCCCCTCTCCCCGCCCACCATGGCGACCCGGCGCTGTGGTTCCTTTTCTATCTTTTATTAACCGTAATTTATTGCCATACGATACCATGTATGATGTAATATCTGGTTTAGCTTGCGATATGGAGGCAAAACGCCCCCAAGCGATAACAACACGCATGTTTTCAGATTCCCGCCCCCTCAAGTGCGGCCAGAGCGGCCGTGGGAGTTGGAAAAGGAAGAAAACAGAGGATTAACTTGAAATGACGAAAGGAACAGCATCTTGAAAGAACTCTCGCTCCAAATCATGATGGAGGCCGGTTTACACTTCGGCCATCAAACCAAAAGATGGAACCCCAAAATGCGCAAGTACATTTTCGGCTCGCGCAATGGGATATACATCCTGGATCTGCAAAAATCCCTGAAGCTCGCCAACAAGGCGATGGCATTCGCCAGATCCTTGTCCGCCGGCGGTGGCACCATTCTCATGGTGGGATCCAAAGCTCAGGCCAAACCGATCATAAGAGAACAGGCAACCGCATGTGGTATGCCTTTCGTATCCGAGCGCTGGCTAGGTGGCATGCTCACAAACTTTGAAACCATCAAAAAGAGCGTGGCCAGGCTGAAGCAGCTGCGGGAAATGAGCGAAGACGGCTCCTTCAAGGTGTTGGCGAAGAAGGAAGTGATTCGACTGCAAAAGGAACTCGACAAGCTGGAAAGAAACCTGGGCGGCCTGAAGGATATGCAGGCGTTGCCGGACGCCGTGTTCATAGTAGACACAAAAAAGGAGAGCATAGCCCTCTCCGAGGCTGTGAAACTTGGCATCCCCATAATCGGCCTGGTGGACACTAACTGCGACCCTGACGGGATCAGCCATATAATCCCTGGCAATGATGACGCCAACCGTGCCATCCATCTTGTGGCGTCCTCGGTGGCGGAAGCTATAATGGACGGTAAAAACGAGCATGACATGAAAATGAAAGCTCTCTCCGAGGAGAGGGAGCGGACAGCTGCGGAAACATTGAAAAGAGAGAAGTCCAGGAAAGAAGCCGCCGCCGTGGAACAATCCGCAGCCGCCGCGACTCCGGTCGAAGAAAAATCCACCGCCGAAACCGGGACCGAAAAGGAAAATCAATAACATCGGATTTCACTGACCACCAGGCAACGAAGGTCAGAATAATCCTGAATACTTAATATACGAGGAATAGTAGACCAATGGCCGTATCAATGGAGATGATAAGGGACCTGCGCCAGAAAACCGGCGCCGGAATAATGGAATGCAAGGAAGCCTTGAAAGAGTCGGACAACGATATGGAGTCCGCCGCCGAGTACCTGCGGAAAAAAGGGGCGACAAAAGCAGCCAAGAAGGCGGACCGGAGCACCAAGGAGGGCGCCGTGCGAACCGTGGTGGAAGGAGACATAGCCGCCATGGTGGAAGTGAAATGCGAGACCGATTTTGTGGGCCGCAACGAAAAGTTTCAGGAGATGGTGGTCAAACTGGCGGGCCACACGGCGGCTTCGCCGGAGACGGAAACCGAGGAGGCTTTCCTGGCTCAGCCATATTTCGAAGACAACTCCAAAACCATAAATGACATTATCACAGCCAAGATATCGGAGATCGGCGAGAATATCGTTGTTGGGCGAAGGGTAAAGATGGTCATGCAAGGCCCTGGTCTCCTGGTATCTTACATCCATGGCGTGGGGAACATCGGCGTTCTGCTAGAGATCAGCGCTGAAAGCGGCGAAATAGCCGAAAAGCCCGAAGTCGCCGAATTGGGCCGCGACCTGTGCATGCAGATAGCCGCCATGAATCCCATCGCTCTCAATCCAGAAGAGATACCCCAGCAGACCGTGGATAAAGAGAAGGAAATATTCGCCGCGCAGGCCCGAGATTCTGGCAAGCCGGAAAATATCATCCCCAAGATTGTGGAAGGGAGCCTGAAAAAGTATTTCGGCGAATCTTGCCTGTTGATGCAGGCTTTCGTAAAGGAAAACAAGAAAACCGTGGAATCAGTGATAAAAGAAGTCGCCGTCAAGGCTGGTGGCAATATCGTTGTGAAGCGCTTTGCCCGCTACCAGCTGGGGGAATGAAGGAGGATATGGATCAGCCAACACCCTACTATAAAAGGATTCTGTTAAAGCTCACCGGAGAGGCTTTCTGCAGCCAGGGAGGTTTTGGGATAGACTTCGGTGTGGTCAAGCGCCTGGCTAAGGAGCTCAAGGCCGTGAAGGAGCTGGGAGTTCAGGTGGGTGTGGTTGTGGGCGGTGGCAACATTTTTCGCGGCTCTATTGCCAACCAGAATGGGATGGATCGCGTCACCGCAGACAACATGGGTATGCTGGCCACGATGATAAACGGGTTGTCGCTGCAAAACGCCCTGGAGGAGGAATCGTGCCACACCAGGATGATGACTTCCATAGATATGCACCAACTCGCTGAGCCTTATGTCCGACGAAGGGCCATTCGCCACCTGGAAAAAGGGAGAGTGATAATCCTGGCCGGCGGCACGGGCAACCCTTATTTCACCACGGACACCACTGCCAGCCTGCGGGCAATGGAGATAGGCGCCGAGGTGATTTTGAAGGCCACCAAGGTGGACGGCATATACGACGCCGATCCGATGAAGGTGGCCTCCGCCCGCAAGTACACGGAGCTCAAGTTCATGGATGTCCTGAAGAACAATCTAAAGGTCATGGACGCCGCAGCCATTTCACTGTGCATGGAAAACAATGTGACGATCATAGTTTTCAACCTCAACGTGGAAGGCAACATACAAAGGGTTGTGTTGGGTGAAAAAATAGGTACGATAGTAAAGGAGGCATGAGCCTGATGGAAAATATTCTGGAAGAAGTCACTCACAAAATGGACGTAACCATAGATCACCTGTCCAGAGAACTGGCCGGCATCCGCACCGGGCGCGCTTCTCTGGGCCTGTTGGAAGGGGTGCAGGTGGAGTACTACGGGGTGAAATCACCCTTAAGCCAGGTGGCTACTCTCGCCACGCCAGACGCTCTGACCATATCCATCATGCCCTGGGACGCCTCCATGCTGCCTGTGATAGAGAAAGCGATCCTTACCTCCAGCTTGGGACTCAATCCTCAAAGTGATGGAAAATTGATCCGCATCCCCGTCCCTCCCCTCACGGAAGAACGGCGCAAGGAGCTGGTCAAGGTAGTTAAAAAAGTCGCCGAGGAAACTAAAGTGGCCATTCGCAATGTCCGGCGGGAGGGGATCGAACAGGTAAAGAAGCAGGAGAAGAGCAAGGAACTGCCAGAGGATCTGGCGAAAAAAACCAGCGAAAAAATCCAAAAGATCACCGATGAGCATGTGGCCAAGACAGACAAGATGGCCACCGAAAAGGAACATGAAATAATGGACCGCTGAGCCGATCCATGCCATCTGATAAATCCAACCAAACAGAACCGGGGCCGGATCAGTCCAGGCTGCCACGGCACATAGCCATCATAATGGACGGCAACGGCCGATGGGCGCAGAAGCAGGGTTTGTCCAGAATAGAGGGGCACAGGAAGGGCGCCAAAGTGGTGGACAACGTGGTTACCTGCTGCCGGCAATTGGGAATCGAGGCACTGACTCTATACTCCTTCAGCACCGAAAACTGGAAACGCCCAAAGACCGAGGTAGGCGCACTGATGAAAATACTAAAAGCCTACATCACAAAGGAACTTGGCAGAATGTTGAAGGAGAATATCAGGTTCAACGCTATAGGCGTCATAGATACTCTCCCCGATTTTGCCCTGGAAGCTGTGCGGGAAGCCATGGAATCCACCAAAAACAATGATGGCATGACGTTCACCCTGGCCCTCTCCTATGGCTCCAGGGAGGAGATCGCCGCCGCCGCCCGGCATATTGCCGAAAAGGTTCGCGATAACGAGCTGGACCCCGCCGATGTGGACGAGGCGCTGCTGGGCCGATACTTATACACCAGCGACCTGCCCGACCCTGACCTTTTGATCAGGACCAGCGGCGAGCTGCGTATCAGTAATTTCATGCTTTGGCAGATCGCCTATACAGAGCTTTATTTCACAGAAAAACTTTGGCCCGAGTTCACCGCCGATGACGTTTACGAAGCCATAAAATCATTCCAGACCAGGGAACGCAGGTATGGGCTCACCACCGGCCAGATATTAGGCGAGGAAGGATAATATTCATGACCAGGCTGGCCAGCGGAGTTATCCTTGCCATCGCGATCCTGGCGCTGATATTGTACGGTTCGCCGACCCACTTCTTCTGGTTCGCCATGGTCATCGCCGCCATCGGCGCTTACGAATTCTTCGGAATGCTGAAATCGGGCGGCCGGCCTAGCCCCATGTTGGCAGGTGTCCCGGCCGCAGCTGCTTTGACAGCGGCTTTATATCTGGGTACAGGCCAGCAGACTACCATGGCCGTCATGATCCTGTTCATGCTGGCGGCGGCGGTGTGCGTGTTCGGTGGATACAAAGACCGGCTGTCGGCTGGCGCCAACCTGGTTTTCGGTGTGATATTCACCGGCGCTCCCATGGCCGCCATGGCGCTGATCCGGGGAGCATTTGACGGACAAGGATACGTGACAATGCTGATTACCGCCACAGCCATGTGTGACACCGGGGCGTATTACGTTGGCCGAAAATTCGGCAAGGTAAAGCTGGCCCCTTCCCTGAGCCCCGGCAAAACCGTGGAAGGTTTCGTGGGGGGGGTGGCAGGCGCCGTGCTGGGGGCCGTTATTGTGTGGCAGCTAATGATCCCCTCCTTCGGCGCTGTCGAAGCGGTTATTTCCGGCCTTCTGGTCGGTGTATTAGGTCCCATTGGCGATCTGGCCGAATCAGCCATCAAGAGGGATGTGGGGGTTAAAGATTCCGGGACGCTGATTCCCGGCCATGGTGGAGTCCTGGACAGGGTGGACAGCCTGCTGTTCACATCGGCGGCGTTCTACCTCTTCCTCCAGTTCCGCTCCTTTCTATGAGAAGGCTAACCATACTTGGCTCAACAGGCTCCATCGGGGTAAACGCTCTGAGGATTGTGGAGAGCCACCCGGAGCGCTTTCGTATAGAGGCGTTGGCCGCGTGGACAAATATGGAGAAACTGGCCGAGCAGATCGAGAAATTCCGGCCAAGGGTAGTCTCCGTGGCGAATGCCGCCCTGGCCAAAGAACTGCGCTCCATGATCAAAAGAAGGGTCAAAGTACTCCATGGAGCCGAGGGCGCCATAACTTGCGCCATGCATGACAGCTCGGATATGGTCCTCTCCGCCATGGTGGGCGCCGCCGGGCTGGCCCCCACATTGGCTGCGATAAAGAGTGGCAAGATCCTGGCCCTGGCCAACAAGGAAACCCTGGTCACGGCCGGTGAGATTGTAATGCGCGAGGCAAAGACCGCGCGGGTGAAAATCATTCCGGTGGATAGCGAGCATTCCGCCCTCTTCCAGGCGCTGCGTGGAGAGAGGATAAACACAGTCCGCCGGGTGATCCTGACAGCTTCCTGCGGCCCCTTCATAAATACGCCGATAGAGGCGATGCGCTCCGTCACCCTGGAGCAGGCGCTGCGCCATCCGAACTGGAGTATGGGTAGAAAGATCACCATAGACTCCGCCACCCTGATGAACAAAGGGCTGGAGGTGATAGAGGCGCGATGGCTGTTCAACCTTCCAGCGGAGAAGATAGAGGTGGTGGTCCATCCACAAAGCGTGATCCATTCCATGGTGGAATTCAACGACACATCCATCATCGCCCAGATGGGCCTGCCCGATATGCGCGCTCCGATAGCTTTCGCACTCGGATACCCCGACCGCCAGGAAACAGAGCTCCCCAGCCTGGACATTGCCGCTGTGGGAAAGCTTACCTTTCAGCCACCGGACCTGAAACGCTTCCCTTCGCTTGCCCTGGCATACCACGCGCTCCGGATGGGAGGGAGCGCCACCGCTGTTCTCAACGCGGCAAATGAAGTGGCGGTTCAGGCGTATATTGATAAAAGAATCGGTTTCACCGCGATACCGCAGGTTTGTGAAAAGGTCCTGACTATGGCAGACAATGGAAAAGCGGCAACCATGGCTGAGGCTCTGGCGATTGACAGGAGCGGCCGAACCTATGCCAGGGAAGTGGTGGAGCAGATCTCGCGAACATCCCCCTACCCTACCCGGAGTTTGCAGTAAAGAATCCCCGCTTCTATCTTTTCTTCCTGGATGTAACGGTTCGCGTCGGGCGCCACGCAATGGTGGTGTCGTCACTCTCTGCTATTATGGCTAAATGGCGCCTTGGCGGCTTCGCGCCGGGCCCCTTACGGCACATCGAAAGCTCCGCGACCGCTGCTCCCTTCCGGGCCTGACGGGATTAACGGGTAACGATTGCGTAAGACCCGGCGCGAAAACGCCAAGAAATCCGGACGCGTATAAAGCCAGAAAGCTATGTCGAATATGAATGGGGATTATAGCATATGACAGCTGAAAAATGAACTGTTCGTCAGGTAAACGAATTGCCTCAAATTAAATGTAACCGAAGTAAGGGGCGAAAATGATTCGGCGCCTCATGTTTCATGTAACCGAAAGGAGCGTGGAATATGGGGAAAAACTCGCGAAAAGAATACCTTGCCAAGATCAGAATCCACTACCGCAAAGCCGGCCGCAGGGAAAAAGGCGCCATCCTCGCCGAATTCTGCGCCGTTTGCGGCTGCGACCGCAAATACGCCATCCGGATCCTCAACACCAAAAAGAGGGCGCCTGCCCGCAAGCCAGGCCAAAGCCGGTTTACGACCAGGCCGTAATAGCCCGCCTACACCCATAACACCATAAACCCTTTTCACTTGAAAAAAGAGATTGAGAAAAGACTTCGCAAGCTATTTAATGAGCTATGGAGACATGAGGCGTGAGAAGCGAAAATCAATCCCAGCTTCGGTTATCTTTTCCCATGGGGTAGCACGTAAATGACTGGTGGGGAAATATTCCAAAATATCCCTTTATGTTAGGCTTTGTGGACACGGTGTATTTAGGCCTGCCAGGACCATGGATGTTTGAGGTCATGAGAAGAATCTGGATTTCCCAACTGATTGCCAGCGTCATTCCGCTATAGAAGGAGTACCCCGTTTTGCCCTCACTTTTCCTGCCAGGTTTGCCGCGATTGTTTATAATTCACCATACAGACGATCCGCTATCTGCCAGGGGGGACCATGCTGATAATAATTTCAGATCTGCACTTTTCCGACGGGAGCGCCGGGGACCACAATGTCCGTGCCAAGGCGTTTACCCAGGTATTCTTGCGGGATATCATTTCCGTGGTAAAGAACGATCCACCCCGCAAGGTGACGCTGCTTCTATTAGGCGATATTTTTGAGCTGGCCAGATCCACCAAGTGGTTCGAAAACCCAGATGGAACCAGCTTTGAAATGGAGGACCGCCCCTGGGGCGCCACTGGAAGAGCGGATGTGGCAAAATATGAATCCCTACCCAAGGCCACCGAGTCGGGCCGACCATCGGCAACAGAAATCAAGCTCTTGGAGATATTGGGCAGGTTCCCCGAATCCGGCCAGAGAGGGGATGTAAATAAAGGCTCCATCCTGGAGGTGAACTGGGATGCCCTGGAGTTTTTCCGGGCCTTTCCCTCCCTCGTGACCCAAGGCGCCGATATCGATATCCCGGTGGAGGTGGTGTATATCCCCGGGAATCACGACAGGATGGCCAATCTCTACCCTTCTTTATGCCGGGAGGTGAAACGGATTTTGGGATTACCCTGCGATGACGAGTGGTTCGACCACGAATATCACAATGAGGAATTCCATGTTTTCGCCCGACACGGCCATGAGCACGACCCTTTCAACTGCAGCCGGGTGGGGAGCATGAACAGGACCAGCCATGTGCAACTGTGTATCGGGGATATCCTGGCCACCGAGTTCGCCGTCCGCCTCCCCTGGGAGGTGAAAAACCAGAACGGTCTGAACAAAAATACCAAGGAGAGGCTGGTGAAACAACTGGAGGATCTGGATAACCTGCGCCCACTGAATTCGGCGATGGAATGGCTCTACTACAAGGTGCGGGAAGAAAATACGAAGGTTGCACAAAAATCTCTGGACCGGGCCTTTGACAAGGTGGCGAAGGAGATATTGTCTGTGGAATTCTTCCGGACATGGGAAAGCCCGGATACACGGCTGGACGATCTAGCGCGAGCCGCCACCCACCCGTGGCTGCGATGGCTATCCAGAGAGATTCTTACAAAGCTGGACACTGGCACTTTATTGGGATTCTTCAATTCCCGAAGTGACTTTGGAGACTCCGGTCTGGAAAATGGGGCATTCCATGAGGCCCGTTACTCCAAACCAGAGGTGAAATATATGGTGTATGGTCACACTCACGAGCCGATGCAAAAGCCCCTCGATGTGCGCAACTATAGAGAAGTGATGTATCTAAACTCAGGGACCTGGCGAAACAGGATAATTCAGACCTCCAAATTCGATAGGACTCCAGATTACATCTCGTTGAAACAGATGTCCTATATCCTGTTCTCCAAGGATGGGGGGAAACCGAGAATGGATATGTGGATGGGGACACGCAAGGAGATTTGACCAGGATTTGACAGGTCAGGTTTCGAGGAGGCGCATGTAGCATTTCCAGGCTCGAATTATCTAGGGATCTCCATGTATACGCTTGTTTTGTCAAGCTATACGTATTTCAGTAAATTGAACCATTTGATTATCTCCGCTTGTTTCCACAAAGCAGGATGATGACTTGAAGTCCAATTTCATCCGATCTTGAATGGATCAGCGGTCAATCCCAATGTCAGGCTACATGTGCGCCGATCCCCTTTATCCGGAGTATCGATTACCGATCTAACCAGGCGCCCTCCCCTCCTGGTAAAACGTATTTCTCCCAAGAGCAATTAGTCCTCCGATTGGAAAGCTGACAAGAAGGATTATCAGCGCCAGTTTATTAGTCAAACAGAATAACGTTTTCAGTTCAGCAAGGGAAATATTCGATAGTACCTCGGGCTGCTTACGCATAATCTTTATAAATGGGAGATAATAAGCAGCCGATCTAGAGACATCGGTATTTTTATAATTTCGGATTCTAATGTTATCAGAAATGGATGAAGCCAGGAGAAGGTGGATAATCAGATCTTAACGTGGAGAGGAGCGACCTGATGATTTTCATTATTGTCTCGTTACAATATCAGC
>JAOUMU010000182.1 GCA_029881335.1 Nitrospinota bacterium | reverse complement strand
ACGACCTGCGCGCCGCCCATATTGGTGAAACGGAATTCGCCGCCGGCCTTTTCTATTTATACATCTGTGTCAACGCCTCATTGCTGAAAAAGAACCTGAGTGATGACGCGGACCTGACCAAAACAGCCGCCGCCGCCCTGGCGGAAGCAGCCGCGAAAATCAGCCCCACCGGAAAGCAGAACAGCTTCGCCTCCCGGGCCTACGCCAGCTATATCCTGGCGGAAACAGGCGCCCAGCAGCCCCGTTCGCTTTCCGTGGCGTTTTTAAAGCCGGTGGGCGGGTCCAATTACCTGGAGGACTCCATCAAGGCCCTCACCGAAACCAGGGAAAGCATGGAAAAGGTATACGGCCCATGCGCCAGCGCCCACAAGACCATGAAGGCAAACCCCGGAGAGGGAACACTGGAGGAGATTATCGAATTCATCAAGGAGGCGGTGGACAATGCGTGAGTTCCTTTTGTTCCATCTATACGGCCCCATGGCCTCCTGGGGCGATATCGCCGTGGGGGTTACCCGCCCCAGCTTCGCCCACCCCACCCGCTCCGCCATGCTGGGCCTGGTGGCGGCGGCCATGGGGGTAGACAGGGACGATGAAGAGGCCCACCAAAACCTCAGCAGTTCCTTAAGGTTCGCCTTCCGTGTTTCCACGCCGGGGATCATCCTGCGCGACTACCACACCATCCAGGTCCCGCCAGCCAAAGACAAGATCAGGCACTACACCCGCAAAAGCGAACTGGAAACTGGGGATTTGAACACCATCCTCTCCTCCAGGGACTACTACTGCGACGCCATATACACCATATGCCTTTGGACGCGCGGCGACTCCCCACTCTCCCTGGCCGCCGTGGCCCAGAGCCTGGCCCAACCGACCTACACCCTATACCTGGGGCGAAAATCATGCCCCCCCGCAATGCCTTTGGCTCCCCGAGTCCTAACTGCCGCCACCATAAAGGAAGCCTTCGCCCAGGCGGAGGCGCTCCATCAACAGACCAGCGAAAACGGCGTAATGGGCCCGGGTGGGCTGTTGGACGATATCCCGTCCTCGGATATCCACCAATACTACTGGGAGGAGCTTGACGGAATACAGGAGACCGGTTTTGAAACTATTCACATAAACACCCGACGGGACACCCCCATAAGCCGCGCCCGATGGCAATTCACCGAACGAGATGAATTCTACACATCCATCAGCGCAAAACAGGAGGGATAGAAAATGTATATAACCCAAGCAGCCCTGCGAAAAGACCTAAGCCTGGCCACCCTCTCCGCCATCCTGCGTGGGGGGGAATACGCCGCCCATCAGCACATATGGAAGCTTTTCCAAACCGAGGCGGACAACCAGACCCGCATCCTCTTCCGCCGGGACGACATCGGCCAATGGCCTCGCTTCCTGGTGGTCTCCAGCCGGCCGCCGGAGGACACAAAGAACATGTGGCGAATCGAAACCAAAAGCTACTCACCAGCCCTGAAAAAGGGGATGCGCCTGGCCTTTTCCCTGCGCGCAAACCCGGTGGTGACAAGGCACGATGAAAACGGAAAGCAGAAACGAGACGATGTCATCATGGCCCATAAGAAAAATTTGACCGCGCAAAATGTCCCGAAAAGGGAATGGCCCACCTCCGCCGAACTTATACAAACCATCGGCGTTGGCTGGCTGGCCAGGCGAGCGGAAAATTACGGATTCTCCATAGACCAAAAACAGGTAATTGCCGAAGCGTACCAGCACCACAGCTATTACAAGAGAGGAGCCAAAAACCCCATCATCTTCAGCGCCCTCGACTTCAACGGACTGCTCATTGTAGATGAGCCCACCCTGTTCCAGAAGGCCCTGTACGGTGGAATAGGCCCCGCAAAAGGTTTCGGGTGCGGAATGCTCATGGTGCGGCGGGTATGAACGACCTGCCACCCCAAAGACCGATCGCCATAAAGGAAAGGCTGTCCATCGCCTTTTTGGAAAAGGGAGAGCTCGACGTGCTCGACGGCGCCTTTGTACTGGTGGATGTCAACGGTGTTCGAACCCATATTCCCGTGGGTGGGGTGGCCTGTCTGATGCTGGAGCCGGGCATCCGGGTCTCCCACGCCGCTGTCACCCTTGCCGCCAGAGCCGGATGCCTGCTCACCTGGGTGGGCGAGGCTGGCGTGAGGCTCTATGCCGCAGGACAGCCGGGCGGCGCCCGGTCCGACCGGCTACTCTATCAAGCCCGCCTGGCCCTGGCCGATGGAGCCCGCCTGAAAGTAGTCCGACAGATGTACAAGATCAGGTTCGACGAGGATCCCCCATCCAACAGAAGCGTGGAACAACTTCGCGGAGTGGAAGGCGCCAGGGTGAAAAGAATGTACAAGCTCCTCGCCCGACAGCACAAGGTCCCATGGAAAGGCAGAAATTATGACGCGAAAAACTGGGGAAGCGGCGACCTGCCAAACCGCTGCATCAGCGCCGCCACGGCATGCATCCATGGAATCTGCGAAGCTGCGGTGCTGGCCGCAGGATACGCCCCCGCAGTCGGATTCATCCACACCGGCAAGCCCAAATCATTTGTATATGACATAGCGGACCTCTTCAAATTCGAAACCGTCATCCCCGCCGCCTTCTCCGTGGCCGCCAAAAATCCCCACGACCCGGAAAGGGACGTGCGCCTTCTATGCAGAGACAAATTCAGGGAAACCAAAATCCTCGCCAAAATAATACCCACAATAGAGGAGGTGCTGGCAGCGGGAGGGATGAGCCCACCAAAAGCCCCAAAAGAATCGATCCCCATAGCCATACCGGAAAAAGAGAACCTGGGCGATGTTGGTCATCGTGGTTGAAAACGCGCCGCCCAGGCTGCGCGGACGGCTGGCAGTGTGGATGCTGGAAATCCGCGCCGGCGTATACGTGGGGGATTACTCCAGAAAAGTCCGGGAAATGATCTGGGGCAATGTTACCCTGGGAATAGAAAAGGGAAACGCAGTCATGGCCTGGACCGCCAACAACGAACAGGGGCTCGACTTTATCACCATCGGACAAAACCGGCGGATTCCAGTGGAAAAAGATGGCCTGAAACTGGTATCATTCCTTCCATTGGAGAAAGACGGAAAGACCGGCGGCGAGAGTAATGATCTTTGAAATAGCTGGTATTATGGAACTTTATTTGCTGCCGCGAGAAAAGTCACAAAACTCCGGTGACTCCCCCCCGCCCCAGCATGTATCGCAAAAACAATAAGTTCCAGGAAGTATGTTCCCCACACACGTGGGGATGAACCGGGAGAGGTCAAAGCCAATAGATTGAA
>JAOUMU010000181.1 GCA_029881335.1 Nitrospinota bacterium | reverse complement strand
CGATCTCTGTCCCTGTCTCGGCCGCCGCCCCGGGGCGCGCCTTTTTCCTTTTCCTTGGCCAGGTCAACACGGATGCTGCGTCCCTGCAGTTCTTTTCCGTTTATGATCTCAATGGCCTTCTCCGCGCCTTCGTCTGTTTCCATTTCGACAAAGCCGAAGCCCTTGGAGCGCCCTGTGGACATATCTGTGATAACTTTGGCCGACTGGACGGCGCCTGCTTCAGAGAAAAAGTCCATCAAATCCTCTTCCTTCATGGAATAAGGTAGGTTGCCCACGTACAATTTGTTCTTCATGATTTTCCCTTTGGATTGGTTTTGATAGCCGATTAAAGAAACAACCGGGGGGTATGCTCTCTTTACGGAACCAAAATGTGATTGTGAACTGTGGTCTTAAACCGATTTCCCAATGTAGCTAAATATAAACTAATAACGCATACTATTTTATGATTACACCCTTTATTTGACAACAAAAATTTTCAATCTTATTCCGGGAGCTATAATCCGTTCCATGGCCGCTTTCCCGGTAGATCGTCGCCAGCCGGGGCATGTAAGCCTGGAAGGCAAAAACGCCGATTGCTAAAACCTGCTCAACAACGGCAGCCACGAGAAGGCCAACCGGGCCAGATAGGATGTATGCCTTTGTAAACATGAGGTGTATATGGCCATCGGAGCCGCGGAAAAGGCAAGAGTCCGCCGTATGGAAGTGGTGGAGGAGGAACATGGAAGCAAAAGCATGGGTGAAGGTAAGCAAATCAGCAAGGATAGGGGGGAGAAAATCCGCTGAACCGCGAAAGAAAAAATAGAAAAATATTATCATTTTCCCACCAGAAAAGTGGAGGGCAGGATGAGAATGAGGATTTTCTCATAAGGGCACTGATGCTGTACGCGACTTCATCTCCCGTCGGGAAAACGCTCCAGCACTCCCGGACCAGAATCCGGAAGTGACTTTACTATCGATATCCCGCCGCTTGCTTGCGCTTCTATTACTATATCCCCATCACGATCCGTCCGGAGCGTCCTCGCGCCCACCACCTTCATCCTGGCCAGAAACTCAGAGGAGGGATAGCCGTTAATGTTGTCGGAATCCACGCTGACCACCACCACCTTCGGGGCAACTTTTTCCAGAAACTCCATGGATCCTGCGTCATCAGCGCCATGGTGCCCAGCCTTCAGGATGTGAGCGGAAATATCCGATACCGACCGGGCCAGCGCTGTCGCCGCCGGTTCAATCAGGTCGCCCGCCAGCAACGCGCGGAACTGGCCGAATCTGACCATGATCACCATCGATCTGGCGTTTATATATTCATGCGCAAACCCACCTGCGGGGGGCCAAAGAATCTCCAACTCCGCCTCCCCCAGCGGTATGGTGGCGCCAGCCACAAGCGCCCGGTAGGCAGGCCGAGCCCGCGTGAAACTGGTGTACCAGCGATAGAAGTTGTTCGGATCTCCATTATTCCATGGATCCTCCCCATTGTCGCAGATAGCCCGGACCTTCATGCTTTGGGCGATCTGGAACAGGCCCCCCGCGTGGTCCATATGGGGATGGGTGATAATGGCCATATCAAGTTCATCGGCGCCAGCCATACGGATATAATCGAGAACCCGATCTCCGGTGACAGGGTTGCCGGTGTCTACCAGGATCCACGCGGGCCTGTGCCCGATCCATTGGAGGAGGATCGCGTCCCCTTCACCCACGTCAATGAAATGGAGGAGCAGCCTGGGGGATGGGGCAATGTGAGCCCTGGTGGTGGCGCAAGAAAGGGTGAGGCAGGCGATGGCGCATATGGCGATTATCCTCATGGGCCTGGTTTCCTCGCGCCATGCAGGATAGATGCGATGACCACCCCAAAGGCGCCGGATACGCTGTTTAGCGCCACATCCAGCAGATCGTAATACCTGTCCGGGGCGAAGTATTGCATCGCCTCGTCACTCCATCCTGCGAGGAGGATCAGAAGCAGGGTGATGGAAGCGAGGTCGCGTTTGGAATATCGCGGATGCAGGGAATTGTATATGCAAAACGCAAGCATCTCATATTCCACCACATGGATAGCCTCCGCCAGGGTTCTTGTCACTACAAAGGCCAGAATCTGGGAGATTATGAATACAGACGCCACCAATGATAACTTATTAAGGCCGATTTGGCCCATGCGTCTGCCTGCGGTCATCAGGGCGGCAAATCCCAGCACCATGGCAATGACCACCAGCGGACCAAGGAGGCCATATGTTTTGAGAAACTCCACAAGGGGGCGGCCCACCCATGCCAGAGTGTATATGCCAAATAGAATCAAAAGGGTAAGTCCAGCCCAACCCTTATTGATTCCCCCATTGGCTCTGGGGGAATTGCCAATATCGCCCTGTGTAACAGTGGGTTGGAGCGGCCGGAAGGAGCTCATTAGCAGGATATGAGGCGAGGAAAATGACACCATGTGAAGTGGAATCTGTCAATTTGGTAAAAAGAACCTGCGGAAATACCCACAACACTCCTCAGTTATATGTATATGCATCGTCCGATAACAGCCGCCTGTCAAAAACATCAATGGGCGCCCCCTTCATCCTCTGCCAGCGGAAGGCTCAACTCTGGAAGGCTTGCCTATTAATGCGTTAGAAAATTCCTGCAGATATCCACATCGTCTTTGCTTCCTATAAAAAGAGGGACCCTTTGGTGCAGGGATGTGGGCTTTATATCGAGGATATCCTCCCCGCCGGAGATGGCCGCGCCCCCGGCCTGCTCGCAGATGAACGCCAGTGGTGACGCCTCATACAGCAGCCGCAGTTTTCCCTCAGGATTACCCCGGTCCGCCGGGTACATGAATATGCCCCCATACAACAGGTTGCGGTGAAAGTCCGCCACCAGCGATCCTATGTATCGGGAGGAGTATGGCCGACCTGTTTCCTTGTCGTTCGCTTTGAAATACTCCACAGCCCTGGTGGCTCTCTCGTCCCATTTGGAGGTGTTTCCTTCGTTGACGGAATATATCCTTCCTCTCGCCGGGGTCCGTATATTCGGATGACTCAGCAGGAACTCGCCTATGGACGGGTCCAGCGTGAAACCATGGACACCCATGCCGAAGGTCAGTACCAGCATGGTGGCCGAGCCATAGATAATATAGCCTGCGGCCACCTGTTTTCTGCCCACTTGCAAAAAATCATCCACGGTACCTTTCGGGGAATTTGAGATCTTTCTGTGGATGGAGAATATAGTACCGATGGAGACATTGGCGTCGATATTTGACGAGCCGTCCAGGGGATCGAAAGCAAGGGTGTATTTGCCCCCTTGGGGGTGTTTGTCGTTGATT
>JAOUMU010000092.1 GCA_029881335.1 Nitrospinota bacterium | reverse complement strand
TCCAGCCATTGTGAAGGTGATCCGCGATTCCGACGCCTTGGAGCTGGCGCTGATAGAGAATATACAAAGAGAGAACCTGAACCCGATGGAGGAGGCCCAGGCCTATGACCGGCTGATGAAGGAGCGCGCTTTCACCCAGGAGGCTCTTTCAAAGGCGGTGGGGAAGAACCGCTCCTCGATAGCGAACTCTCTTCGTTTGCTTCGACTTCCAAGCAAAATTAAAGACGACCTCTCCGATGGTCGGCTGACCATGGGGCACGCCAGGGCGCTTCTGGCTCTGGAGTCTGATGCGGAGCGGCTGGCCCTGCGCGACCAGATCGTGGAGACCGGGATGAACGTTCGGGAGGTGGAACAGCATGCTTCCGCCTCGAAGAAGGCCCCGAAAGGGAAGATCGCCAGGCCGAAGGATATATTCATCGAGCGGTTACGGATCGATCTGGAAAGGAAGATGGGCGCCAAGGTGGAGATCCGGCATCACCCGAAGAGGGGTGGGAGCGTGAACATCCACTACTCTGATGTTGACGAACTGAACCGGATAAGCGAAATGATGGGATAGAGGCTATCTCATTCGCTGGGAAGTTATGACAACTCCCCGGTTTGACCTGTGTGGCTGAGTGACGTCACGCTGGCGAATCGGGGAGTTTTTTTATTTTTTACGATTTTCTTTACATGTTGAGCGTGCTGAATATAAGTTTTTATTGAAGGCGCCAGCCTTCCTGAATGTATTTTTGACACCACTTCTACAACTTCATTTTCGTCCATAACAAGCTTGTTTTTGGACTTGATATAGGAGATCAAGCCAGAGCCGTATGTAACATTATCTGACATATCGGTTTTGAAAGAGCTGTTTCCCACAAAGACAATGACTGTAAAAATCCGACTGGAATCAACCGAAAGAAGGCTTTCCAACGTCTTGATATGTTAGAAATTCTGGTGAAGCGGATTTTGAAAAGTGTTTTTGTGTTTGTATATCATTTGCGTCCATAGCTTTTGCTCCTTGCTTCCGAATATCCAGCCTCGCATGTTCTTTGTTTCAACAACGAATATTCCATATCGGGAAACAATGATATGATCGATTTGAGTTGTTCCATCCTCGGTTGGCAAAGTCACATTATGAATAAGATGGTAAATCCTTTTGTCCAGAAATATTCTGATCATAAGATTCACCATGACTTCCCCGAGGTACCCTTTAAAGAATGCGGACCTGAAAAGAGCGATGATAAGAAAAAGGGGGATAAGATATAGCGCTATTGTAAAAAGAGGGCCCAAGATTGTCTGCAAATCAATCATTATTGAATATTCCGCAAAAGACCTTCTGGTGTTTATGCTATATACCTTGTTGGGATATAGCATAGCATTTATTACCTTAGATATGCATCACCATACTACCACATTTTTATAATCCAAGGTGTGCTATTCATTTCTTCTAGCTCACCACCAGAAATATTTATCCGCAACCGTTGAAGCAATTCTATACCTTGGATAATTAATTGCCCCTTATAGAACGCGGTTTGGGCTACCGGGGCCCAAAGAAGGCCTGGACAAGACGAGGTCTCCCCGAATGGAGTGTTGAAGCAGGTAACCAAATGTTTAATATATATGCCATATTAAAATATGTGAGTAGTGAGTTTTGCTAGTAAAAAGATTTAATGAAGCATAGATTAACTATCTGTGAGTCTAATGAAACCCCGCCAGATAAAACGGCGCTCCATACAGGAGTTTTTCTAAGGTCTCCAATTTAACCTCGAGAGCAAATTGAGCGTATATTTCATATATGGAAGCTTGGCGCATGAGACACATTTTAAAACTCCTTACGGTAATGACATCCACAGCCCTGCTTGCGGCGTCATTGACGGCATGTGATGATGGGGGGAACACTGGAGGCGGCGATCCCAGGGAAAATATCGTCAAAGTAGAGCAGTCTTCCTCGGTTCCATTTACTTACTTTTACCACATCCCGGAAGGTACATCCGCCAAACCCGTTACCGGGCTTGTGTTAATCGCCTCGGCCGCCGGCCAGGCCACTTCTTATGCGGAGGTGGAAAATACCTCGCTTTCAATTCTCGGGGGTTATATTTCCAATCTTGATTTTAAGCCACCGCCGGGTTTTATACTTTTCACGGTTGCGTTTAATAAAGGGGAGTCTCTGTCCCGCGATGATTTGGAATCCACAACCGAAGGGGACCTTAGAGTCGACTTGAAATTTCTGAAAGTGGTCAACCATTTGAAGGGCGCCCTGGCTGAGGCTGGCTATACCCTTGACCCGCAAATATTTGTTACCGGGTTTTCAGGAGGGGGAAGTTGTTGCAATCGTATCACCCTTCTTCATCCAACGCTGATAAAAGCCGCCACCCCAAAAGCGGTGGGCCAGCCTTGGACTATGCCGCTGGCTTCCTATCAGGGTATACAGTTTCCCTATCATATTGGGGTGCTGGATTTTGAGAGACTGGGATTGGGGCCTTTCGACCTGGAAAGTTTCAAACGAATCCCGTTTTTCGTATTTATCGGCGCGAGTGACAGCAATGACGGTCTTTTGGAATGCGGCGCGGGGAAAGGCTGTTCAGGGCTGGAGTGGTATCAAATAGTCTTTTACACAAACTTCTTTGGCAATACGGTTCAGGAGCGGGCGGAGTCCTTCCACATTCAATTGATTGCCTTGGGGATGAACAGCGCGTTCAAGAGTTACCCAGGTGTGGGGCATTACCGGACCTCGGAAATGGATAAGGACGTCTTCAATTTTTTCAGTTCTTTTCCTTTGAACTCGCCCTGAACATGCAAGGATCCGGGGGCTGGCCGGGGAAATCTATTGCGACAGCCTGCCCTGGCGTCAAAGGCGGCGCTCATTCAGAAGCCTGGGCCCTCGTGGAAGCCTAGGATGTTACCCTATCTTTTTGGTCAGGGTTACGCGGGCGCCGTTTTGGCTATACTCAATGGAATCAAAATACTGGCGCGCCATCAATATGCCCCTGCCACATGGGAGGTTCAGCCGCCCAAGGATCTCTTCATCGGCCATCTCCAAATATGTTTTGTATGAAAAACCGGCACCTTCATCGGTTAAGGCCAATGCCACTTCTTTTTTTAGGATGGAGATGGTGAGATGGATTTTGGCCGTAGTCTCTTTCTCCCGGCGCGCCACTTCCCTGCCGAAGGTCCCCTTGTTAAGCAGCTCCACCTTCTCCTCCTCGGTTAGCTTAAGGTTTCCGTGCTCATGGGCGTTCATCAGGAATTCACTGGTGTAGATAATGAATTTGTGGGCATCAGTCTGAGAAAAAGATTTGGCTATCTTGCGCTCTATCCAACCAAGGGCTTTTTGCACCTCGCGGGTTTTTGAGGGGATGAAAATCGAGTTTACATTCCCCTGAAGAGCTTCTGCCTCCGCGGCGCCGCCGGTGAGGCCATGGCGGCGAATGGCGTTTTCCACAACGCTGAGTAGAAATTGGGAGTCCACCGGCTTGACCAGGTAATCCTTGACTCCGAACTTGGCCAGCTCCAGCGCCATCCTGGCGTCGGACCGGGAGGTGAATATCACCATGGGCAAAAACGCCCCCTCGAAATTGCGCCGGGCCAGTTCCATCCCGCTGATTGACGGCAGACACATATCCACCACCAGCGCGTCCAGATTATCCATTTGATCAGAGTAAACCTGGAGCGCTTCTTTCTCGTCATGCGCGGTGAGGGTATGTATCCGTTGCTCCTCGAAAAAGCTCTCCATGGCGTCCAAAAGAGCTTCGTCGCTCTCCACGAAAAGGATCCGCCTGGTTTTTCCTTTTATTGAAGCAGGTCCACCTTTGTCAGCTGAAACCAACGGGCGGCAGCCTATATATTTTTCGATTCGGGGCGCCAACTCCTCGTCCTGCCGGGCTTTGATCACAAAGTCGTTGGCCCCCAGCCGGAGGGCTTTTTCCCTGTGGGACATATCCGCGCTATTGGAGACCACGATTATCGGTATCTCTCCCGCTCCTTCCCCCTCCCGCAGTTTTTCCAGCAGAATCAAGCCATCATCGCCGGGCATGAAAAGGTCCAGCAAAATAAGGTGCGGCGGGGATTTGGCGACTATCTCCAGCGCTTGGCCACTGTCGCTGGCCTCCTCCACATCCGCTTCCATCCCCTCGATTACCTGGCGGGTATTGGCGACACTCTCCTCATCGTTGTCCACGATGAGTATCTGCGGCTTGACCCTCTCCAAAGCCACGGTGAAAACGCTCCCTTTTCCCGGTTCGGACTCCACCAATATCTGGCCCCGATGAGCTTCCACGATGTCATTGCACAAGGCCAGCCCAAGCCCGGTTCCTGTTTCCCCCTCCGTCCCAGCCCTGTTCGATTTCTTTTCATAATCGAACAGGTTTTCGATAATTTCAGGCGTCATCCCCACTCCGGTATCTGTGACGCGGATGATGGATTGCCCCTGTTCCTCGGACGCGGTGATGGTGACCAGGTCTCCACGGGAGCAGAACTTGATGGCGTTGCTGGTCAGGTTTTGGATCACCTGGGCCAGCAATGGCTCATCGGCGTAGACAAACAATCTGGGGGGAGCCCTGTTCACCAGGATCACCCCTTTTTTAAAGGCGTTTTCCTCCAGGCTGTTTATCACTTTCTCTAGCAGAAGGTAGATATTGACGAAGACGAAATTTAGCTGAACGGTCCCTCTCTTGATCCGGCTTATCTCCAGAAGCTCCTGAATCAGCGTATCCATTTTAACCGTGATGGCTATCGATTTCTGGAGGATCAGCAGGGACTCCTGGTCCAGCCTGTCCATATTTCGGGATAACAGCAGGTTCATGAAGCCAGAAAGGGTGGCGACTGGGGAGCGCAGGTCGTGGGACACCAGCGAGACGAACTTGTCCCTCAGCAATGTGGATTCCCCAGCGCGATGGAGGGCGGAGTGAAGCTCAGCTTCGGTTTCCTTGCGGACTCTTATTTCGGCCAGCAGGCTTTCGTTGCTTTCCTGGAGTTTGCGGAGAAGCCGCTTGCGCTCCTCCACCAGCTCTATCCGCTCCAGCTTCAGCAGGGTGTTGTCTTCCCCCCTGCCGCGCACCACGTCCACGGCGCCGGACCGTATAGCCTCGATCAGCTCATGGGCCTCCTGAAGCTCCACCTCCAGCTCTTCGCGGGTTTTTTCTCCCATGAAGGCTTCAAAACGATGAGGCTTATTTAAAGAATCGGTCATCGTAGCACTCCACTCAACAACCAACCGCGCATATGGCGCCACACGCCACGGGGGCGCCTAATTACTTTTCGAACATTCCGCGCAGTTTGTCACTTTCTCCGCTAACTATATGGGTTGGCGTGCCAGACAGGATACCTCCAACATTGTGGAATTGGTCGCCGATATGCATCCCTTCTCCGTCTATGGTGAATTCGCGAATTTCCTTCTCATGGTGAGACCCGCGCATTTTCAGCACAGTCAGGCCCCGGCGCATCTGGCCCATCAGTTCCACATAACGCAGCAGGATTATGGAGTCCGTCAGCGAGGAAATATGGCTTTCAGAAACTGACGTGACGCTTTGCATGGAGCTGGGCACCACGGTGAACAGCCCGGCGGTCTCCTTGTGTTTGATATATGAGGTGATGCCGATCACGAACTCGCTGAAGGATTTGCCAATGGACACCCTTTCCATGGCCGAGAGGCTGTCCAGAGCTATCCGTTTTGGCTTGAATTCCTCGATCTCCGCTTTCATGGAAAGCAGGTGGTCCGGCAGGCTCCGGACTTCCGGATAAGCGCAGACTATTTTCAGCAGGCCTTCTTTTTCCCACTTGCTGAAGTCTAATCCCCATCCCTTTGCGTTGCGCAACAGCTGATCCCTGGATTCTTCAAAAGCGTACACCAGGGTCCTTTCCCCTTTCATGCAGCCGTCGTTCAAAAATGTGGTGACAAGAAGGGTTTTGCCGGTGCCGGTGGCTCCGCTGGCCATGATGATGGAATCCCGGAAAAAACCGCCGCCGCACATCCGGTCCAGATCCTTGTTCCCAGCGCTGAGGCGCACCTGGGAGGATGGCATGGTAAGCTCCAGGGCGGAAAGGGGGAGAACCTCAATCCCCTTTCCTGTGAGGGTGAAGGGGTATTCCCCCTTCTGGTGGCCTGCCCCGCGGAACTTGAGGACCTCCACAGTGCGCCGCCGCCGCTCAGCCTCCGCCGCGTTACGCAGGATTATCACGTTGTCGGAGACGAATTCCTCCACGCCATACCGGGATATATCGCCGTATTCGTCGCTTCGCTCCGCGGTGATGATGGAAGTAAGCCCCATTTTCTTCAGCCCGGCGATAACCCGGAAAAGCTCGCTGCGCACCAGGCGCGAATCGGAAAACTGGGAAAAAATGGCGCTGACAGAATCAATGACCACGCGGGTGGCGCCCACTTTCTTTCCGGCATGTTCTATTCTGGCCAGAAGCGCGGAAAAGTCGTATTCACCCACCACCGCGGTAGTTTCCCCCGGCTCCGGGGAGGCGTCCACGAACGCCAGCTTTTTCCCGGTCACCAGGCTCTGCAGGTCCCACCCAAACGACTTCACGTTTTTCATGATCTCGGTGGGGGTCTCCTCCAGGGTCACGAAAACCGCCCCTTGGTCAAATCTGGTAATGCTTTCGTAAAGGTATTGGACGGAAAAAAGGGTTTTGCAGCTTCCAGAGGAGCCGGAGAGCAATGTGGCTCTTCCTTTGGGCAGGCCCCCGGCGGCGATATCATCAAGCCCTAGGATGCCGGTTGCAAGCTTGGGTATCTGCTCTCCAACATTGACATCGTATAGTTCGGACATAATCTTTGCTCCAGCTCTATTTCTTAATCAGATCCAGACCAAGAACCACTTTTTCTGTGTTCGAAAGGTCTCCTATTATCTTTCTCAAAGGAGGGGGAAGCTCTTTGACCAGGGTGGGTGTGGCGATAATTTTATCATCCTCGGCCAGCTGAGGATGCTTGAGGATGTCTATCACCCGAAGCTCGTAATCCTGCACCAGTTCTTTGCATATCGCATTCAGATTTTCAATAGCGCGCAAGGAATTTGGTGTCTGGCCGGTAATGTATAATTTCAGAATATAGCTCATATGTTACTCCTTATACCCACAAAACCCTATCCAGATTACCTCCAGATATTTGAATTGCATGAAAACAAGATAACATATCCGGTCTGTTTACGCATGCAATATGATCCAAAAAGACTTACACTAGACATTTACGCAGATGCAGGAGAATGCCAGGGGGACCGCCTGATATCCATAAAAAAAGCCTGAAGTTCAGACTTTTCAACCCCTGTGCCGCTGTTAATGACAACATGCCCAAACTCCAGGGCGTTACAGGACGCGATTTGTCGAAATGGCAGTTTTCTCAATTAGAACAAAACTTTTCCTCGGTTTTGGGGCGTTGCTTCTCATGATGGCCGCAGCTGGGGCCTACGAGCTGTCACATAACGCATGGATGGTCCGGCAGACCACCCATGTATACGATAACTCCATCGCCACCGCCAGGGCGGCGCTGGTGGCCAAATCCGGCGTTATATTCATGCAACATTCCATGGAGGACCTGGCGAATTACACCAAAGAGGAGGAGCGGAGCCTGGCCTGGGAGAATGAGACCGATCAGGAAGCCGAAGTCCTCCGGCAATTGGACCTGGTAGCCCAGAGCGTCGAAGATGAGCAGGGGCGAATTCTGGTGGAGAAGATCTCCGGGCTGATGCTGGCCTGGCGGCCAATCCGGCAGGAGGCGAGCTCCCTGGCCGAGCAGGGGAGACTGGACGCGGCTTTGAAACTGACAAGGGAAAAAGGCGCCGCCCACGCCGCCAGTATCATGCAGGCCATGGACCAGCTTTGGAAAAGCGCCGATGAAAAGGGGAAAACCCAGATCCGGCGGATTCACAAATCGGTGGCCAAAGATGGCGTCAGGATGGCCTTGGCTTTTGGCGTGGCGCTGGCCGCCGCCTTGGCCATTTCCCTGTTTCTGTCCCACCATATAGGCGGCAGGCTGGAAATGATTCACCAGGCCAGCGAGAAAATCGCTATGGGCAAGTTCGGCCATGTGATAGACGTAGCAGGCGCGGATGAGATCGCCCAGCTGGCGGACACATTCAACCTGATGTCCGTCTCCCTGGAGGGGCTGCATGAAACGCTGAACAAGCAGATCGCCTCCTCCATCGCCGACAAGGAGGAGCGGCTGCTCCTGGAAAAAGCCATAGAGCAGGCCGGCGAGGCTGTGGTGATCACCGGCACAGATGGCAGCATCCAATACGTCAATCCGGCGTTTGAGACCACCACCGGGTATTCCAGGAGCGAGGTTATCGGCAAAAACCCGCGAATATTGAAAAGTGGAGCTCATGATTCAGGATTCTACAAGGGGATATGGGACACGCTGACCTCCGGCGGCGTCTGGATGGGGGTGATCACCAACAGGAAAAAGGACGGAAGCGTCTATTACGATCAGGCCACCTTATCCCCGGTGAAAAACGAGAACGGCCAGATAACAAACTATGTGGCGGTGAAAAGAAATATAACCGAATGGAAGAAGGTGGAGAACGAGCTGGCCCAGCTTCGTGAAAAGGAAAAAGAGCTTCACCGGGAAAAATTGGAGTTGGAAAAAGCGTTGTTGGCCCAAAAATCACTCACCGGATGGGACCAAAGCGCGGTGACGGCGAACCTGGCCGGCGTGGGGCCACTGCGGGAGCGGGACTCCAAAGGATTCACAAACCTGAAGAAGGAATATGAAATCCTCCTGGACGAGTATCTGGAGGCGCTGGGCTTCAAACGTCCTCCGGATAGGCAAAAGATCGGAGCCTTGGCGGAGAAAATAGGCGTCATCGGGGGCGGCCCGCGGGATGTCATAGACCTTCATATCCGCGCCGTCGCCGACAAAAGCCAGGATGTCCACCCCAAAAGAGCCAGAGCGTATACCGTGGAAGGGCGGCTGCTGGCCCTGGAGATCATGGGCAACCTGGTGGATTATTACCGGTCAGTAATTCCCCGCCACATACGGAGAAAGGAGCTGAGCTGACCTTGACTTATTAATTATGGAGAGCGCCATTGGTTGATGGCGCCGCCCATGCGGGCTGAGGCGCATATGGCGCATCCTGGGCATTTACAGGTCAAACCAGACCGAAAACTGTTGCCAGGAAAACGCAGGCGCCGTACAATTCTTGTTTCGATAACGACAAAATATAGAGGTGGTTCAAGTGGCAGACGCGGGCAAGGATGTCATAAAAGCATTCCTGGGTGAAGACACCGAGTTCAACGGCACGCTTACCTTTGCCGGTACAGTCCGGATAGACGGCCAGTTTGAGGGAAAGATCAATACATCGGACAACCTGATCATCGGGGAAAAGTCCAAGGTGAAGGCGGAGATCAGCGTCGGTACATTGCTGGTGCAGGGCTCCCTGACAGGGGATGTCACAGCCACCAAGCGGGTGCATATCGCGACGAAAGGGAAGATCATCGGCAATGTGACCACGCCAGCGCTGAACATAGAAGACGGGGCATTGCTGCAAGGCGGCGTGAAAATGCTCACCGGCGCGGAGGCGGACGCACTGAAGCCGGGCGCCAGCACGGCCAAGTCAAGTGGACCAGGCGCGCCTGGATCAGGCCAGCAAGGTTCTGGAGGCGACGCTTCCAACAAAGGATAGGCCTTTCCAGCCGGATCGCCCGGATGGGGAATTCTTTGCCGTTGGTATAGTTATAAAGACAAGCGCCTGTAGCTCAACTGGATAGAGTAACGGACTTCGAATCCGTAGGTTGCAGGTTCGAGCCCTGCCGGGCGCACCAGGTTGTATAATAAAAAGTGAATATGGGCCGTTAGCTCAGTTGGTAGAGCAGCTGACTCTTAATCAGCGGGTCGGAGGTTCGAGCCCTCCACGGCTCACTTTATTTTCAATTGGTTATGCGAATTCGCCAAAGAAGGCGCAAAAATAAGTTAGCATATAGTTAGCGCAAAAAGGAAATTCAGATAAATTTCCATAGGCTTCTGTATATCAAAACCGCCCCTTTTGCCCTACCACCAAGTCCCTAAAAATGGATTGCTTCCCCACCAGGGCAAAAAAACCCGGCTCAAATATGGCCGGGAAGAGTATTTTTAAAGTTTAATCATCACCGCTATATCCCCAGACTTGCCTCCTTATTTGGTTCAATTCTTCCGGCGTTATTGTCCCAAGCTCAGGCTTTACCGGCTCATGCTTTGTAGGCGCGTCCAGGCCGAGCAGCTTGGCTTGACGCTCCATGGCCTTCAACATCAGACTGGCGGCCTTCCAATCCCCTTCCTTGGCTTTCTTGTAGCTTATGCCGATAATGGACTCCAGACGCAGAAGGGCGATTTCCCGTTCCATGACGGCCATTTCATGGGTGTCCTCACGAATAGCCTCCAACTCGCTTTTAATGTACTTGTGGACCATCACGACGGAAACACCCAGCCGCTGGCCAATTTTCGCCAAGGTCAACCCCTCCTTGCGAAGCTGGACCGCCTCCCTTTTCCGCTCCAGGGATATTACCTGCGCCTTACCTGTAATTTTTTTCATTTTTAACCTCTATGGTTAACCTATTGTAACATATTACAGGTAGAATATGACCTGGTTGCTGAAGAATAAAATCTGTGATTGCGCTTTATTTAGATAAATTCACCGTCTTTTATACCGCTCGGTTTGAGCAGAACATCAAGGCTTGTGATTCCATTCATACTTTTCCAATTAATACTACTTTTGGCTTATAATCCCAATTGCTGATAAAAAACATTTTCGCAGGGGGGTAGCCGTGGACATCAGCTTTTTTGAAAAGCCCATACTGAATTCTCCATACGAGTATCCTTCTCGTCATTGGGATTTGGATGAGGATGGCCAACCAACCCACAAGATAATAGAAAGCAGAAGGATTTCCCGATATATATCTCCAGTCCCGCTTCCCAACAAAAGGAAAAAGGCAAAAAGCCCGCCTTTCCTGCAGTTGGATGAAAGATCCGATGACGAGCAGCAATATGAAACCATCTCGTTTATAAATGAACTGCGCGTCCAGGTGGATCAATGGCGAAAGATCAAGTCCCCCTCACAATGGCAAGTAACCTCGGAGACAGAGCGTTTGCTTACGCATTGGCGCCACCATCAATTCCAAAGTTACCGCCCATTCTTTTGCCAGCTGGAAGCGGTGGAAACCGCCATCTGGCTCACCGAAGTAATGCCGAAATCAGGCAAAGTTGGAAGTAAGTTTCGGGAACACCTGAAGCGGGCAAACGAGGAAGCAAATCCTGAGCTTTTCCGCATCGCCCTGAAGCTGGCCACAGGGGCTGGCAAAACCACTGTCATGGCGATGATAATCGCCTGGCAGACCGTAAATGCTGTCCGACGCCCGGATAGCAAGATGTTCACCCGTGGCTTTCTGGTAATAACTCCCGGTATCACCATTAAGGATCGCCTCCGTGTGCTTCAGCCAAACGATCCGGACAGTTACTACAGATCAAGAGAGCTTGTCCCCACAGATATGATGGCCGACCTCACTCGAGCAAAAATAGTCATCACCAATTATCACTCCTTCAAGCTACGTGACCGCGTTCAAATCTCAAAGACGGGCCAAGCCCTGTTAAAGGGGCGTGGGGCTGAACTGCAAACCGAGGAAACTGAAGGCCAAATGCTCCAGCGTGTAATGCCTGGCCTGATGGGGATAAAAAACATCCTGGTGATTAACGACGAGGCGCATCACTGCTACAGACGGAAGCAAGACGGCTTTGAAGATGTAGATTTGAAAGGCGAGGATAAGGACGAGGCAAAGAAGAACGGGGAAATCGCCCGCCTATGGATTTCCGGCATTGAGATCGTTAAACGCAAGCTTGGAGTCAAAACCATATGGGACCTCTCCGCCACTCCCTTCTTCCTGCGTGGCTCCGGATACCGGGAGGGGACGCTTTTCCATTGGACCGCCAGCGATTTCTCCCTTATGGACGCAATAGAAAGCGGAATCGTGAAACTGCCCCGTGTGCCAGTCGCCGATAACATCCCCGGAGGCGACACACCCATGTTCCGCAACCTGTGGGATCGCATCGGCACCAATCTACCTAAAAAGGGCCGGGGGAAGTCAAAAGGTCCCCAAGACCCTTTAAGCCTGCCATCAGAGTTGCAAACCGCTCTCGATGCGCTCTATGGCCATTACGAGAAGACATATGAGCTGTGGGCCGATGCCAAAATAGGTGTCCCCCCCGTCTTCATAGTGGTATGCAACAACACCTCCACTTCCAAGCTGGTATATGACTTCATCTCCGGTTTCGAGCGCGCCACGGATAAGGAAGATCAGCCACAATACAACGCTGGGCGGCTTAAACTTTTTCGTAATTACGATGAACACGGAAACCGCCTGTACCGCCCCCGCACCCTGCTAATAGACAGTGAACAACTGGAATCGGGCGAGGCCCTGCATCATGAATTCCGGGACATCGCCTCTGATGAGATAGAAAGCTTCCGCAGGGAAATTATCGAACGCACCGGCGACCGGCAAGCTGCGGAGAAAATCTCGGAC
>JAOUMU010000180.1 GCA_029881335.1 Nitrospinota bacterium | reverse complement strand
GGCGGTGCTGGCTGGAGCCATCGCCATGATCAGCGACGCGTTTCTGCGGGGCGGCGGGCGGCGCGGGGGACCGAGAGGTGGCCATCCCCTTATGCTGATCCTGGCGATCTTGCTGGCTGTGTTGGCGCCCTTTAGCGCCTACCTTCTGCAGATGGCGGTCTCCCGCAAGCGTGAGCTTCTGGCGGACGCCACGGCCGTTCAATTCACCCGTAATCCGGAGGGGTTGGCCTCGGCGTTGGCCAAGATCGCTTTGGACCCGGAGCCTTTGGATGGGGCCAACCGCGCCACCCAGCATATGTATATAATCAATCCTCTCAAGAGCTTTTCTATGAGTTCGGCCGCGATATTCGCCACCCATCCTCCCACCGAGGCCAGGATCAATGCCCTCAGGAAGATGGGCGCCCAAGTGTAAACGGCTCTCGCATATCTTGCTTTTGCGCCAAGCTGGGATCGCCAGACCTCTGGATTAGCGTGGGTTCTGTGTTGCGTCTGGAATCTGGAATAAGGATAATGGGCGGAAACATGGGGAAGGGAAATCATGCACAACGACATGAACAAGGATAAGCCCGGTGTTCATCTTCTGATTCTCGTATTAGTTATGGTGTCGATCACCATGTTCGGAAGTGTTGTTCTCATTGTTAAATACAAGGAGTTTTTCAAGAAGTTTATTGTTCCAGAATGATTTCCTGCAGGAATCTACTTTCGCCTCCTCGTCATTTCCGCCCCAGCGCCTGAGGTCTCCTGGTTCGTTTAGCTTCAAGTGATATTCTATGAGACACATGAATAAGAGGTAACTTGAACGTTGTCTTTCACATACTGGAAGCAATTATTACGCCGCCAATATTGCCTGTTCCAAGTCAGCGCAATTTTATTGTAGAATGAACCGGTCTTGGCGCTCCCGGCGTACTACTGTGGAAGATATTGTTTTTCATGTAGCTTGAATATTCGCCGAGTGGGCCTTTCAGGGGGTGTGGTAATGTTCTTTTGTGGGTGCCGTTGCGGGGAACATTTTTGTTTGTCGCTATCGTCTTCGTCGGATTCTTGCGTACTGGAAAGCAAACGAGACGAAGTCATCCCCATCCACGCCCTCCGGATGGACGTGTAGGGATCATGGATATGGGAATGATCGCTCTGTTCCACTACATATTGCTTTTTGTCGCAGGCGCCGCTGTGGCGGGTTTGGGATCATTATTCATCATACGATCCTTTTCACGCGATCTGACGCAGACCTCCACCAAATTGGCCGTTACCGAGCGAAGGAGCGATATCCTCCACAAAAGGCTTCAAAAAGTCATTGATCTGGCCGGAGAAGGAATCGCTGTTATCGATGAGCGGGGGAAGGTGGCATCTGTTAGCCCTGCTGTCGAGCGGCTGCTGGGCCAGGACCGGTCGTTGTTAGTGGGCGCCGATTGGGCGGAGGTCATGTCCGGCCTGGGATGGAAGAACGCGGCGGCGGCAATGGCGGCCAACCGGGTGGAGGGGCATGTCCAGCCAATTATAAAACGGGATGGGACTCAACTGAACCTGCTGATCAACTACTCCGGCCTTTTCGAGCTGAACAATTTCAGGGCTGGCGCCGTATGTGTGATGCGCGAGGCGGCGTTTGATACAGCCGGCGCGAAGGAACTTCTCCGGAGGGAAGAAGCTTACAAAGTCCTGGCGTATGACTTATCCAAAGTCACCGGGGAGGAGTTATTCCAGAGGGTAGTCGATCATCTGAGCCAGAGTTTCGGAATGGCCGTGGCGCTTATCGGCAGGATTGTGCCTGGCCAACCGGAGATGGTGGAAGCTATCGCCGTTTGCGAAAGCGGTGTCCCTGGAAAGCCTTTTTCCTATTCATTGCAGGGAACTCCTTGCGAAAAGGCGATAAAGAAAGGCGCCTGTGTTTACTCCAAAGGCGTACAGCGGCTTTTCCCAGATGATGCGTTGCTTGTGGAGATGGGGATCGAGAGCTATATGGGGGCGCCGTTGGTGTCCAGTACCGGGGCGCCTCTGGGGATCATGGCGATCCTGGGCCGCGAGCCCCTGGAAAACCAGGATGTGGCAGAGGCGGCGATGCATGTATTTTCGGGGCGGGTGTCCGCCGAACTGGAAAGGCTGGAGACGGAAAAGGCTTTAAGCCAAAGTGAGCTCAAGCTCCGAAGTTTTTTCGACCAGGCTAATATCGGAATGGGGCTGACAGACCTGGATTTCAGGTTCACCAAGGTGAACGAAGGACTGGCCCGGATGTATGGTTATGCCCCGGAGGAGCTTGTCGGCAAGAGCCCACTGGAGCTTACCCACCCGGACGATGTGGAGCCCAACATAGAGAAACAGCGGCAAGCGTCCTCGGGTGAGGTGGATTCCTACAGCATGGAGAAACGCTATATCCGCAAGGATGGATCGGTGTTCTGGGGAATCCTGGGGGCTACCGCGATATTGGACGCGGAGGGTCACCCGCTGTATTACGTGGGGCAGGTGCAGGACATTACCGAGATGAAAAAAACCGAGGCGGCGCTCAAGGAGAGCGAGGAGAGATACAGGCGCCTGGTGGAGCATTCTCCCGTCCCGATCTTCGTCCATTCCCGTTTCAAGATCATTTATATAAACCCGGCGGCGGTGGCGGCGCTGGGGGGGAACTCGCCCGAGGATTTTATAGGCAAAAGCCCGCTGGAGCTTGTTATTGAAGAGTCCAGGGAAATCGCCAACGGGCGCATTGAAAGCATATATGAAAAACACGAAGAGACCTTAACGGTTGAGACGAAGCTGCGCCGGATGGATGGCGGATTCATAGATGTCCAGATCATGGGCTCACCGGTGGAACTGGGAGGCCAGTCTGCGGTGCAGACTGTGTTTCTGGATGTCACAGAGCGGAAGAAAATGGAGAAGGCGCTGGTGGAGTCCCGGATGGAATGGGCGTACGCCATGGATTTCTTCGAGGACGCCATATACCTGCTGGACATGGATCTCAACGTCACCCACGCCAACAGCGCGTTTTACATGATGACAAAGCTTTCACCGGATAAGGTGATCGGAGAGAATATCCAGAATCTCTTCCATCACGATTCGGCGGTGGATTGTCCCGTGTGCGACGCCCAGAATGATCATCTAGACGCCATGATCACTCTGGAGTCGGATCACCCGGCCAATCCTACCGACCGCCCCATAGAGGTGATGGTGAAGATGGTGCGGGACGAAACCAGGGCGCCTGCGGCCATCTTGATGGGCATCCACGACCTGACCCGACAGCGTTGCTATGAATACGCGTTGCAGGAGAGCGAGGAGAAGCACCGGACCCTGATAGCGCAGATGAAGGAGGGTGTGACTGTCATTCAGGACAATAAGATAGTGCTGGCCAACGAGGCTATGGCCTCCATGCTCGGCTATGATCTGGATGAAAT
>JAOUMU010000179.1 GCA_029881335.1 Nitrospinota bacterium | reverse complement strand
TGATGAGTACCCTCCATACGGTGGACGCTGGCTCAACTATAAACCGCATTGTCGGAATGTTCGACCAGGAGGAGGAGCAGCTTATCCGCATAAGGCTTGCGGAAACCTTTCGCTGGGTTGTATGCCAAAGGCTTCTTCCAAAAAAAGGAGGTGGCCGGGTGGCCGCTTTCGAGATCATGGGTACGAACCTTCGCGTCAAGGACGCCATCCTGAACGGGGGGGAGGAGGAGGGAAAGACCTTCTACGACATAATCAGCGCCGCCGAGCCTTTTGGGTGGAGAACCTTCGACGCGCACATGGCCGAACTATATTCCACCGATATGATTACCGAGGAGACGGCCATAGCGTACGCCTCGCGCAAATCCGAGGTCCAGAGAAAGATCGACAAGATCAAGCAACAAAGGGGCGAAAAGACATCCGATATAGACAATCTGAACCTGGACGACGATTACTCCAAGGGAGTGGACGGCGCGCCGAAGAAAAAGAGGCGATAGGCCAACATGAAGATCTCGTGTACTAATTGTCATAAGGTAATAAGCATACCGGACAATCTGGTTCCCGCTTCCGGCTCCAAGGTTTTTAAGTGTCCCAGTTGCAAGGGATCTATAAATGTGTTCCGTGGCGCCGGGGATAAACCTCTGGATCAAACCCAGGATGTGGTTCTGCCCTCCAAAGGATCGGGAGTGAAAGGACTGCCCGCCACAGGTGGGGTCCTGGACCATGAGATAGACCTTTTAGGGGAAGGCAAATACAAGGCGCTGGTGGCGGATACTCAGAACGCCTCCCGGGTGTCGCCAGTGCTAAAGAAGCTGGATTACCAGATAACCCTGGCTGGGAGCCAGGAGGATGGATACAAGAAGTTGCAAGCCAACACTTACGACCTGATTTTTATAAATGAAAAGTTCGGAGGGACGGATCCATCCAAGAACGCCATACATAAGTTCCTTGAACCTTTGACCATGGATAAGCGCAGAAATGTGTTTATAGTGGTGGTGGGAAAGAACCTGAAGACCCTGGATGAATACAAGGCTTTCAGTCTCAGCGTGGATATGGTGTTCAATGAGGGGGAGTTTTCGAATTTCGAATTACTGCTGCGAAAAGCGCTGAAGGACACAACTAATAAATACAAAGTATATAAACATGTGTTAAAAGAAACAGGTAGAGGTTATGATCTGTAATCGGATAATGGAAAGAAGGGTTTGCTATGCCAGAATTTAAATATAAATATACGACCAAGGCGGGCGCCAAAGAGGGGATGATTGAGGCGGAGAATATTGAGCAGGCCAAAACCATGCTCAACCGCCAGCATATCAAGTATACAAAGATAGCGGAAAACAAGGATCTTGTCCTTTTCGGCGGCGGCCCCACCCAAAAGGACGTGGTGATTTTCACCAGGCAGTTCGCGACCATGATCAGCGCTGGCCTGCCTTTGGTTCAATGTCTAACCATTCTGGCAAGTTCCTCCGAAAACAGGATTTTCGCCCGGGCGATTTCGGACATAAAGCAGAAGGTTGAATCCGGTGAAACCTTTGCTGACGCTTTGCGCAAGCATCCGAAGATCTTCGACGAGCTGTTCTGCAACATGATCGAAGCCGGGGAGGTGGGGGGTATCTTGGACAAGATTCTCATCCGCCTGGCTGAATACATGGAAAAGGCCATGGCGCTCAAAGGAAAAGTGAAAGGCGCGATGGTCTATCCCGCAGCTATCGTTACAGTGGCGGTAGCGGTTGTCATATTCCTCCTGGTTTTCGTTATCCCCATGTTCGGTTCGATGTTCGGCGATATGGGGCAGGCGTTGCCATGGCCCACACAGGTCGTGCTGAACCTGTCCGATTTCGTTATCGCAAGATGGTATCTGGTTTTCGTTATGCCAGTTGTGTTGGCTTTTCTCTTTGTCAAGTTCCGGCAAACGAAAAAGGGATTGATTATTACAGACAGGCTGGCCTTGAAGGTTCCGGTGTTGGGAGAGCTGGTTCAGAAGATCGCCGTGGCCAAGTTTACCAGGACCATGGGTACCCTTATAGCCTCCGGCGTGCCGATCATCGAAGGGCTGAATATCACAGCCAGAACCGCCGGGCAGAAGGTCATAGAACTGGCGGTCCTGGAAGTTATCGATGACATTAAACAGGGAAAGGGCCTCTCCGAGCCCCTCAAGGAACAGGGGGTGTTTCCCATGATGGTGGTCCAAATGATAGAGGTCGGCGAGCAGACAGGCGCCCTGGACGAGATGATGAATAAAATAGCTGATTTTTACGACACCGAAGTGGACACCGCAGTGGAGGCGCTCACATCGCTTCTGGAGCCGATGCTCATGGTTTTCCTGGGCGTGGTGGTCGGCTTTGTTGTCATCGCCATGTACATGCCCATCTTTAAGCTGGGAGATGTCGTCCACTGAGGGAAAAAACCTGAAACTTTACTCGAAGACCTGGCCGGAGCGAAAAAGCTTCGGCCAGGATTCTTGACAGGCGCCGAACATGGCCGATCCTCTGGAGGATAGCGTCACTTTCAGGGCCAATGCTCCCGCTTACAACACCATTCTACTGACGGCCCGGCTGGCCATCATCTCTCTCTGCATGGGGGTGGTGGTGTATTACCAATCGAAATTCGGCAGGCTGGGCGACTATATACCTGCGCTGGCTCCCGTGGCGATCACCTACCTGCTGACGATTGTCTATGCCCTCTATCTGGGTTGGGGGTCCAACCATCGACGATTCGCTTATTTCCAGCTTTTAGTCGACCAATTTCTGATTACATGGATTGTATACTCCACCGGTGGGCTCAACAGTCCTTTCACGTTCATGTATGTCCTCGTGATCGTTGCGTCTTTTTTCTACGGCAAGGCCTTCGCCACCTACGCCCTGGCAGGGATGTCCACATTCCTGTTTGCGGGTCTGGTGGTGGCGGAGTACAAGGGCTATATCAGGCCATACTACCCCTTCCCGCCCCTTGCCGATCCCAGAGTCTTCTACTACACTTTCGTCAGCATCCTGGTGAACACCCTATCATTTATATTTGTAGCCGTCATGGCCAGCCAAATAGCCGGACTTTTACATAAGACCGGGCAGGAGCTGGCCCAAAAAATCGAGGACTTCACAATGCTCCAGGCGTTCCATGAAAACGTCCTCAATAACATGTCACTGGGTTTCATGGCCATAGGGCTTGATAAAAGCATCCTTTCCATAAATCCCGCCGCCGAGATAATCCTGGGGGTCAAAAGCGGGGAGATCATCAGGAAACCTGCTGACAATGTCCTGCAGCTACCAGAAGTAGAGGGATATTTAAGCAATATCAACGCAAGTGAGAAAACGGACAAGCGGTTCCAGTGGGTGTACAACACGCCTAGCTCCGGTGAAGCATATCTTTCAATGTCGTTGAGCAAATTCGCGGTGGGGGGAGAGAC
>JAOUMU010000091.1 GCA_029881335.1 Nitrospinota bacterium | reverse complement strand
AGGCCGGGAGTTCGCCTTGATCGCGTAGTTCATGATATCGATCTGGGCCTCGGCGCTGTTTCTGGGCAAGGGCGTGGAGACGGTGGAATTCGGATTGATCGAGTAGTCAAACAGATCATTGTCCTGATTGCTGGACGCCGAATCCACCTGCAGCGATAGCGATGTATTCCACGGCAGATCGTTCAATCCGCCAACCAGACCGAACCGCTGGTATGTGTTCGACGGTGGCAGACTGGTCTTGCTTCGGGTGGGATAGTTCACCCCGCTGACCATGGTGGGAAACGGATTGTCCCAGGTCACATACTCATTGGCGTTGTCGAAGGTGGAAGCCTCGAAATCGACCTTTGCGAAGGCGTTTTCACCCTTCCAGAACAGCGCCACTGACATGTTGTTGGTGGTGTAATCCACCGGACCCGGCAGATCCACTGCTCTGTTGTTGCCTCCGGAAACACCCAGGGCGCCAATCACTGGCATCTCACCCTCCCTTTTGTCGCTGGAGTAGCGCACATCCACCATAAATACCCCGAACGGAATGGCGAACTCCGCCGACGTGGTCTGTCGATCCACCCGCAATTTGATGTCACGGGCGGCGGAGCTGAGCTGGTCCACCATGTTCTCTGTATAGTCGCCGGGAACGAATCCGGCTGGCAGAGTCAGATCGTTGGTTCCTTCGCCCTCGTAGATAGTCTTGGCGTCCGATGAAATCAGCCATGGGCTCTGGTCGAATTTGAGTGTAACCTCATATCCGGCCAGTTTGCCAAATTCAAGACTGACCATTCTGTTGTCCAGCCCAAGATCCTTGCCTTCAAGCTCCAGGTAGAAAAGATCCTTGTCGAACTCCAATTCCACTTCGCCCACAAGGAACGTCCCTTTGTCGTCCACTCCGTTGTATTTGCCGTAGTGGGCGGCTACATGATCGATATCGAAATTCTGGGCGCCGAGGGTGATTGATCCTTTCAGATCACCATCGGCAAATGCGGGTTGTGGCCAGCCCACCGCAAGGGCAAGCGAGACAAGGAGCGCCATAAGCGGCCACAGGGGCGCTCCCACGATCATTCCGGCCCGCTCCAGGATCTTGCTCCCGGCGGCTGGGCTAAAATATAAACTTTTCATGGTAGCCTCCTTATCTTGTAAATCTTGGTCCTGACGGATGGTTGGAGCCATGCACCTGCATATGGCAGTTTGCGCATCCTCTGTAGATCTGCTGCTTCGCCGCACCGGCGTTCACCGGCAATCCCGATCCGCTGTAAAGTGTGCTCGGGTGGTAGTTGGCGTTGTGGCAGGTCTGGCAAAGGTACGGCTGTTTCAGCTTCAGCATGCTTTCATAGTTCGATCCGTGAGGATCGTGACAGTTTCCACAGTTTTCCCGCACAGGCGGATGCTCCCACAGTAGCGGGCCACGTTTTTCCGCGTGGCAGGAATAGCAGTTCTCGTTGACGCTCCCCTGGATCAGGTTCGCCGGCCCCTTTCCTCCGTGCGCCGCGTGGCAGTCTATACAGGTCATCTTTCCCTCGCGCACCGGCATGTGCGAAGAGCGCATCATGGAGGCCCGCTTCTGGACATGGCAGTTGACGCAGACTTCCGTGGAGACTTGCACCTGCTCCGGAAGCCGTCTTGTCTGATGCTCCAGTTTGATCGGCGTCGACGCCAATTTGCGCTGGTGGCAGTCGAGGCAGCTTAGGTTGGCGCTTTCATGGGCGCTTCCCCGCCAGTGCCCCATGTTCTCCCCTCCAAAATGGCAGGTCATACAGATGGCCCGCTCCTCCGCAGGAGTCAGGCCGCCGGCCTTGGAGAACCTTACGATCAGGTTCAAGTCCACCGGGGCGGAACCTGGATCGGATTTGGCTTTGGCGTCGTCGATGTGGCGTGCGCCGTCACCGTGGCAGGCCGTACATCCAGAAGCCTGAAGTTCGTTTTGTGGGTTCTTCGTGAAGATTTGTCCGTGCTTTGTGGGGAGCCACTTGTCAATGTAGTCCTTGTGGCATTTCCCGCATGATTTTACGGCTTGCTGGGCTTCATCCGCGGTGACCATCCCCAAAGCCGCTGGTGGCGCGGCTCCAAGGACGAACGCCAGGGCGGCTCCAAGCAGTATAGCCTTCCTCCATGGATTCATCTTTGCTCCTCCTATGCGATTGATAAATAGTTGCAGGGAAAATAAGAAGCGTATGGAAAAAGAGGCGCCGGTTTTTCGGCGCTCTCGCTGTTCACAGGAAGGCTTGAGCCGTAGAGAGGCTGGAAGAACGGAACGCGGGTTCGCAAAGATCCGCTACCCTGATGGGAAGGCTCTTCTGTACACATTATATAAAACCCTTCTCCAGGCCTACCGGCCATCCCGCTCCAGCACACTCTCCAAGAGGCGATATCCAGCAGACCCCTTGGACCTAATATAGGTATCCTCACGAGTAATATACAAATGCTTCATTTAATTATTAGTAAATATAATCTGGTCAATCAAGCGTACCCAATATGTCATGCCGATTCTCCTCCCACGCTTCGGGGCCGTCGCCCAGGCGCATGACCAACACCATCGAGAAGATGTGTACTTCCGGTCATACGCCCACTTTCGCGCCATAGGCTGTGTCTAATGCTTGAACAGCAGCTCATATTTCTTGTGCCAGGACTTCTTCTCCTCAAGTCGCTCCTTGAAATTGAAACCATATTTCGGATCGGACTTGGAGTTGAAGACAGAGTTTTCATTGTCGTGACACTTGCGGCACATTTCCTCGTTTGGGGGATAAATCTCGCCCAATGCGGCGGCTTCCGCCTTGGTGAAGGTTTCATCCTTATCCTTGTGCAATACACGGTACTTGCTGCCAGCCCCATGGCACATCTCACACCCGGCGCCTTTCAGGTCGTCTTTTGAATTCTTAAGCGAGTACCCTCCCGGCTGGTTGAACCCGGTGGTGTGGCATGCCAGGCATTTTTCATCCTGGTCATAGTCCTTCTTGTAATCCATCCCCAGGTCCTTCATCGCCTTGTTCTGTTTGCGTGACCTTTTTGACGCTAGAAGCTGGTCCAGCGCTTTCCCATGAGTGGATTCCGCCCAGTCCTTCATTTCCGTCTTGTGGCAGTTGCACCCCTCGTTCCCCACATATTCCGGCGCGTCAGCCACGGATATTGTGGCCCAGGCCAACGAAAGGCCCAGCAACCCAAGCCATGTGAACAACAATTTGCCTAACATGATCGACTCCTCTTTTTATGGTAATTCCTCATCGGTGTTAACGCCGGGATTGTCTATCTGCGCCGACTCATCCCCGGACGGCCTCACACCAAGAAATCTGGTGACCATAAACAGTACAACCAACGGCAGAACCGTGAAGATTATGGCTACCAAAATGCCCTCCTTTTCCATCCATCCTGGATGAAAATCGCGGAAACCGACATAGCTTTTGGAAAATAGCTGGCCCCCTATGACGATGTTCCACCTCATCATCCACACCTCGAAGAGGATGTATATCGAAGCCACCGCTGCCATTTTGGCGAAGGAGGGCTCCTCCAGTTTCAACGCGAACATGGCCGAAAGCAGGATAAACGCCACACCCAGGCCGATCCCGAGTTGTAACACGAAGAAGGAATACTTGAGTTTTGTCAACAAAAGGGTGGATATGACGAACCACGCATCGGACGACTCATAGTAGAAATAGAGTAGCTCCACACCCTCCAGGATGATATACAAGGCCGTGGAAAACCAGAGAAGCGCGCTTAGAGTGCGCAGGCACTTGTAGGACTTTTCCAGATAACCGTACCAACCCAGGTACAGGTACAGCAACAGCACCAGGGCAAGCCCCGACATTATGCCCGATACAAAGAAAACGAAGGGCATCAATGGGGTGGACCACCACGGATTCGACTTAAGGGATCCGAACAAAAAGCCGACGTACCCGGACAATACGGCCATGCTGGGGATTCCGATGGCGGTGAGGATGAATACCAGCCGACGGTCCACATCCCTGGTATCATCGTCCTTCCCCAGGTTCCACAAGAGCATAAAGGTCAAAATCTTTTTCTTCAGCCCGCCAGCGGCCTCGGCGGCTCGGATTACATCTTCCCTGTAGGAGAACCAGAGGGTAAGGGCCAGAATCACCAGGAATATATTGTATATGTATCCGAATCCACCTATGGCGGAGCGGTGGTTCGGCATGATGATAACGTTCAGCGCTCTTTCCGGATGGCCCAGATGATTTAGAAGCGGCAGGGTGGCGCACACCAGGAATGAAAAGGAGACCAGAAGCGAAAACCTGCTCACCGGCTTTAAGTTCTCCATTCCGAAGACGAAATACAGCGCCGCTATGGAGAAAGCTCCCGCCATGATACCGCTGATGAAAGGGTAGGTGACTATCATCAACGACCATATGATGTGCGAGTCGTTGGGGAATGAAAACTCCGTGTATATCATTGTTTCCTACCTCACGGCCCTGTCCAGGCCTATGTAAAAACAGTACGGCTCAGTGTTCAATTCCGGTTTTAGCACCATCACCCGCTGGGATTCGATGATCTCTCTCACCTCTGATTTTTTCTCCTTCAGGTCGCCAAATATCCTGGCCTTTGTAGGGCACACCGTGACGCAAGCCGGCGCCAGCCCCTTGGTGATCCTGTGGTAGCACCATGTGCACTTGTCCGCAGTGTGGGTTCTAGGATCGATATACCTGGTGTCGTATGGGCAGGCCTGTACGCAATATCCGCACCCTATGCATATCTCCTTATCCACCAGCACCACACCCTGGGGGGTCTCATATGACGCGTTGACCGGGCACACCTGGGTGCAGGGGGTATTGCGGCAATGGTTGCAAAGCTTCGGGACGAAGAATCCCTTTAGCACATTGCCCTCCACATCCTTGGGAGGGAAGCTCTCATGGCCGCCGTTGGGCGAGTCTATGTAAACGTGGCCGGTGTCGGTGATCTGATATCGCTCCACCCAGGTGCGGAAATATCCATCCGGTGTGTTATTTTCTCTTTTACAGGCGCGCACACACGCACCACATCCGATGCATTTTGTGGTGTCCACTACATATGCGTAATAGTGGTCCATCCAGTCCGGTACATGCTTCATCTCCTCGATCTGGTGAATGCGTTGGGCCCAGGATGGCTTGGGCATAAGGGTCACAATCAGCATCCCGGCCATGCCGCTGGCGGCATATTTCAAAAACTCCCTACGGCTCTTCGGGCGTTTTACCACTCTCTTCTTTTTCATGTGACACCCTTCACGAAAGCTTTCGGGAAATGGGAGTTGTGGCATCGGTCGCAAGTGGACTTGATGTCCACTTCGCCCATGGTTTTCTTCCAGCCATCCTTTATATGCTTTGCCCTATCCTTGATTTGGGGGAACTTGACGGGGCGGGATGGGAGGAAGATGTGACAGTTAAGGCACGGCTGCGCCGTCCTGTCGATAGGCATGATAGCCACCTTCACATACTTGCTCCCTGCTGCTTTTGCCTTGTCAGCCGGGGGCGCCTTGTCGGCCAGGATGGCGTGAGCCCCTGGCAGGAAATGACAACTTTCGCAAGGAACGTTGGCATGCTTCGCGTCCGCCATGTCCCATTCGGCGTCGTGGCAGTCCAGGCAATAATCGTCTCCGCGGTGAAGGACGCTCAAGGAAGACGCCTCAACCAGGTGATCGCCCCGGAAGTTGCCATATTGGCCGAAGGAATCCGGCTTTAGAAGCGCCTGGAAAATCTCGAAGCCCAAAAAGGCGAGCCCGACCAGGATAAATACACTCACCACATGCGAATATTTACTCATAACCCAATCGAACTAGAATGTTTGTCTACATGTAACAATTGTGTCTGGCGCTGCAAATAGCAAATGAAACAGGATAAAAAAAAAAGCGACTTGGTGCATGTATATACATGTTAGTCGTTTGCAGGATTGGATGGGGTCGTGGCAATTGCGATCTGCTGTAAACGCCATTTATACAAAGGGAAGAGTTGTCTGGACGATGAAATGGATTTGTAAGGCTAAAACGCACGCAAGAAATGTCGATTAAAGCTGTACATGCAATGCTGCTCTGCAGGTTTTGGCCTCAGGCGATTTTGTAAGTTGAATTTTCAATCCCCCCAATCCACCCCCATGAAGTAAAATACTTATAAAGGGCAACCCTATGAAATACAAGTTCATCATCAACAGAAACTCCGGCAGGGGATTGAGCAGGGAGCAGCTTCATTCCTTGAGCCACAGGTTCCAGCGGGAGCTTGGTCAGTTCGAGCACATTCTGCCGGCAAGTGGAGCCGAGGCGGAGGCCGTGGCCAGGGAGTCGCTGATTGAAGGTGTGGACAAGATAGTGGCCGTTGGTGGTGATGGTACCGTGAACTTTGTGGCCAATGGATTTTTTAATGACGATATTCCGGCGCACAATGGCACCGCGCTGCTGGTCTCCAACACCGGCGCCGGTAGCGACTACTACGCCTCCGTGACCAGAGGAAAGAAAGTAGCCAACTGGATGGAAGTGGTGGGGGCCCATGAAAAAAGAAGGGTGGATGTGGGCCGGATATCCTTCCTTTCCCCCGATGGGTATAGGACCAGGCATTTTCTTAACATGGCCTCGGTGGGCATGATCGCTGATATTGTAAAAACAAAAGAGTATCTGGGGGGGTGGATACCTTCTTCTCTGAGATATACGGCCCCAACGATAAAAAGCCTTTTCACATGGCCTTCCACCAGACTTATACTTAAAACCGACACGGATACGATTGAGGTGGACGCCCTCACTGTTTCAATTTCCAAGGGTCGTTACGCAGGCAGGGGGATGTGGTTCGGACTGAATGTAGAGCTGGATGACGGCATGTTCGAGGTGACTATATTCGAAAACAGCGGACCTGTGCGGATGGCCATGAAGCTGTGGAGAATGTATTCCGACAGCTACACAGGCGTGGCGGGGATCAGGAAGCTGTGGACCCAGCGGCTGGAGATATCAGCGGAAAAGCCTATCCCATGCGAGTTCGATGGTGAGCTTTACGGAACCACGGATCTTGTGCTGGAGGTGCTGCCCAAGGAAATATTCGTAGGATTTCCATCCTGACTGGCTGCGCCGGGCTCCTGAATAGACAGATGCCCCTTGATGGCGGAGATAAAATCCTTCAGCCTCATTGGCTTTGACAGGTAATCGGTGAAACCGGCTTTTAATCCCTTTTGCTTTTCCTGAAGAAGAGCCATGGATGTATAGGCGATAACGGGGATCCCTTCCACAACCGAGAGCTTTTGCAGTCGCTTCAGGATTTCATATCCATCGATGTCCGGCAGGTTTATATCCAGAATGATGAGATGTAACACTGTATTTTGGGCAATCTTGAGACCCTCGGCTCCATCGGTGGCCGTGACCAAGTTGACCTGGGGCAATCTCTCGAAGGCGTTTTCCACCAGCATTATGCTGTCCGGATCGTCCTCAACGTACAATACAGTGTGTTTAGTCATCATCTTAAGCCTTGAAGGCTATATGTTTTTTTATGCGGATTCAACACCAAAATGAATTAAATGAGGTTAATATGTAGGTGTTCCCCAGATGGAAAATCCTGGAGTGATCTGGAATGGATCGAATTGGCGCATTCCCCAGAAATTGGAAGAAACATGGATACTCAGTCCCTGTATAAAAATATGTTGAGCTTTAATCCTGTGGCGATTCTAGCATATGAATAACGATAATGCAAATATTACGCGCATTCAGGATATGCGTATTAATCTGAGCGGTTCGTTGATTTCAAGTTTAACGAAAAGTTGCATAGCCAGAAGAGCGTAACCCAATGGAAAACATAACGTTGCCCATGACCCCGAATGAAGTGGGCGCCATGGGTTGGGATCAGTTGGACGTGATACTGGTCACGGGTGACAGTTACGTGGATCATCCCTCTTTTGGCGCAGCCATTGTCGGCAGATATTTACAATCGCTGGGGCTGAGGGTGGGAGTGATCGCGGCGCCGGATCCGGACAGAATTGAGGATTTCACCAGGCTTGGCGTTCCAACCATGTTTTTCGGCGTGACGGCGGGGGCCATGGACTCCATGGTGATGCTGCGCACCGCCCAGAAAAAGCACCGCTCCGATGACTCTTACGCCGAGGGGGGAATGGCAGGGCGGCGACCAGCCAGGGCGGTGATGGTGTATTGCAACCGTATCCGGGCGGCGTTCAAGGGCGCCAGCATAGTCATCGGCGGCATGGAAGCCTCTCTGAGGCGCTTTTCCCATTACGATTTTTGGGACGACAAGGTTCGCCGTTCCATATTGCCAGACAGTAAAGCGGACATCCTGGTGTACGGCATGGGGGAGCGGCCCCTGGCGGGCATAGTGGCGGAAATGAGAGCGGGGAAGGGGATAAAGGAGATAAGGGATATCCGTGGCACGGCTGTGATGATCAGCATGGACGAGCGCAAGGAACTGGGCGCCATGGCCCAGACAATTCCCTCCTTTGAGGAGGTCTCTTCCGATAAGGTGAAATATGCCAAGGCCTCCAGGATGATCCATATGAACCAGAATCCGGGCTGCGCCAAGACCCTGGTCCAAAAACATGGCGGGCGATATATTAAGGTTAATCCCCCCGCGAAGGCCTTGACCATGGGGGAACTGGACGCCATATACGCTCTTCCCTTCACCAGGGCGCCTCATTCGTCATACAAGGGCAAGATACCCGCATGGGAGATGATTCGCCATTCCATCACCGCCATGCGCGGCTGCTTCGGCGGGTGCTCCTTTTGCGCTCTGACGGCCCACCAGGGCAGGGCTGTGCGGAGTCGATCGGAGGAGTCTATCCTGGCCGAGGTGGAAAAGGTGGCGGCCATGCCGGACTTTACCGGGCAAGTGTCAGACATCGGCGGCCCTACGGCCAACATGTATCGTATGGAGTGCATGGAACCTCAGGTGGAGGCGGTCTGCCGAAGGGTGTCTTGCGTCTATCCAAAGATCTGCAAGAGGCTGGGGACGGACCATGGGCCACAACTGGAGCTATTGCGCAAGGCCAGATCAGTGAAGGGGGTGAAGAAGGTTTTCATCGCGTCCGGTGTGCGATACGATCTGGCGAACCTTTCTCCAGAATATATAAGAGAGTTGGCGCGTCATCATGTATCTGGCCAACTGAAGGTGGCGCCGGAGCATAGCGATCCGGATGTCCTGGCGATCATGCGAAAGCCGCCGGTGGAGAGCTACGACAAGTTCGTCAAGCTTTTCCTGGAAGAATCGTCCAGGGCCGATTTGGAGCAGTACGTGGTTCCATATTTTATCTCCGCTCATCCCGGCTGCGGGATAGAGGAGGAGGTGGAGATGGCCATGTATTTAAAAAGCAGGAACATCCGGCCCAGGCAGATACAAGATTTCATGCCGATTCCAATGACCCTGGCTGGGGACACCTATTATTGCGGTGTGGATCCTATAAGCAACAGAAATGTGAAGGTGGACAAAGGAGGGCGGGAGCGGAGGCTGCACAGGGCGCTGATGCAGTATTTCAAGCCGGAAAACTCCAAGGATCTTCGCGAGGCGCTGCGTATGTCTGGCAGGCTTGATCTGATCGGTTCCGGCCCGGGAAAGCTGGTCAAACCACATCTGGGCGCCATGGCGCAGCCAGACGGCAGACCGCTGGCGGGTGGCAGACCGTTGGCGGGTGGCAGACCGCATCGTGGTGGGGGGAGCAGGGCAAATTTCAAAAACTCTTTTAGAAACAAGAGGCCAAACGGGTAATAAAGAGTGGTTGGCTGGTTGGCCAAATATCATTCTTAAGGGTAGGTGTGGGAACTGGCGCCCGGTTTTTATTGAATGTTGTTCTCACTACGGATATACTTAGGGTGATTATAAAAAAAGAATCCGGATAAGGTCTTTTCAATTGCCTGAACAGGATTAATATGCAGTATCTGTTCGGTGCGGCCGCCAAAGCTCCACCCAGTTTCAGCCTGGTTCTAAAGGACGAGATGTCGAGTGTTGGTTCTTTTGCGCGCCAATGGGGGGGGGAGATGGCAATATCCAGCTCGGCCTGCGGAACATGCCAGCATCGCAGATAAACTTTACCTTTAAAAGCTCCGGCCCAAACTAAGGGATATCAGATATGGATGATTCGCATAAGGAACTTTTCTCGTTGATGCCAGTCTACGAGAGGATGTTCAATATAGATGACTCTTTGAAGGAGTTGTTTTCCAGGATTCCCCTCTTCAAGGGTGAGAACCAGGATCGGGTGATCGCTCATCTGATGGAATGCCCCATAGTCACATACGCTCCTGGTGACTACATCCTGCGAAATGGGGAGTTCGACGAAAACTGCTGTGTGCTGCTGGTGGGCAGGGCAAAAGCGCATTTGACAGGTGGCAGGGATCATCTGGAGGAGGACAAGGCCATTTTCGAAGGGGATTTTTTCGGGGAGATAGCGGCGCTGTCCGGATTACCCAGGACCGCTGATATCAGAGCTGATGACTACTGCGCGGTGATGCAGATCCCGAAGGATAAGATGTTCGAGGTCCTGGACGAGTTTCCCATCGTCCGGTCCCGGATCGAAGATACATACCGCCGCAGGATATTGAGCAATCAGCTGCGAAAAGTGGCCATATTCGCCGATCTTAGCGACGGGGATATGGAGACAATCAAGGACAAGGCGACCATAGAAGTGTTCCGGAAAGGGGAGGCGATATTCAAACAGGGTGATGTGGCGGACGCTTTTTATCTGATATTGTTCGGCTTTGTGAAGGTTTCCATGCTGAAGGGAAGGGGGGTGAAAACCCTTGCATACTTGAAGGGGGAACAGCATTTTGGAGAGGCGGCTCTGCTGAAAAATGACGGCATCAGGACGGCTACGGTCACCGCTATCAACCGCACCCATTTGATAAAGATATCGAGGGAGGATTTTATTGCGTTTTTAGGCTCCCGAAAGGACCTGAAGGCGTTGTTCAGCGAGATATCAAAGAAGCGGGAGGAGATTTCCCAGATGATGGCCGGGAATCTGCATCTTTCCGACACCCTGGAGGCCACAATCGAGGCCGGGATTATCCATACCAAGTCCACCCATATGCTGGATGTCACAAAGTGCATCCAGTGCGGCGCGTGTGTGGAGTCTTGCGCCAAGCTCCATGGTGGAGTCTCTCGGCTGGCGCGAAAGGGAGTTCGGCTCAATGGATTTCTAATGGCCGTGACCTCATGTCGGCACTGCGACGATCCCGCCTGTATGTACGAATGCCCCACCGGCGCGATAACCAGGGATCCCTCCGGGGAGGTTTACCAAAAGAGTTTTTGCATTGGCTGCGGAATGTGTGTGAAAAGCTGCCCCTATAACAGCCTGACTCTAGTGGAAGTCCAGCCAGCAAAGAAGGCCGGATTACTCTCCAAACTTATCTCCCGGATTACCAGTGGTCGTGAAAGTGATTGGGTGGAGGTGCCGATTTCGGAGGCCAACTATAACATGCAGTTGAAGGGACGGCTGAAAAACAGCGGAAAAAAGGTAGTGCGATGCGATATGTGCGATAGCTACGACTTCCTGGGATGTGTTTATAATTGCCCGACCGGGGCCATGGTTATGGTCAATCCGGCTGAATACTTCTCCGACTTGATTCCAAATGAGTAATACGCCGGGATAATGAAAAAAATCGTTGAAACCGGGAAAGGCAACCTGAACGCTCGCTGGCCGCTCCTATTCGCGTTGCTGATGATTCTTAGCTTCGGAATCCATGTCGGAATGAGGCTGTGGGCTCAGGAGTCCACAATGGAATGGACCAGACTGGCCTATGGAGCCCTGGCGGCCGTCATTATGCTCCTCCTGGCTTCTTTCAGCCTGCGCAAGATGGTATTCACCAGGAGAATAGGGACCATGGAAGGGTGGCGCAAGTCGCACTTGTACCTGGGATTGTTCTGCGTGGCCCTGGTCTTCATGCACACCAACTTTACGGTATACGGCAATTTCGGCATTCTCATGGTTCTGTTGTTGCTGCTGGTTATCCTCAGCGGCTTGATGGGTGAATTGATGTTCAGGACCATACCAGTTTGGCTTTCCAAGCAGGGGACCGATGCTGTAGAGCTGGATGAAAAACGCAAACAGCCCGGGGAATATCTTACGATGGCCGATGAAATAGTAGAAAAGGCTTCCGAGGAATTCAAAAACTTCTACGGCGTGAGAATCCGGCGGCAGTTCGCCAGCAGGCCCATTCCCATGAAATACATGTGGTTGACGGAGAAGGATATAATAGCCAGGCGGAAGCGGCAATTCAGCCTTTGGGCCTCGCGGGGTCCATCCACAGACAGGCTGGCGCTAAGTCATCTGGAGAATCTTTATGCCGAAAGGGACAAGATGGAATTCAAGTACGCGAGGCTCCAGGTGTTGCGCATGTGGAACAACGCCCATGTCCCAGCCACCGCCGCCCTGTTGACGGCGTTGCTGGCGCATCTTTGGTCCATCTCATACTATTAATATGAAGAAATAGCCTATGAGATTGGGGTTTTCAATCGCCGCTTGTTTGCTGGTGGCCATCATCGCACTGGACGATCTGCTGGAAAGAGAAGGAACCATATTCATGCGCCAGCCCCTCTCGTCCAAGCACTCGATGATGCAAAAGGAATGCGTCAAATGTCATGATCCATGGCGGGGCGTTAATAGTATGAAGTGCAAGGGTTGCCACAAGCAGGAGATGCATGTGGTCAGCACCTCCAAGGCCCATCAAAAGGATTGCCTTGAGTGTCATTCGGAGCATCAGGGGAAGACGGCGAACCTGACCGTGATTTCGGACGAAAAGTGCCTCGAGTGCCATCAGAAAGAAACAGAGTCGCCTTGGATCCACAGCTTGAAGCTCAAGCCGGGCCGCAGTGGTGTCCTTCTCACCCACAAGACCCATTTCCAAAGGGGTTATACCATGGAAAACGTGTGCAAAACATGCCATATACCGCACACCTTCCGGCTGAAAGCGGACATATCGCGACCGCTGAAGGAT
>JAOUMU010000090.1 GCA_029881335.1 Nitrospinota bacterium | reverse complement strand
TACTGCGCGGTGAGGACCTGGTGGTGAAAAGGATCCAGACTACCGCCGATGGTTTTTTGCTGGTCTCCGACAATCCGCGCTACAGCCCGGAGCCTGTGCGGGCCAGTGAGGACGAGGGGCCCAGGGTCATCGGCCGCGTGGTGTGGGTGGGGCACAGGTTGTAGGGTGAAGATATTGCGATAATCCTCATCCAACAGCCTTGTCCATGATTTTCTCTCCAACAGAAGCAAAAGCCGGAAACAAAGCGCTTATCAACAGCAGATTCGCTCATTATGAATTCAATCAACTCCCAATGCCGGTTTGCCCCCCACCTCGTCAAAAATACGCTAAAATATTACAGGTCCGGATCAAGGGCGCGCCTCGGCCAGTTGCCATGTCGCGCCCCAATGGGCCTGATAATCAGTCTGTTTGGCTAACGACGCGACAAAAGGAGGGTTGTGAACGAGAGTAAAATCCGTTTTGGTGAATTCCTGGGGGAGAGCAATGTCAGCTACAGGAGAATCAAGTTCAACAGTCTGGTGACGCCCCCAGCCTTCACGCCGGATGGCAGGCTGCTCCCCCACACTCCATCCCGGATAAAGGCCAGCCCCGCGGAAGCCACCCAGATATTGGCCCCATATATCAGCGTCCGGCTGCTGGAGCAGCTAAAGTCTGTAATCCCTCTGGCGTTGTATATGGCGGGATTCCAGATTCTGATCCTGCGCATGGCGGTACATGATCCGTGGGTCATTTCAATCGGCTTTTTCCTGGTGATTATCGGCCTGATGCTTTTCCTGGAGGGGGTCAAGCAGGGATTGATGCCTTTCGCGGAAACCATCGGCGACCAGCTTCCGAAAAAATCACCCTTATGGATGGTGCTGCTGATCGCTTTCCTCCTCGGCATCAGCGTGACGTTGGCCGAGCCAGCCGTAGGCGCGCTAAAAGCCGCCGGGACGATTGTGGACGTACGAAAGGCGCCCTATCTATACGCCCTGCTGAATTTCTACACAGGCTCCGTGGTGCTGGTAGTGGGTGCGGGAGTGGGCCTGGCCGCCGGGCTCGGCTCGCTTAGGTTTCTGTATGGGCTCAGCCTGAAGCCGTTTATATACTTCATCACCGCTGTGGCGCTTTCTTTGACATATTATATGACCGGTGATCCGGCCCTGGAACCGATGCTGGGTATGGCCTGGGACTGCGGCGCCGTGACCACGGGCCCGGTTACCGTGCCGATAGTCCTGGCGTTGGGAATAGGCATAGCCTCCTCCGCCGGGAAGGGGGGGGGCAACCTCTCCGGCTTCGGTATTGTGACCATGGCCTCGCTATTTCCCATTATCGGGATGATGCTGCTGAGTATCTATGTGGCTGGTGTACTGGACCAGCAAACTATCCTGGAGATGGCGTCCCAAACATCTTCGCTGGCGCCGGGCATGCTTGATAAAACGCCGATAATGGAGATTGGGGTTGGGCTCCGGGCCATTGTTCCTCTGGTGATTTTTCTCTTTCTTATTCTCAAATATGTTGTCCGCTCCGAAGTGAGAAACAAAGGCTACCTCATATATGGCCTCGTGCTCTCCCTGGTGGGGATCATCTTCTTTAACATAGGATTGAGCTACGGCCTGGTGAACCTGGGCAACCAGGTGGGGGCCATGCTTCCCACGGCCTTCACGGCGGTGGAGAACCTGGCGGAAAAGCCGCTCTATGGCTTTTTCACAGGCTTGATACTGGCGCTATTTTTCGCATGGGTTCTGGGATTTTCCGCCACTCTGGCCGAGCCTGCCCTGGCGGCGCTGGGGATCACGGTGGAAAACCTGACCAACGGCGCCTTCAGCAAAAGGACGTTGCTGTTGACCGTTGCCGCCGGTGTGGCCTTCGGGGTGACGTGCGGGCTGGTGCGGATTGTCTATGACCTCCCGCTGGGCTACCTGTTGATTCCGGGTTACCTGATGTGCTTTGCATTAACGGCGCTAAACAGTGAGGAGATGGTGAACGTGGCCTGGGACAGCGCCGGGGTGACCACGGGGCCGGTGACCGTGCCGGTGGTGCTGGCAATAGGCCTGGGTTTCGGGGGCGCGGTGGACGCGGTGGAAGGTTTCGGGATATTGGCCATGGCTTCCGCCGGGCCGATTATCGCGGTGCTGGGAATGGGCTTGCTGGTAAACCGAAAGGTGGCCATGAGCCACGGGAAAAAATGAGAAGGCAAAAAGGGGAATGATGGAAGAAGAGAAGGAACTGCTTGTATTGACGGATGTGTCGCTGATCACCTGCATAGTACAGCGGGGATTGGCGGACGCGGTGGTGACCGCGGCCACCGAGGCGGGCGCCCAGGGAGGTACTGTATATTTCGCCCGGGGATATGGCATCCGCGAGCGGCTGGGGACCCTGGGGGTGGCCATCGAGGCGGAAAAGGAAGTGGTATTGATCGTGGTGAGTGATGAGCAGGCCGACCTGGTGTTCGAGAGAATCTACTTATCCGCAAAGCTGAGCACACCGGGCATGGGAATGATGTTCGTTTCCAGGCTGGAGAAGGCGGCCACTTATATCCCCAAGGAGGTCATTGCCAACATCCGGACCCAGGGAAGAAAGGAGAGGGTCGATGACAGATGAAAATGGATTCCCCCGCGGCATGTTGATCACCTGCATCCTCCCCAAGGGCGCGGCTATCCCCCTGATGAAAAAATTACGGGAGGAGAAGGGGATCACCGCAATGAGTTTCCACCACGCCAGGGGCGCCGGAAGGAGCGGACGCAGCCGCCACGGACTGGGTCACTATGTGGAAAACCATATCATCAATATCGCCGTGAGCGCGGACCAGGCGGAAGATGTTTTCGAATTCATCTATTTCGAGGCCCGCATCGGCGAAGACCACAACGGCCTGTTACTGATGGAGAAGCTGGGGATGCTGACCCCATACACCCTCCCGGAGGAGCTTAAGGACGAATAGCCACGGCGGGAGCCTGGTCCAACTTTTTACCCAGCCATTTGGGGGCATGGTAAACTGGTATCAAAGCAGGGCGCGGGCGTTTGCCAAGCGCTGGAAAATGTCGATCGGGCTGGAGTATAACCATGATTGAGTTGATCCCCTGGGCCGTTTTCATTTTATTCATTATAGCCGCTCTCTGGCTGGACTTAGCGATTCTGCACACCAAGGATACGGAGATCCCCATCCACCTGGCGCTGAAGATGGCCGGCTTCTGGATCGCGCTGGCCTTGATGTTTGGCGTGGGGGTATACTATGTCAGAGGCGCCGAATCCGCCTTGATGTACTTCACCGGATTCTTAATCGAAAAATCGCTAAGCCTGGACAACCTGTTCGTTTTCATCCTTATATTCAATTACTTCCGGATTCCCGGCATGTATCAGCCGAAGGTTCTTTTCCTGGGTATCTTAGGCGCCATCGTAATGAGGCTCACTTTCATCCTGGCAGGGATTGCCCTGATAAAGGAATTTTACTGGATGATTTACGTCTTTGGAGTCTTCCTGATATACACCGGAGGCAAGCTGGCTATGACAGGGGAAATAAAAGTTCATCCTGAAAAAAGCCTGGTGTATAGGCTGTTCCGCCAGATCATGCCGGTCCATGCGGGGTTTCGTGGCAGCGATTTCTTTGTTAAGCTTGACGGCCGATGGGCCGCCACTCCCATGTTTGTGGCGGTTCTGATGATAGAAACATCCGACGTGATTTTCGCCGTGGACTCCATCCCCGCCATCATGGCCATCACGTTGGATCCCTTTATCATATACACCTCCAATATCTTCGCCATTTTGGGGCTCAGGTCGCTCTTCTTCGCCTTGGCAGGCCTGATGAGGATGTTCCATTATCTTAACTATGGGCTTTCACTGATCCTTGTGGCTTTGGGGATAAAAATGACTCTCTCCGGCTTCTTTCACATCCCGGTTCTGCTTTCCCTTGGATTCATAGCCGCCACACTGCTAACATGTGTGTTGCTCTCCCTGCGATTCCCGAAAGTGGAACAGCAAGAGACCGAATCGGAATGAAAAATCAGCTGATTGCCTGCGAGGGTGGTGGAAAAGCGCTTATATTAACTCTGAGGAGTTTTCTTCCCCTATGTGTGCTTGAGTGATTGAATATTATGAATGACACGCTTTTGGATGGGCGCCTTGTGGCGGTGACAGGGGCCTCAGGATTCATCGGCGCCGCTCTTTGCGCGAAGCTGAAGGAGCGGGGATTTATAGTCCGCGCCTTCGCCGGGCCACATTCGGACATCACGCTGCTGCGAACCATGGGTCTGGAAATCATCCAGGGAGGCTTGCGGGATTCCTCCGCTATCGCCCAGTTGCTGGAGGGCGCGGAGGGGGTGTTTCATCTGGCGGGAGTAACTGGGCACACCTTCAAGCTGGACACCGAGTATTGGGATGTGAACTGCACCGCCACTAAAGAGCTTTTGCAGGCTGCTGCGGGAAAAGGGGTGAAAAGATTCATCTTCTGCTCCACCGCCGATGTGCACGGCCATATACCCAATCCGCCGGCCAACGAGGACACCCCCCTTGCCACCGACGACATATATCAGATCACCAAGGAGCATGGCGAGCAGGCGGCGCTGGCCGCCAATGGGAAGAAGGGGATGAAAACGACAGTAATCCGCCCCTCCAAGGTTTATGGACCCGGGGATATGCGCGGGTTGGCAATATTCAAGGGGATAGCGGGGGGATCCTTCACCATGTATGGCGATGGGGAAAACTCCATCCATCCGGTCTATATCAGTGATCTGGTGGAAGCGTTGATACTGGCCTATGAATCGGAAAAAGCGCCCGGACAGGCGTATATAATCGCCGGGCAGGAGAGCGTGACCCTGAACAAAATGGTTCAGATCATCGCCGGGACGGCGGAGGTGGAGCTCCATGCTCGCCATCTTCCGGGAGTGTTGTTCCGCGCCTATTCCTCAGTTTGCCAGACTGTATGCTCTTTCTTCAGCGTCGAGCCTCCCATATCCCGCCGATATGTGGACATATTTGTGAAGAACCACAGCTACTCTATTAAAAAAGCCGTAAGTGAGCTGGGCTACCAGCCAAAAGTGGGGCTGGAGCAGGGCGCCCGCCTTACATATGACTGGTATCGCGACAAGGGATTGATATAAGTTAGCCGGATGCTGTTTGACATATTAATGCTGGCCGCCGGCTTTCTGGTGCTCTATTACGGGGCGGAATACCTGGTCTCCGGCTCCATCAACACCTCGCTTGTCCTGGGTGTGAATCCTGTGATCATCGGGCTGACGGTGGTGGCCTTCGGCACCAGCCTGCCGGAGCTTGTGGTGTGCCTTGTGGCGGTTTATCACCAGGCCGACGATATCGCCCTGGGCAACGTGGTGGGATCCAACATCGCCAACATCGGCCTGGTGCTGGCGGCGGGGGCGGCCATGTTTACCGTGTCTATTCAGCGGCGCACCTTCGCCAGGGACATTCCGCTTATGCTCACATTCTCCCTGGCGCTGCTGGCGTTTAGCTATGATGGGGAGATATCCAGAGTGAATGGAGCGCTGCTGGTGGCCGGCCTTTTCGCCTTCACCGTCTATTGCGTAAAAACCGCGGACGCGCATATAGACGAGGTGGATATCGAGGCCATCGAAGCGGAGAAAAAGGAGCATGGCGACGAGTTGGGCAAGGCGCTTATGATCACCGCCGGTGGGATAGGCGGGGTTCTGCTGGGGGCCCATTTTCTGGTGGAGTCGGCCATCTCCATCGCCAGGTCGCTTCATATCAGCGAGCTTGTCATCGGCATGACCATCGTGGCGGTGGGCACCAGTCTGCCGGAACTGGCCACCACCGTGGTGGCGGCCTACAGGAAAAAATCGGACATCGCCGTGGGCAACGTCATCGGCTCCAACATTTTCAACATCGGGTTTGTCATGGGCGCCACATCCCTGGCCCGGCCCATCCCGGTAGGGGCAGGCACATGGGGCGCGGAGATGCTGGTGATGCTGGCCTTTTCCGTGGTGGTGATTCCTTTCTCGTTCATGGGGCGCATAGGCAGGATCCCGGGGGGCTTCATTCTGGCGGCCTACGCCACCTTCATCTTCTGGCAGGCGGGCGTTTTTTAGATCAGTCGCAACGCCTCCTGTTTCACCGGCGGAGCCTCCTTTCTCACCCCGATCCGCCCCTCGTGCACATCCACTATCGCCGTATCCTTCTCCCCGATCTTTCCTTCCACGATCAGAAGCGATAACTCGTCGAGAATCTCATTCTGTATAAGCCGTTTCAGCGGACGGGCGCCGTACACATCGTCGTAGCCTTCCGCCGCCAGCATGGCCAGCGCCTCTTCGGAGACTTGCAGCGATATCTCCTTTTTAGCCAGCCGGGCGGCCACCAGGTCTATCTGCAACCTGGCGATATTCTTTATCTCCTCCCGGGTGAGCCCCTGGAAGATTATCACCTCGTCGATCCGGTTCAGGAATTCCGGCCGGAAAGCCGACTTGAGTGTCTCCCTGGCGGCGGCTTCCTGCCGGGCTCTATCCTCGGAATGTTCGGCGATCTCCCTGCTCCCCAGGTTAGAGGTCATGATGATGACCGCGTTCGTGAAGTTCACGGTCCTTCCCTTGGAGTCAGTGAGCCTACCGTCGTCGAGCATCTGCAACAGAGTGTTGAAGACATCCGGGTGGGCTTTTTCGATCTCGTCAAAGAGCACCACGCTGTATGGCCGACGCCGCACCGCCTCGGTCAGCTGGCCCCCATCCTCGTGCCCCACATAGCCGGGGGGCGCCCCGATGAGCCGGGCCACGGAATGTTTTTCCATATACTCGCTCATGTCTATGCGCACCATCGCTTTTTCCGTGTCGAACAAATATTCGGACAGCGCCTTGGCCAGTTCCGTCTTTCCCACCCCTGTGGGGCCCAGGAATATGAAAGAACCCATGGGTCGGCTCTCCTCCTGCAGTCCGGCGCGGCTGCGCCGGATGGCGTTGCACACCGCCTTTATCGCGGTTTGCTGCCCCACCACCCGGTTGGCGATCCCCTGATCCATCCGAACCAGTTTTTCCGACTCCTCCGCCAGCATCCTGGCTACCGGCACGCCGGTCCAGCGGCTGACGACCCTGGCGATATCCTCGGCGGTCACCTCCTCTTTCAGGATTTTGTCTCCTTTTTCTATCTCCTCCATGGCCGCCAGGGCTTGGGCGCTCCTCCTCTGCACGGCCGGTATCTCGCCGTAGATTATCTCCGCCGCCCTTTCCAGTTTCCCTTCCCGTTCGGCGGACTCCGCCTCCCGCCGCAGATCCTCTATCATCCTGTCGGAGTTTTTCAGTCTCTCAATCAGTTCCTTTTCGTGGTTCCATTTCAGTTCCAGGGCCGCGCTGGATTCCCTGATATCCGCCAGCTCCCGGACCAGGCTCTCCAACCTTTTGGCCGAAGCGCTGTCCTTTTCCTTTATCAGGGCCTGGCGCTCTATCTCCAGTTGGCGAATCTTCCGGTGGAACCGGTCCACCTCCGTGGGCTTGCTGTCGATCTCTATCCTGATGGAGCTTGCCGCCTCGTCCATCAGGTCTATGGCCTTGTCCGGCAGAAACCTGTCGGTTATATATCTGTCCGACAATGTGACTGCCGCCACTATGGCGTTGTCCTGTATCCGCACGCCGTGGTGGACCTCATACTTCTCCTTCAGGCCCCGCAGGATGGATATTGAATCCTTTACCGAAGGCTCTTCCACCATAACGGGCTGAAACCTTCGCTCGAAGGCCGCGTCCTTTTCTATATGCAGGCGGTACTCCTTCAAAGTGGTGGCGCCGATGGTCCGCAGCTTGCCTCGGGCCAGGGCGGGCTTCAAAAGGTTTCCCGCATCCATGGCCCCCTCGGCGCCGCCAGCCCCCACCACGGTATGCAACTCGTCCATGAACATGATGATGCCACCGTCGGAGCGTTCTACCTCATTGATCACAGCCTTCAACCGGTCCTCGAACTCTCCCCGGTACTTTGATCCTGCTATCAGGGCGCCCAGGTCCAGCGCCAACAGCTTCTTGTTCTTCAGGGTTTCCGGCACGTCGTTGTCTATGATCTTTTTGGCCAGCCCTTCCACTATGGCGGTCTTCCCCACACCCGGCTCCCCCACCAGAACAGGGTTGTTCTTTGTCCTGCGCGACAGGATCTGCATCACCCGCCGGATCTCATCGTCCCGGCCAATAACCGGGTCCATTTTGGCGGCCAGGGCCTGGGCGGTCAGATCCTGGGTGTATTTTTCCAGCGCCTGGTATTTCGCCTCCGGGTCCTGGTCGTGAACCCTCTGGCTGCCCCGGATTTCCTTGAGCGCTGTCAGGGTATCCGTTGTTTCAATCTTCAGTATGGCCGCCGCTTGCCTGTCGGTCAAAAGCGCCAGCAGCAGAGCCTCCGATGTGACGAAATCATCGCGCAGCTGTTCCATCTGGCGGAGGGCTTCCTCGAATACCTTCTTTAGGTCGGGGGTGCCGTAAACGCCTTCGGAGCCTCTGACTTTGGGCGCTGTCTCCAGAACCTGGACCACATTTGCGGAGACCTGGGCGGAAAGTCGGCCCAACCTTTGCAGTATTGCGGGTACCACTCCCTCCGGTTGCTCCACCAGCGCGTAGAGCAGATGAAGCGGGCTCACCGCCTGATGATTCAAGCTGTTGGCGAGGGAAATCGCCTCCTGCACAGCCTGGGCTGCCCTGGATGTATATTTATTGAAATCCATTTATATTTTGCTCTCGTTCAATAATACACTTTTGTTATAAGACCATCCTTCCAGATGTCAAGAAACCTGGGCATGACACAAAACTGATGACACACCGCATAGCTTACCAGTCCCGGCCCTAAATTCCACACCATGGGGAAGGCCGGGCGATCTGAATTAACGCCGCGCCGTTTTCGCTCTTTAAAATTAGTTTAAAGAAGGCTAGAATAGGGCTTTGGTTTCTCTGAAATCATTCCATTGTCTATACCGCTGTCAGGGGGATTGGGCTTATGAGTATTATGCCCGGAAGAAAGGGCGCCATCGAGTGGTCCGAAGAATTCAGCGTGGGGATCGCCAAGTTTGACGATCAACATAAGGAAATCATCCGGCTGATTAATGACCTGTACGATTCCCTGGCGCAGAAGGACGAGGAATCGAGGGATCGCATGGCGGATATCGCCGGGCGCCTGTGCAACTATACTTATACCCACTTTCTGGAAGAAGAGGTGGAGATGTATCGGCACCACTACCCCCAATACGAATCCCACAAGGAGAACCACGACAAGCTGACCAGCATGGCGCGCGATTTTTTGGTTCGTATCCAGGCCAGCGACACCGGGCTGAAGAAAATCTGCATAGAGCTGATAGCCACGCTTAGCGCATGGCTGAAGATACATATCAAGGAAACGGACAAGCGCTATACCAGCTTCCTCGTTGGGAAAGTGACGGAATAGGCCTTTGGCTGCGTTCCGAGAGGGTCACAATATTTTGTTTATTCGGTTCGCAAAAAGCTCCTTATCTGCTAACATATCCGGATTCGGGGGTCGCAGGGCAGGGCCGGTCGTCCGGCTGGGCCAGAGTCGCTCCGCGAATTTAGAACCGTCATGAATAGACCTGGGGAATAAATGGAATCCACAAGAATTTGTGATCATTGCAACAAGGAGATCACACTGGCCGAAGATCTTCCACCAGATCAGGACACCTTCGCCTGCCCATCGTGCGGGCACACCATGCAAACCAGGCCGGCGGAGGCTTCCCGGGTGGAGAAAATCACCACGCTTTTCTTCGAATATAATGGCCGCAGAAAAGAAGCTGTTCTGATGGATGTCTCCAGCACCGGCGCAAAAATCCTCTTCGCGGGGCGCCCCCTGCCAGCCAACGCCCGTATAGAGGTGGACATCAAGGAGATGAACATGGTCAGGCGCTACGCCACCGTGGTGTGGAGCAGAAAATCTGACGGGCCATTCTCCCATGCAGGCTTAAGATTCCTGTAAAAGCCCCTCCCCTCGTCTACAGTTTTTCCCTTCCCCATATCCGGCTTTCGCCCGCTTTGGACTTTGGCCAGGTATCTGAAAACGATTATCCGAGCGGGGATGAATCCTCAGATCTGGATGTGCGGATCGCCGGGCTGGGACGCCGCCCCTCAAGGGTGAAAGATATGCCGCGTGGAAGTGTCTCCGGGAGGAGCAACCATGGGGGAAGCAATAGATGTTACCTGCCCCTATGTTCCATGTCTCCTTGAATTCCACCGCAACCCCCCAATGTGTTACATTATCCTCATGACAAATCAGGAAGTGACGACAAACGACAATTCGACAAACGCCCCCGTGGACCAATCCGCCCCAGACCCCTCCGCGGCTGACCAATCTGGGGCTGACACCACACAAGTGGAATCCTACTCCGGTTCGATGGTCATCGCCGCCGGTTTTCTGGTGATCGGGCTGCTGGCCGCCACTTTGTGGGAGGTGGGTTTCGCCTTCAGCACACCTCTGGATTGGCTGGCCCATGGCGGGCCTGGCCGGCTGTGGAGGCTATCGTTGTTCGCCATAGTCCCCGCTTTCCTGTTGGGCGCGTGGCTGATGACCAAGCCCGGATCCCGGATGGTGCTGATGCTGATGGCCACCATGGGGGCGCTTCCGGTGGTCGCCATACTGAATGGCTCCGTGTACAGGACGGCGGTGGTGAAGAGCGTCACCTATACCCGCGAAATGCTGGAGCCGGCCACTATGGCCATGCTGGATGGCCACAAATCCACCGGCGCCTGGCCCACGGATATCTCCGTTGCGCTGGCGGGGGCGTTTGGGATGGACATCGCCACGGTGTATACCGCCAGGGACTATTTTGTGATATCCACCACGGGATACGCCGACCATGGGGAAGGCTCCATGATCTATTACCACTCCGGGATGGGTGAGTGGAAGCGGTTCCACGAGGACCGGCTTGATAGCCAGGCGGCAAAGGCTTTTTACGAATCGACGAGGGGGATCACTCCGGTTGTATACTTAAAAGACGGAAGCGGTATCTGGAGCAAGCAATAAGGTGGCGGCGCCATCTTCCAGGCCCAGGGTATCCGGTGGGGCGCCGTGCGGGGATCGCTTGACACCCCGGGAGATGTATTCGACTTGGTGTGGATATTGTGTCACACCATCAGAGAATAGATAATTCACCCTTAAACACAATAGTGTGATTTAACCGGCTTGGCTCCATGCCTGCGAGGAGAGTCAGTGAAACAGAAAGTAAATCGCGGTTGGTTCCTGTTCGCCGCAATCCTTTTGGCCCTCCTGGCTACGCTGGGTGTTATGCAGTTGGGGTTTTGGAGCCGGGAAACCAGCCCCATAGAGCCTGAGCAGGAGACTTTCCGGATTGGGGCACAGGCGACAATTCATACTACTAATCCATCCCATATACCGAGTCATCTAGCCGTGTTGGTATTTGATCCAGTTGTTTTTTACATAGTGAATTCAACTGGTCAACAACGCGGTATACCTGTCGGTCTGGAACGGCTGGAGGTCAGCGACGATGGGATGTCCTGTGACTTTATACTCCGCAAAGGTATGCTTTTCCACGATGGCTCCGAAGTGACAGCCGATGACACGGCATTCAGTATATCCAAGTTTATCGCCGATATTTGGATGGCCAACCAGCCTCGCATTTCCATAGAAATCATTGACACGTATACAATCCGGCTAAGATCGGACCAGAGGGAGGATTGGTCTTCTGCACTTCAGGGATTGTGGATATTAAACCGAGAGCATGAGGAGTCTTCCAAAAGGGATAGGCACGATACTATGGATCTTATTGGTTCCGGACCATACAAGTTTATAAGCTACGACAGCAAGGACAAGATAGTGCTGCTGGAGCGCTGGGATAAATACTGGGGAGGCAGACCGAAATATAAATTTATTGAGGTCCATTTATTCAACAACTCCGACGCCGAGACCATGGCGCTTTTGGAAGGGAAAATTGATTTTGCCAACGATGTCAGCCAGGAGGATATTGCGTTGATAGGAAGGAGCAAGAGGCTGAATACATTCAAGTATTCCACCGACTCCTTTGCCATTCTTATATTCAACCAGAATCTAGCGAAGTTTTCCGATCAACGGGTACGAAAGGCGATTTCCCTGCTCATCGACAGAGAAAAGCTGGTGGAGCATCGCGTTGGCCTCAATGGCGCTGGCGTCGCCACGGATATTATGTTCCACCCCTTCCCACCTGTCACGAAGCCTGAACTGACAGAGGATTGGAACCCGGAGAGAGCCTCTCAGCTTCTGGAGGAGGCCGGGTGGAAGCTCCAAGATGGCAAGTTAAAGCGTGATGGAGAGGTATTTGACCTGAAGATATCTGGATATTCCTCCGGCAAAATGACTCAGAAGGGAGTGATGCGGTTGATCGCCAAGAATTTACACGAGGCCGGTTTCTCCGTCGAATTGAAACTGATTGATCATGCACATGCGGTGGACTCGGTATCAAACCATAATTTCGAAATACTGTTGTGCTACTGGTACGACATTAGCACAACAAGTGGTGTGAAGTCTCACCTGGAAAACGAACAACGCTATTACCAAATGGCGAAAGATAGAAGATTGAAGGAAATTGTGTATTTGATGCAAGAAGCAAGGGAGGCCGGGGCGGGGGAAGAACGTATGCTGGAACTGAAACGGAAACTACAACTGAAATACAGGGATCTGGCCTGGAACCTGCCCCTTTTCTACTTTGACACTTTCGCTGTGGTGCGGGGAAAGGAGAACCTAAACAAAGCTCTGCTCATGGATCCGCGCCAACTGACATTTTTCACCCGCCCGGCGCCGGCGGAACTATCCGTGGATTGAAAGAGCCTGTCTTTTCATATCCGCCACCGTCAATAAAAACTTGTAACAGGGGCTCATCGCCATAAAGAAAACGGCGCCACCCGTAATGGATGACGCCGCCATAATTCGATAACCAGCCACAGACCAGTCCGGCAAAACCAAAACAGCCTGTAACCAGCCAGGAT
>JAOUMU010000178.1 GCA_029881335.1 Nitrospinota bacterium | reverse complement strand
TGTTCCTCAGCCCAGTCGGCAAGCTTCACCGATGTAAGTTCCGGCCCGTTATCCACCCGAAGCTTTTCCGGGTATCCACGCCAGGCGGCCACGCGGTCCAATACTCGAACCACCCGTTGCGCCGGATGAAGAAAGACAATCCATTTCTCCCAGGGATACTCCAGCGCCTGCTCCAACTCCTCCACGTTTTCCACCACTCGAAACCGGCGCTTTGCGTCCGGATGATCGAAGGGGTCCGTGCCTTCCTCCGCCACATGGGCAATGACGGGTGTGGAGCCCGTGGCCAAGGCCAGCAACGCTTCCCCCGCCTCCTGGGGCAATCGCTCCGCCAGAGTTAATAGAGTGTCCTCGTCCGCCTGCCGTACATCCTTCAGCCATTCTTCCGGCACGCCATAGCCCAGCAAGTCTTCCTCTGGTGTATTGGCAAAAAGAAAAGGCTTTTCACTTACAGACTCCTGCGCCACAACAGGCCGATGGATCACCACTTCTTCCACCTTCTCCCGTACCTCCACCAGTTGGGCCGCGCCAGTGGTGGGGTGATGTTCTATCCTGCGCCGCTCCGCCCATTGATACGCCCTGTCATGATGGTCCGTATAGGCCAGTATAAGCCTGTCATCTGTCTTGTGGACAATTATCCGGATGTCTAAGTTCACACGGACAGACCAGAAGTTCTTATCCTTCGCCTTGTCCAGCTTGTGAAGGCGCAATCCCGGGTTAGCCGGATTCATCTGCAGGTCAAAAGCGGTTGTCTTCACCGCCTTCTGCTCCTGGGCTGTGAGTTTGGCCAGACTGGATTGGAATGTGTCCGATATGAGGAAATTCATGGTTATGACTACCGCTTGAATATGGGAACCGTGCGAATCATGAAATCATCAAAGAGCGGAACGGTAAACTCCAAATCTCCATGCGCGGGACTGTAGATCATCCCTTTACTGATTAGCTTGGCCCGGACAGGGCCTAGGCTCGTCACCTTAACTTTAAGGATGTCAGCAATGTCTCCAGTACGATGGGCTCCCGGTCCGAGCTCTGCTATTGCTCGTAAAAAATTTTTTTCGCTTGGCGTCAATCGATCATAACGCACACGAAAAAAATTGGCATCAAGACGTGGAATTACCATATCTTTAGCGTTACGAACAACCTGCAATGTAATCGGGCTTGCGTCTGCTGAATTCCAAGATGCGTATCCCCACTCCTGAAGAAAATATGGATATCCCTTTGTCTGCTGAAAAACCTCATCCAACGCTTCGGTCTCAAAAGCGACTCCGGCTTCATTCGCAGGATCTTGCAATGCTTTTGCAGTGTCAGTATCAGAGAGCGCACCAATATTCGGAAAATTGAAAAGCCGTTCAGCGTATGACTTCGCTTCACCAGCCAAACCAGGAAGGATGGGAAGCCCCGCCCCAAACAATACAACAGGCAACTGTAGCTGTTGCATCCTGTGCATTGCCATTATCAGCGCCCCCAACTCTTTCTTTTTAAAGTATTGAATTTCATCGATAAAAATAGCAACTGGGCTTTGCCGATCGTCCGCCGCTTCACCGATTGCTGTAAAGAGATTGGGCAAGTCAATTTCCAAATCTCCACTGTCCGCCGATCCACTCGCAGGCTCAATGTCCAATCCGATACTCACATCACCATACGAGAGCTTAAGGCCGCCTAAAAAGCTTCGAAGCACCGCCAAACCACGTCTGACCTTGTCACCAGTCCCTGCAATACGATCCAGGTCATAAAGAAGGGTCCGCAAATATGGAGCGATCAGAGGGCCTAATGGTTTATCCTCATGGGCCTCTATGGAAATGGTCTGGTACTCATCGCCATCCGCCATACGCTTAATCTCATTAAGCAAAACAGTCTTGCCTACTCCGCGCAAACCAGTGAGCAATATGCTTTTTTCGGATTTCTTATTCTTAATTCTTCCCAACAGAATTCGCGATTGTTCGAGAATTGGGTCTCGCCCCACCAACTCTGGTGGTGGCGATCCGGCGCCAGGGGAAAACGGATTTTTTATTGGATCCATAGCTCAACAGTTCAATTATACATATTTATATCCATTTATACACGATAACGAGTATAAATGGGTATAAATGGATATAAATCCCCCTCACACCCCAAAAACTTTCATCACTTCATCCCCCAGATGATTGATAACCTTGACGGCGAAGCGGCCGGAGGCGGGCTTGGCGAAGGGCCGTGACGTATCGCTGTGCAATGTCTCCCACGCCTCCTGGTCGATTTCCGCCTTCAGTGTGGTCTTCAGCGATTTATAAGGATCGCTGGCGCCAAGGAAATACGCATGCCGCACGAAAAAGCTCTCCTCGTTATAGTCGGTGTCGATGAACCAGCAGGCGATCCCCTCCGGCCCGCTGCTCTCTATCTCCCCAGATTGCGGATGGAACACGTCCACTCCGTTTATCTTCACCTGCAACATGTCGTCCCCATTCTCCATCACCTCGATATCCGGCTCCCCGAAGATGACAAACAGATTCCCCTTGCCGGTGGACTTCAGCTCATCGGCCATATGCAGGTCCGCATTCATCCTCGCCTTCAGCAATGGCACCCGCCCAAGCTTGGTGAATTCGGCTGAATGGGCGTCGTAGTTGAAAGCGCAGGCGATCACGTTGTCGAATCCCGCCTCGCCAGCCTCCCGGGCGGCGGCCACCAGGTCCGGCCGGGAGACCGTGCCAAACTCCGGCCCGATGAATATCCCCGTCCGGCGCTCGGTTTCCCCTTCCAGATACCGCCCCTCGGCGCAGATGTAGTTGCCCGGCCAGCCGACCAAGTGGGTGAAGGTTATCTTGTTCTCTTTATGCGCCTGCTGAACTCCGGCGGTCCGCAGGTTCTCCAGGATCAGGTCCGCAAACTCCGCCTGCTCCTGATTCGGGCTGGTCTTCGGTTCGCTGGCGTCCACCAGCTCGTCGTTCTCGTCCACCACCAGCACACGATGGGGTGACAGACTCTCCACGGTGAAAGGCCCCGCCACGCGCACCTTGCCTTTGTCGTCGTATGGCTTGTCATACAGGTATTCGTAATCCGCCTTGGCGGCGATGGAGGCGTCTATCTCCTTCTGCCGGGCGATGCGCAGCTCCCACCACTCGGCGTGCAGTTCCTTTGCCTTGGCGGACCACTTCTCCTCCGCCTCCCGGGGAATCTGCCACTCTTCCCATGCCCCAGCCAATGCCACCCTGCCAGAGGGGGGCCGATGCGAAGCGTCGGGGGGGAGGGAGCGGCCCAGGGCAGAGTTCAGCTTTTCGCGGATTGGTTCCAGCTTCTGCTGGAAATTTTCCCATATGACATCGATCTCCGAGTTATTGGCGATGGACTTAAGAGTGATATGGGGGACCCGCTCATAGACGAAACCGTGGCGGATATCGCCTCGGGTGGGGGAGGTCTTCGGCTCGGTTCGCGTAATTTCCGCTTCCTTGCGTTGGCCTTCGGCGCTGTCCGCCAGCAGGTAATAAGGGTATCGGGCGCCC
>JAOUMU010000089.1 GCA_029881335.1 Nitrospinota bacterium | reverse complement strand
GATCAGCGTGGGCGCAAGAGCGGTGGAGATGATCCTGGATGTGCCGAATCCGGGTGGATGGAAGCCTGGCGGAACGGTCAAGGGTATCGTGACTCAGGAGGAGAGGCAATCGGCGGTGATGGTACCAGAGACGTGCGTGGTGCTGCGTCCCGCCGGTGCTGTTGTGTATGCCATAGATGGAGGGATAGCCCGTCAGCGCATAGTGAAAATCGGTGTAAAAAAGGGGGGGCTGGTGGAGATCATTTCCGGAGTGAAGGATGGGGAGTCCCTGGCCATGGACGGGGCCGCGTACCTGACCGATAACGCCCCTGTTTCGGTATCGGAGGCCGAATAAATGAACCTGCCGGAGATCTCCATAAGACGACACGTCCTGGCCCTGATGCTCAACGCCGTCCTGATCCTATTCGGTGTCATAAGCTATCAGCGGATTGGCGTGGACCGGTTTCCATCGGTCGACTTTCCTGTCATAACCGTCACAACGGTCATGATGGGGGCAAATCCTGACATCATCGACTCTAGCATCACCAATATCATAGAGACCGCTGTCAACACTGTGCCGGGTATAGATCACATAAGAAGCGTCTCCGCACCCGGAGTTTCCTCTGTCGTTGTCACCTTCTCCTTGAGCAAAGACATTAACGTGGCCTTCAACGAGGTGCAGTCTAAAGTGAGCCAGTCGATCCGCAAGCTGCCCAATGACGCAGACCCACCCATGGTGGCGAAGATGGAGATGGGCGCCCAACCTATCATATGGCTGGCCCTCAGCGGTGACAGAACCCAGCAACAACTCAACCAATACGCCCGCCAGGTTGTAAAAAAACGCCTGGAAACAATTAACGGCGTGGGGGAAGTGCTAATCGGCGGCGGAAGGAACAGGGTAATACGCGTGGAAGTGGATCTGGACCGCATGGCCTCTTTCCGAGTGGCCGCCCAGGACCTTATCCAGGCGTTCAATACAGAGCATTTCCAGTTTCCAGGCGGCTTTCTGGTCAGTGACTGGACGGAGAAAATGATCAAGCTGGACATGGAATTCCACGACCCGGCGGCTCTGGCGGAAATGATAGTTAGCTACCGGGGCCAGGCGCCGGTGAAACTGGGCGATTTGGCCGACATTACAGACGGCCTGGCGGATAACAGGCAGGTGGCCAGGTTCAACCAGTCTCCCTCGGTGGGCATTGGCATCGTAAAGGTGGCCAACTCCAACGCCGTGGCGGTGGGAGACGAGGTGATGCGCCGGGTGGATGAGGAGCTGCTGCCAGCGCTGCCTCCGGGAATGACCCTGACAGTGGCCACCGATACCACCAAATATATCCGGGAGATGATCGAGGCTCTAAACGAGCATCTGATACTTGGCACTCTGCTGGCCTCCCTGGTGGTGTGGCTGTTTTTGAAAAGTATCCGCTCCACCATCATCATCGCGTTTGCCATTCCAGTCTCGCTGCTCGGCGCCGTGGCGGTGATGTTCTTCATGGGATACACCTTCAATGTGCTCACGCTGCTGGCCCTGCTTTTGCTCATCGGCGTGGTGGTGGACGACGCCATCGTGGTCCTGGAAAACATATACCGTCACAGGGAGAAGATAGATCCGGACCCGCATTCCGCCGCCGTCAATGGCTCGGCCCAGGTGGTGTTCGCCGTAATGGCGTCCACACTGACACTGATATCCATCTTCGCCCCGGTGGCGTTTCTGGGCGGGATCATAGGGCAGTTCTTCAAGGCTTTTGCCCTGGTGGTCACCTTTGGAGTCGTGGTGTCGCTGTTCGTTTCCCTCACCCTCACTCCCATGCTCTGCTCCAGATACCTGCAGGTGGCGGAAAAACATAACCGGGTCTATTACGCGCTGGAGTGGATTTTTCTGGCCATGGAAAGGTCATACCGGCGCATACTGGCCATGGCGCTGAGCCATCGCTGGCTGGTGGTGACGCTGACCGTGCTCGTGGTGCTCCCCAGCGGATTCTTTTTCTCCAGGATAGGAAAGGGATTTGTCCCGGATGAGGACGAGGGAAGATTCAATATAATCTTCAAGACACCCCTCGGTTCCAACATCGAATACACCGATGGCAAGCTGAAGAAGATCGAGGCGATCCTGCGCTCCCAGGAGGAGGTGGATAAATTCTTCTGCGGAATCGGCCTGGGCCAGGGAGCAGGCCAGGTGAACCAGGGGATGGCCTTTGTAAACCTGACCCCCAGGCGGGAGCGGAACAGAAGCCAGAGCGAGGTGATGGCCGCCCTCAACAAGGAGCTCTCGAGCCTTCCCGGCGTGAAGGCATTTGCCGTGAAGATGCCGATAGTGGGCGGCATGCGGGGCGATCCGTTGCAATTCGCCCTCAAGGGGCAGAACCTGGCGCTGGTGGCAAGGACCAGTGACAAGCTGATGGAGGAACTGGTAAAGGCGCCAGGCCTGGGCAGGATGGATCTGGATCTGCAACTGGATCTGCCCCAGCTGGATCTTAAAGTGGACAGAATCCGATCCGCCAGCCTCGGCTTTTCGGCCAGGGATGTGGCCTTGGCTGTGAATGTACTGGCGGGAGGTTACGATGTGGCCAAGTTCAACGACGAGCCTGGCGATGGCGACAGGTACGACATCCGCCTCAAGGCCGCTGAGGGCCAGCTGAAAAGCGATGAAGACCTGAAGAGAATATATCTTCGCTCATTGGACGGCCGCCTGGTCCGGATGGACACCATAGCAAAATTTGAACAAAAGCTGGGGCCGGCGGTGATATCGAAATACGATCTGCAATACGCCTCGTTCTTCTTTGGCTCCCCCACGGCGCCGCTGGCCGAAGCCATCGACATGGTGAAGGAATCGGCGGCCAAGGTATTGCCCATGGGCGTCTCCATGGTGATGATGGGTCAAGCCGAGGAGTTCCAGAAAACAGCCAAGTACATGATCTTCACATTCATCTTGGCCACGGTGCTGGTCTACATGGTGCTTGCCAGCCAGTTCAACTCCTTCCTGCAGCCGTTTATCATCATGACTGCCCAGCCATTGGCCATGATCGGCGGCATAGGAGCGCTGTATATAACCGGTATGCAGCTGAACATATTTTCCATGATAGGTGTGGTGCTCCTGGTGGGGCTGGTGGCGAAGAACTCCATACTGTTGATAGACCTCACAAACCAGTTCCGGCAGGAGGGGATGGAGGTGAACCAGGCGCTGATGGAGGCGTGCCCCATCCGTTTGCGGCCGGTGCTGATGACATCTTTTACTGTGATACTTGTGCTTCTCCCCGCCGCGCTGGGGTTGGGCGCTGGCGCGGAGGTGAACGGGCCGCTGTCGGTGGTGGTCATCGGAGGGATGGTCACCTCCACGCTACTCACTCTGGTGGTGGTACCATCGGTTTATTCGCTGGTGGAGCGCGGCCTGCTGCGCCTGGGCGCCCACGGCAAGGCTAGTAAAGCTGTAACCGGGAAGGTGTGACAATGTATAAATATCTCGTATTATTGATGATTCTTGCGCTGGCTCCCTGGGCCGGGCAAGCCCAGGCGCAAAGCCGCCGCCTGGATTTGATGGAAGTATACTCGCTGGCCCTAGAGCGCGACGCAGCCCATGCCGCCGACAGGGCCGCCCGGGACGCGGGGGTGGAAAAGGCCGAGCAGGGCGCCGCAATCATGCTGCCACAAGTGTTCCTGGAGGGGAGCGTGGGCTACACGGACCAGAACATCACATACAAAGGGACCGAGCTTCTGCAGGGGGGGCACACCAATTACCCAGGCGGTGGATACTCCATATCCGTGGCCCAGCCCCTTTTCCGGATGAGGAACATGGCGGTTCGCCGACAGGGAATGGCCGCTGCCCAAATGGCCCGGACCGCGTACCTGCTGGCCAGCCAAAATATGATCCAGCGAACGGCGGCGGCATACTTCAATGTGCTGTTGGCCCAAAACGCCATAGATTTTATCGACGCCCAGAAGCAGGCCATATCCGAGCATCTGGCCAGGGCCAGGAAATCCTATGAACTGGGGGCAGCTTCCATTACGGATACCCACGAAGCCCAGGCCAGGTTCGACATCACTGCCTCCCAGGAGGTAATGGCGCGACAGGGACTGCTGATCGCCATGGAGGAGCTGGCAAAGATTATTGGAGAGACAGGTTTCACCCTGGCGCCATTGAGGGAGGATTTTACCCCGGCCCCACCCATGCCGGACGATATAGAAAAATGGACCGAGGAGGCGCTTGCCACTAGCCCATACCTGGAGCTGAAGCATAAAGCGCTGCTGGTGGCCGCCGAAGAGACCGCCAAAACCAAAGGGGAGAGGCTCCCCGCGCTGGACGTTGTGGCGAACTACAACTACTTAAACCAGGGGGGAAGCAGCTTCGGCATAGGAATGGAAAACACCACCCAATCGGTGAACCTGAGGATATCGGTCCCGCTATACACTGGCGGGGCAATTTCATCCCGCATACGGGAAGCCCAGGCCAACGAGGAGAAGGCCAGGCATGAGCTGGAGGAGGCCCGGCGCCAGACCCGGCTGTGGGTCCGTGCCGCCTTCATGCGGGTGGTCAGCGCCAAAGCGGAGGTGAACGCCCTTAAGCAGGCGCTGGTATCCAGCATCAGCGCTCTTGCTTCCACACAGCAAGGTTTCGGCGTTGGCCTGCGAAACGCGGTGGATGTGCTCGACTCCCAAAGGCAAACCTTCGAGGCCAGGCAGGCGCTGGCCAAGGGCAAGTATAACTACCTGTTGAGCATGCTGGCGCTGGAGGCGGCCGCCGGCAAGCTGGACGAGGATGGGCTCAGCAGGATCGCGGACTATATGGCCCCGTGACACCATCGGGCGGGCCTTGACATCAACACCGGATCAGTATGTTACCGCCGGTTTTAGGTTTTTAGCTTGGTCTATCCAGCCTGCCACAACCTTTTCGCCGGGGCACACATTGCACAAGTTCTTTGTGTCGTTGACTTGCTTCATCTTGGCCGCCAGGCTGCTTGCCTTGCGCTTGCCCAATTCCTTCACTGTGTCCACACCGGAGGCTTCAAGAAGCTCGGCGTACTGGCTGGCCACTCCCCTGATACGGAAAAGGTCCGCCATGTTAACGCACCGCATTATGATCTTCGGGCTGATGCCTGTGGCCTTGGCCAGGTCGTTGCGCCCCTTGCGGGAGCCGCCAGCCTTCAGGAGCGATGCTACGCTTACGGATCCCGCTGCCCGAAGTTTGTCGCCGTATACCTTCCCGATACCCTCGATATCCACTATTGATTTGCCCATGATGCCCCTCCTGTTGGAAATAAGTGTCACGAATACAATGAATGTGATGGTCCATATAATACCTTAATTATGCAAAAGTTAAAAGCTTTGGATAATGACTCGCAGGATCCTGGCCCGCTGGCGCCGGCTCTTCCCTACTCCTCCTTGACACAAAGGGAAACTCGTTATAATCTCAATCGGTTATATACATTGATTCACAATCGGCCTTCCACAGGGTTTGCCCCCGCAGGAAAGCTTTTCTCAATTTAAAGACTGAACATGGATTACAAGGACACGCTCAACTTACCCTCCACCGGGTTTCCCATGAAGGCCAACCTGGCTGTCAAAGAAGTGGAGATCCTGGAAAAATGGACCCAGATGGATCTGTATGGCCGGATCGACAAGGCTGGCAAAGGGAAAAAGAAATATATCCTGCACGACGGGCCGCCATACGCCAATGGCAATATCCATGCTGGCACCGCGCTGAATAAGATTCTAAAGGACATAGTGGTGAAATCCCGCACCATGGCGGGCTACCATTCACCCTATGTGCCCGGATGGGATTGCCACGGTCTCCCCATCGAGCACGCCGTGGATAAAAAAATAGGCAAAGACGCGGAGAAGCTCTCCGTCAATGAGAAAAGGGAGATGTGCCGCCAGTTTGCAGACAAGTTCGTAAACGTCCAGCGCGAGGAGTTCAAGCGGCTGGGTGTGCTGGCGGACTGGGAAAATCCGTATCTGACCATGAATCCGGATTATGAAATAGGAATCCTGCGGGAGCTGCAAAAGCTGGTGGAAAAAGGCTCCGTATATCGGGATTTCAAGCCAGTCCACTGGTGCTCCTCATGCAAAACCGCGCTTGCGGAGGCGGAGGTGGAATACGCAGACAAAACCTCCCCGTCGATCTATGTCCGTTTCAAAGTGCATAACGCAGACGCGGAAAAGCTGGGCCTCTCCGCCGAGTCCACATATGCGGTTGTCTGGACCACCACCCCATGGACATTGCCGGCGAACCTGGCCATAAGTGTTCACCCGGACTTCAAATACATGGCGGTGGAGACGGAGGGGGGGACGCTGATCGTGGCAGAGCCGCTGGTTGAGTCTCTTATGGGGGCCTTCGGTATCTCGGACTATAAAATTGTACAGACTTTTGCGGGGTCCGAACTGGAGAACGTGAAGACCACCCATCCGTTTCTGGATCGGGTGTCCGCGCTGATCCTGGGAACGCATGTCACCATGGAACAGGGGACCGGGCTTGTCCACACGGCCCCCGGTCACGGACAGGATGACTATGTGGTGGGCCAGAGATACGGCCTGGAGGTGTATAACCCTGTGAACTCCTCCGGAGTGTTCATGGAGGAGACACCTCATGTGGCCGGGCTCCACGTGTGGAAAGCCAACGAAGTGGTCATAGACCTTTTAAAGGAGAGGGGCGCACTGATGGCCAGATTGGACATCAGCCACTCGTACCCCCATTGCTGGCGCTGCAGAAAGCCGATCATATTCCGCGCCACGGCCCAATGGTTCATCTCCATGACTAAAAACGATCTTCGGAAAAAGTCGCTCGATATTATTCGCAAGGCGCAGTGGATCCCTAAATGGGGAGAAGAACGGATATTCGGGATGGTGGAGAGCCGACCTGATTGGTGCATCTCCCGGCAGCGCGTGTGGGGAGCGCCAATTCCTGCTTTCATATGCTCAAATTGCGGCGATGCGATCCTGGACGCGGACGCGCTCACTGCGGTAGTGGATATCCTGGAGAGGGAAGGGGTGGATGCGTGGTTTGGACAACCGGCCTCCCATTTCATGGCCGATGGGGCCAAATGCTCCAAATGCGGAGGGGCGGAATTTGAGAAGTCCCAGGACATTCTGGATGTATGGTTCGACTCTGGCGTGTCCCACGCGGTGGCCATGGAAAGCAATCCTAAGCTAGGCTGGCCTGCGGACCTTTACCTGGAGGGGAGCGACCAGCACCGGGGGTGGTTCCACACTTCCCTGCTGGAGTCTGTGGGGGTTCGTTCCCAGGCGCCATACAAGGCGGTGCTCACCCATGGTTATGTGGTGGACGGCGCCGGGAAGAAGATGAGCAAGAGCCTGGGCAATGATGTGCCCCCGCAGAAGATAATTGACAAGTATGGCGCGGAGATCGTCCGGCTGTGGGTTTGTAGCGAGGACTACCGCGAGGATATCCGCCTCTCCAACGAAATTCTCTCCCGGCTGACGGAGGCCTATCGGAAGATACGAAACACCGTAAGGTTCATGATGGGAAATATCAGCGACCTGGACGCTGATAAGGGATATATTCCGGTCAAGGAGCGGTTGGAGCTGGATCGCGTTATCATGATAAGGTTTCACAAGCTGTGCCGCCGGATAGCCAAGGCGTTTGAGGACTATGAGTTTCACGTCTTCTACCATGGATTACACAACTTTTGTGTTTTGGATCTTAGCGCCTTTTACCTGGACATCATCAAGGACAGACTATACACCTTCCCGAAGGACAGCCATGGCAGACGTAGCGCCCAGTCCACTTTGGACGATCTGACCCGCGGAATGCTGAGGCTGATGGCGCCGGTGCTCTCTTTTACGGCGGAGGAAGCGTGGTGGAGCATGGACCAGAGTGGAGACAGGGTATCCAGCGTACATATGGCGTCTGCTCCGGCGATGGACCTGGCGGAGGAGGAACAACCGCTGGCCGCCGAGTGGGAGCGGATCCTGCTGATTCGCGGCGAAGTGAGCGCGGCGCTGGAGGTCGCCAGGAGGGATAAAGTGATAGGGCACTCGCTGGACGCCAGAGTGGAGCTGTCCACTTTCCAGTCCGACTACGAATTACTGGATAAGCGCAAAGCCGATCTGCCTTTTATCTTCATAGTGTCTCAGGTGGAGCTTCTGGAGAATCCTTCGGAAGGGGAGGGGGGCTTTATCAGCCAGAAAGCGCCGGGACTGACGGTGAAGGTGCGCAAGGCGCTGGGGGCAAAATGCGCCAGGTGCTGGAACTATAGCCAGTCGTTGGGGAGCGAGCAGGCTCATCCCACGGTATGCTCCCGGTGCGCCGGGCATTTGGCGGGCTGAAACATGAAAGAGCAGGGCGGATCCAACGTGAGGACAGTATCCATCATAGCGATGGTGATAACCACCCTGGCGGTGGCGGACCAATACACCAAAGGGCTGGTGGAGGCGAGGCTATCCCTGGGTGAAAGCATGAATATCATCCCGGGTTTTTTCGATATCGTATACATCACCAACAAGGGCGCCGCCTTCGGCTTTCTTTCCGGCGTTGACAGCGTATGGGTTCATCGTGGATTCACCGCATTCACTCTAGTGGCAATGGTAGCGCTGGTCATGATGTACCGCTCTTTCCCTCCGGGTGTCCGCCTGGGCCGGGTGGCGGCGGTCATGATCGCCGCAGGGGCGGTGGGCAATCTGATTGACAGGATTGAACAGGGCTACGTCACCGACTTCCTGCTGGTCTACATAGGCAAATACCAATGGCCCGCCTTCAACCTTGCGGATTCTTTGATCTCCGTGGGAGTGGTCTTTATGGCGTATTCCCTGGTCTTCCTCATGGGGCAGGGCGAAGAGCGGGAAACTGACGGGACGGAGGACGACATCTGACCGGGTTTGCGACCTCTATTCCTCATTTGCGTCTTCATGGACCATCTCTGGCATGGGAGCGCCGTCCATAATATGGGCGCGGAACACCTCCAGCCCGATCTTCTCTATGATGCGTCCCAAGCGAGCGCTTCTGCGGCCATGGGTCTTGCAGAATTCGACTATCCTTCCCACCACGTCCACCACTTCCTCCTGGGTCCTGACCATGCCCAGATCCCGGCCGATCATCGGCTTGAATCCTGCGGCGCCGCCGGCCAGGATCTGGTAGCCTTCCGGATGAGCGATAATCCCCACATCCTTGGTGGAGGGTTCGCTGCATGAGCGGCGGCATCCTGCCACGGCGATAAGCAATTTCATCTCCAAGTGAGTGCTGTGGAACAGTTTGTCCAGGTTCATGGCCAGGTCCAGCACCGGTAGCTTGTTGTTTTCGCAAAATGTCTCCGCCGAGCACATTTTCACCGGGCGGACACCCCCGAACTTGAACTGATTGGCCTGGTAAATGGCGGCTTCTTCAAAGCCGGGGGGCTGCTGGGTGCCCTCCCACACGAAGACGGTCTCTCCCGTCAGCTTCACATTTTTGGCGCCTATATCCTTCATTGACTGTGCCAGGTTCAAAAGATCGTCCACGGAAATAACTCCCGCGGAGATAAACGGGCTGTACTTGAACCTTTTTCTGGCCGATCTACTCATTGTTTAGAATCTCTCTCCTTTTGCTTCCCGGAATTGGCTGCCGATGGGGCGCACCCGAGACCATATGTTCCACGCGAAAATAATACCGGCCGCTATCTGGCAGAGGGAGCCGATGACTGTAGGCGCAAAGGCTCCTGAAATCGAGTAGTAATCAAGAAACTCGCCCACTGTTCTAATAATCGTGCCCGCGGTGGCCAACCCATAGTTTATCTGGGCCGTCCGAGGGCTGTAGCGCAGGTCCTCCTTGCCAGGCCTGGGGAACATCCAGTACGCCACACCCATGATGAGAATGATCACAAAGCCGTAGAGGAGCAGGTGGGTGTGGGCGGAGATCAACGGCGCCAGGGCCCTGGAGGGCCCCATGGCCATCTCCACCATTATCCACGCCCCTGTCAGAAGCCCGGCCACAAAAAACAGGAGGGCGGTCTTTATATACCACCTAGCAAGGGTGTACATCAGCCTGTATCAAGAAACGTCCGGCGCCGGGGGCGGGTCCACCCGCGGGCCGGACGGCTGGATAATCAAAGTGTGATCTTGGCCGAGCAGGTAGAGGCGCCATCGGCGATGGTCTTTTCGACTTTATACACCGCAGCCTCGTTGAGCCCGGAGATAAAGCCTCCCAGCCAGGCGTTATGAATTCGGCACATCTTCTGGTTGGAGCATCCGGTGTACTCCCAGTTGGGGATATGGTTGCAGGTGGAATGATTGTAGGTCATGTTGTTCTGGTCCAGCAGGTTCACTTCAGCCCCAGGATCACACGGCATTCCCTCCAGCTGGGTGTCGGCCACCAGTTGGTATAGCTCTTCCAGATTCCCAGGCTTCGATCCCTTATGCTCCACCAGTTTCTGTCCGGTGCTCCTGCCATGGTTTTCCACCACCTTTGCCACTTCGTCGAACTTCTCATCCTTCACAAGCTCCATCAGGCCGGCCTCGAAAATCTCCACCTTGGAAATGAGTCCGTACAGGAAGTTGTGGATTGAGTTGTTCCCAAGAATTTCGCCCAGGTCGGCGCCCGCCAATCTGTCACCATATTCGTTCACTTTCAGGGATGCGGATTCCTTTGATCCGTTCTCCTGCAGGTAGGACGCTACGGCGAAGGATCTCTCCTCCATGAATTGTATCTTGTTGAAAAGCCAATAATGTATTGGACCTAAAAATGCGCTCACGTTATAAATGTCCTTTAGTTGAAAGTAATGCCATGCCTCAAATCTATCAAAGCGGGTCTGCAATCGCGTATGACTTTTGACATGCCTGGAAAAGATATTGGAGGTAATTGACCAATCGTTCAAAAAGGTCCAGGAAACTGGATAAATAATGCCAGGGGCATGGCCAGGAAGTAGTTATTGGGATATGAAACCGGAAGATAGGGTATTTCGGCGGCTGGGAGAGCAAAAACGCCGGACAGCGTGAAAACCGCCCGGCGATATATGATTCTTCTGCTAACCGATTCCCGGATCGGATCTACTTCCCGTCTTCGGTCAGGTGCTCGGAGCAAAGTTTCATGATGTCCACCACCTCGATATCCTCGGCGTATCCTTCCCGGGATTCGTTGACTTTCTGGAAGCATGCCGGGCAGGAGAGGACCAGCTTTTTGGCGCCCAGTTCCCTGGCCTCGTCGATGGCGATCCGGCCCATTTTGATGGCGTTGTCGCTGAAGACCTTTTTCACGGCTCCACCAGCGCCACAGCATCGGGCCATTTCCCTGTTATCTTTGAATTCGACCAGATCCACACCAGGCAGATGCTTTAGGATCTCTCTCGGCTCCTCGGTGATGCCCACGCCGCGGGCCAGGTAGCATGGATCGTCATAGACGATCCTCTCGTTGAGCGGTTTGTTGAACTTGATACGCCCATCCTTCAGACCCTCCAGGATGAACTGGCTCATGTGGCGGATTTTGAAAGGGAGCTTGCCCCCCCACCACCGGGGCCAGTCCCGGGTCATGACGTTGCAGCAGCAGGGGCATGAGCTGATCAGGGTTTTCACGCCTCGGTCGATGTAGTCCTGGATCACGGGCCGCACCAGGTCCGGCAGGATCTTGTGTTGACCGGAGACGTATAGAGGGAATCCACAGCATATCTCTTTTTCCGGAGGAAGCATCATGAAGTCTATTTTGTTGGCTGTGAGCATACGCACATCACCGATGGCCATAGGCTGGGATTCGTAAGCTGTGGTGCATCCGGTATAATAGGCGATCTCCCCCTCTTCCTTGTACGGGGGGCAATCCTCCGGCCACCAGTCGTATCGATTCTCCGCAGGCTGGTTATACACGTTGCCTGTCCGCATCGCCACCTCCTCCATCATGTTTTGCGGCTCCCACGGCCCATAACCCAGTTCCACCATCTTGGCGCGAAGGAAGGGCCATAGCCTTTGGGAGAATATCCCGGCCTCGCACATTTCGCCACACCTGCCGCAGGTGGTGCACTCCCAAAGCGAGCGGGAGAGGTGCTTTAGCTCGTCATCGTGGATATTGGCCTGGCCCATGAACTTGGCCTGGAAACCCTCCGACCTGTTTATCAGGGAGCGGAAAAGGGCGATCTTGTCCGGCGGGGAAATAGAAGTGTCCCCGGTGACGTCCTGGATCGGGCATTGAGTCAGGCAGGCGCCGCACCTGGTGCACGCTTCCAACTCGATCAACTGGCGCTTTGACAGAGTAGATGTGAAATTGAAGTTTTCGGTGACCTTCGGATTGTTCGGCTTAATCGGCATCGCTAATTCCTCTGAACGGCAGAATATCCTGCGATAATTGTTGTAACTTATCCGGACCTTTAAGCGGCCCGGCAAAATGCTGAATTATCATGGGGCAGCAATGGAGTTCTCATCCACCTTTGCCGTGAGCCATCATCCAAGCTTGGCTATCTGGTTCTCCCTTGATTATTTGTCATTATATGCCGAGAAACAAGAAAATCTTTGAGTAAACAGCTTCAGCCTGAAAAAATATGCCTCCAGATTGGATGTCTGATTTTCAAATAAGATCCATTTTTTGGTCTACTTGCTAAATTATAAGAAAATATGCCTAAACCAGTATTGCGGAATGCACGAAGCGCATAGCCCCGCCATCCGTAAGTCTCACACCTTGTAGTAGCTTCTGTACCACTCCACGAATTTGGGAATCCCCTCTTCTATGGTTGTTTTCGGTTCGAATCCATACTCACCTCTGATCAGGCCGATATCCGCCGCTGTCTCCTTCACATCGCCCGCCTGCATGGGCAGCATACGCCTATCCGCCTTTTTTCCCAGGCTCGCCTCCAGCACCTCCACCATTTTCAGCAGCTTTTCCGGTTTGTTGTTCCCCAGATTGTATATTCGGTAGGGCGCATAGCTGCGGTCTGGCCGGGGGGAGTGTCCATCCCAGGAGTGATCCGCCGTCGGGGGCTTTTCCATAACTTTGGTCACTCCATCCACGATGTCCCCCACATAGGTGAAGTCCCGCAGCATCAATCCATGGTTGTATATCTCCACCGGTTGATCATCCATAATGGCTTTTGTGAACTTGAAAAGCGCCATATCGGGTCGGCCCCATGGGCCATACACCGTAAAAATTCGCAGACCAGTGACAGGCAGACCGAAGAGGCTGCTATATGAATGGGCCATCAGTTC
>JAOUMU010000177.1 GCA_029881335.1 Nitrospinota bacterium | reverse complement strand
AACGAGGAAAACCTTTTCAACGTGGAATACGCCGATGTTTTCGGCATCCCATTCGATTTTACCGCCAGCCCGATAGTGGCGCCGCCCACCCCGCCACGGGCTACAGTCACGGTTAAAGCGGACAGCAACCGTAAAGCCCTGGAAATCCATTTCCCCAGGGTGGCGGGATACCGTGTGGAACTGCCGGAGGAGCGCCTCACCGCAAAGTTTAACGCGGATTCCACTCTGGAGCTCAACCCCCGTCTCGTGGGGCCGTCGATCACCAACAACCAGGGTATCATCGGCGAAGGTGTCACGCTGGACCTGTCCCATTTGGAAAATATGCGCCACTCCACCATCATCTATCACCTCACCCGGCATCTGCTTTTAACCAAATATCGAGACCCGGGCGAGGACCCAAAGCTGCATCTTTTCGGCCAGCTGAAGAGTATCGCCCGACAATGGATAGAGAACCATCTGCGTTGCACTGGTGGCACATACCCGGCCCAGTTGATTTACCTGGAGATTGCAGACATGGCTTGCTCCCGGATCAGCGCCGCCATCGCCGCTTCCTCCAATGGAGATAAGACAATTAAGGCGATTATGGACCCATACAACCCCACGGGCTCCACCCGCCATGTGAACTTCAATAGTTCCAAGACCACCTGGACAACAGATTCTAGAAGATGCCATATCAATTACGTTGTCTGCGACAGCGACTGGGAGGCCGAGTTCTGCCGTGTGGCGGAGGGCCATCCGCAGGTTCGGGCGTATGTGAAGAATCAAGGTCTGGGGCTGGAAGTCCCATACCAGCTCGGCTCCACCCAGCGGCGATACCTGCCCGATTTTATCGTGCTGGTGGATGACGGTCATGAGGAACCATTGAACCTGATAGTGGAGATAAAGGGCTTCCGGGGCGAGGACGCCAAGGAGAAGAGGAACACCATGGACGCTTTCTGGATGCCGGGAATCAACAACCATGGCATATATGGCCGGTGGGCATTCGCCGAATTCACCTCTGTGTTTGAGGTGCAAAAAGACTTTAACGAGCTGTTAGACAAACTCACAGCAAAGCAGGCGGTATGACATATGCGTAACAATAGCGGGTATTGATGGTGCGCAGGCGCCTGTTGATTCTACTCGCCATGGTAAACTGCAAGATAAAATACTGAACTAACCGGAACCATAATAATGAATATTATTGTTAAAGACCACAGGGAAGCGCTGGCGGCTTTATGCGTTAAACATCATGTGACGCGCCTGGAGTTGTTCGGGTCAGCCGCTGGCGTCGATGAAAGGCCCCAGCCAAACGATCTGGACTTTCTGGTGGAGTTCGTCCCCGCCACTCCGGAGGAGCATGCCGACAGGTACTTTGGTTTGAAAGAGGACCTGGAAGCTCTATTCGGCGTCCAAGTGGACCTGGTGGAAGCCAAGGCGATGAAAAATCCTTATTTCATCCGCCGTGTCAATGAAAGCAGGAAGCTGATATATGCCGCATGATCCGGAAAAGTATATATACGACGCTCTGCAGGCGGCTCGTCTGATTGCCCGATTTATTGAAGGAAAAAGCTATGAAGACTACTCCTCCGACACACTTCTTCGCTCCGGTGTTGAAAGGCAGCTGATCATCATAGGGGAAGCCTTGAACAGGCTGTCGAAACTGGCGCCCGGCATGGTCGCGGATATTCAAGGCCATAGCAAGATTATCGGATTTCGCAATATTGCGGTTCACGGATACGACATCATTGAAAATGAAACCGTGTGGGGAATTGTGAAATCCCACCTGCCACAGCTGCATGAGCAGCTGGAAACCATGCTCAACGATCTGGATAAAAGCCAATAAACATTTTGATATCAATATGGCAAAAAAGAAAACCACGGCAAAGACCAAAGAAGTAAAAACCCTGAATCACGACGAGGCCAAACGCAAGAACCTGCCCACGGCCGAGTTCCAGTCCGTGATGCGCGAGGAGGAGAAAACCCCATTGCGCATAGCCTATGAACGGCGCAACCGGGACCTGGACCCCCAGCTTGTGTGGCGCGGCAAGGACGAGCAGGACTGGAGCGACCTGGTGGTCCACGCCCCCCCGCTGTATATCCAGGAGAAGGTGCACCCGAAACACCTGATAGACGACCTGCGCCGCCAGACCGAAGAACGGGCGGAGCAGGAAACCGGATTCACCGCGGACCTGTTCGGCGACTTCAACGGCCTGCCGAAGGATGCCGCCTCCACCGAGTTCTACCGGCACGACGCAAACTGGAGCAACCGGATGATATTGGGCGACAGCCTGCAGGTGATGGCCAGCATGGCGGAGCGCGAAGGCCTGCGCGGCCAGGTGCAGTGCATATATCTGGACCCGCCATACGGGATAAAGTTCAACAGCAACTTCCAGTGGAGCACCACCAGCCGCGATGTGAAGGATGGGAAGGCGGACCATATCACCCGGGAGCCGGAACAGGTGAAAGCCTTCCGCGACACCTGGCGGGACGGGATACACTCCTATCTGACATACCTGCGGGACAGGCTGACCGTGGCGCGGGACCTGTTGACAGAAAGCGGCTCGATCTTCGTCCAGATCGGGGATGAGAACGTACATCGCCTGCAAGCAGTTCTTGATGAGGTCTTCGGGGAGGATAATTTTGTCAGTCATATTTCGGTAGCAAAGACTACGGGAATGTCAGGGGATTCACTTTCCTCAGTAACAGATCATATTCTTTGGTATTCCAAGTCAAAAGAGAGTGTCAAGTATAGAAACCTGTTAGAGGTAAAGCACCCAGGGGGAGAGGGAGCATCGGCATACAAAAAAGTGTATTTTCAAGATGGAACAGATAGGCCTGCCAAGCCTGAGGAGATAGACAATCCTAGCCAGATTCCACAGGGGGGATTTCTATGTGCCACAGGAGATATAACAAGCAACAGACCTTCGGGTCAGAATGACCTTGTTGCATTTCCTTTTCATGGAAAGACGCACTCGCCAGGAAAACGCACTTTTGGTTCAAACCTTACTGGAATGAATAGAGCTAGTAAAAGTGATCGGGTGGTAATGACGTCAAGCGGAAAATTGGCATACCGCAGGCTTTTTCAAGACTTCCCGGCAGTTCCAAAAACAAATATATGGATGGATACTGTTGGTCAAAATCAGTTCGGTGGAACAAAAACATACGTTGTTCAAACGGCCCTAACGGTTGTTGCTCGTTGCATCCTGATGACCACCGATCCGGGTGACCTTGTTCTGGACCCGACTTGCGGCAGCGGCACTACGGCATTCGTCGCCGAGCAGTGGGGGCGGCGGTGGATAACCATGGACACTTCCCGGGTGGCGCTGGCCCTGGCCAGAGCGCGGATCATGGGCGCCCGATACCCTTATTACCTGCTGGCGGACAGCGCCGAAGGCCAACGCAAGGAAGCGGAAATTACGCGAACCGAGCCGAAGACCTCCCCCACCCGAGGCGATATCCGCCACGGTTTCGTCTAGGAGCGGGTCCCCCATATCACTCTTAAGTCC
>JAOUMU010000088.1 GCA_029881335.1 Nitrospinota bacterium | reverse complement strand
AGCCGGAGTCAAGCGCGTTTTGCAGTTCTCTTTCTGCACCCGCAAGGTTTCCGATCGTGTACATTGATGCGATTTTATCCTTGTTCGCATCCCCCGGTGTGAAAGTTAACCCGGTTTCCAGAGTATACCGCTCCGTATACCCGTTCAGCCTTTTGACGACATTTTCGATTATCTTGCCATCCGAATTTCCATAGACAAAGGTGGCATAACTTATGCGTCCATCCTTTTCTATAAGCTTAAAAGCCGCTTGTGAGCTCGTTACCCACTCTACGACAAAGAACAAGTCCACGTTCACCAGATCTCCGTACTTTGTTACTGAATTCCGGTTGACTGTCAATTTGCGTTCCATGCTCACTTGGGATAATGCGTCCGTGTCCATGATTTTCAGTTGCAGGCGCTGTAATTCTTCCGCGAGCCTCGCAGCGAGGGTGCCAGACTCGTCTGTTTTACCTCGCAGGACGGCGATTGTCTGAATGCTACTGTCAAACTTGACTGCGGGTGGGACATTGAAAACCAATTCCTTTGACCCATGCCCCACTTCTTGCAATGTTACACAACCGCTAAATACTGTTGCGGTGAGTATCGCCAAACAGAGTGTCAATTTTCTTGTGTAATTCATTGATTTGTCTCCTTGCTTTATTGCTGTCAGTCTGTTGCCATTCAGCAACGGCAACCTACTTCGCTAAGTACTCATGCGCATATTAGTAACCGGACACCACAATGAAAGCACCATTGCTGGCGCCTCCACTTTCCCATCAGATATTTTGATAATCCCCAGTTGCCAACATGGCCACCCCAAAACAACGCAATGCGTTTTGAGGCATAATAATTCAACCCCGCCCACCCGTCCATCCGCCAAATGGAGGATTTTTCACGAATTGATCCGCACAATCTCAAGGCGCCCCGCGATACTACATGACACGTCACGATACGAACCGGAAAGAAACCGTGTATGTAATCATAAAAATCCCATGGCATAAAGATTACTTGATTCCTGGCGGCGACAGCCCTATATTGGTGGTGATCACCGGGGATCAATTTTTCTGCGCAAGAGGGGTTTGTGTGAGAGCATGAGGGGGTGTTATGCTCAAAAACGGCTCTGCTGGCGGCGGCCGCTCGTCCCCGATAGGTGGCTGGCGCGCAGCGCCAAACTGCGTCAGAAAGGATTCGCCGAAGTCAGAGCTCTCTGGCTCCATCCCGGAAAGGCATGACAATCTTCCACTCCCGGCTGGCGCGGAGCCAGCCCTCAACCCATCATCTAGCTTTTCCGGCTTCGTCCCCAGGAAACCGGAATCCGTGCCGGCCAGAGTATACAAGCAGCTGTGGGAACTTTCGGAGGAGCTGAGGGAAATGCGGAGCCTTGAGGACTTCATGGCCGCGTTCCTTCCCGGGGCGGCCGCCATGATCAACGCCGGTTCGGCGGCTTTCTGCCTGCATGCAAAAGCTCCCGGAGCTGTCACCATTCCGGCAAAAGGTCTCGGCTGGAATTTGTGCGGTCCATCCGGGACGCTCTCGCTTGCGTGCAGGGATTTTTTCCTGCAAGACCCATTGTTCACTCACTTCAGGGAATTCCGCGAGTCCGGGGAGGCATACCGGGTTATCGCCTCTTCCGGGATGATTGCGCCACCACGGCTCAGTGACCCGGAATTCTTTTGCGAATTCCTGTGGCCCTTGCGCCAGAGCGAATATATAGGCCTCTTCGTGAATAACGTCATGGATTCTTCTGGATATTTTGGATTTCACCGGCCACCTGGCGCCGGATGTTTTGGAGCGCGGGAAAAACGTGTCCTGGCCATAATGGCGCCCCGGCTGCGGGAAATTATTCCATGGAGTGATGAGCGGAGTGAACCGTGGTCCGCCCGCGATGAAGCTGTTCCCCACCCTAATTTCGGCATGCGAAAAATGGGGGGGGGACCCCGGCGCAAGGGCTTGGAAATGAACGGCTGAGCAAGCGTGAATTGGAAGTGGCCCGGCTGGCGGCGGCTGGACTGCGCAACAAGGAAATCGGGGAACGGCTTTCCATATCCGCCTTCACCGTGAAGGATCATTTGCACTCCGCGTTCAGAAAGCTGGGGGTGAGCAACCGGGCCATGCTGGGGTGCGCACTGACCAGTTCCGCGCCCATTCCTTCATTGAGCCCGGAAAGCGTCTGACCAGCCGCAAACCACTCCCTGCGATAGCGGGGATCATACACTGCGTCACCATAAGCGGAACCGCCACGGTGTGGCCAGCCGCCATGTGGCTTCGTTGCCATGATGCGGCCACATGGCCAGCCCCCGGATTGCCGTTATAAGCTCTGCTACTCGAACAATGTGAACCGGACATTGGTCAACGTAGTGGGGATGTCGGCGTCGCGTCCCACCCGGCTGGAGGTATTCCCACCCACGGAAAAATAATTAAGGCTGTTGAAGGGGCCGCTGGTGGGCACCTGATAAGTCTGGATCAGGCTCTCTCCTCCACCGGTCACGTCGAATATCCGGCATTCCACCAGCCCATCCACCACATCCGCTCCCTGGCCATATAGCAGGCTGGGCACTGTGGTATCCCAGGAGCAGTCAAATTTGTAGGTAGAGGTTCCAAGGTAAAGTGGCTTGTCCTGATCCTTGGAGGCCTTTTCACAGGAATTTGGATTGCCCCCGATGCAGATCGTGTCGGCTCGCTGGTTCACCAGGCGAGTCTCTATCCTTCTGTCGAAGGACAACCTGTTTCCCAGGATATGCCAGTTGGCTTCCCGGAAATAATTACCGTAACCCATGAAGACCACCACCACAACGTCACTGGTGGGCCATGGAAAATCCCTATAGTCCATATTTGTTACGGTCCATGTCACCCGTCCCTTGTTGACTGCCCTGTCACCCAGAGCCTCGTCGCCGCCATTGGCTTTTTTACCCACAGTTCCGGAGCGGATATCCACGGTCTGCCCGTTGGTCAACGGCCCACACACCTCCAGCGTCCAGGCTATTTGGCCGTCAGGAAGTGAAACACAGCTGGATCCGCCGTCGCCGTTGGATCCCCCGGAGCAGCCCCCGGCGAAAACCGCCGCGGTGGCGAACATAATAAGAAAAAGCTTGTTACAACAAAAATTTGGCATCAATCCTCCAGGATATACAAGAAAAGTTTTCGAATAGTCTGTAATGATGTAAATTGATCTGATAGGCGTAAAGATTAAGGCGCCTCCCCGACTTTTGTCAATAGCCCCAACGTGTAGGTTTGTTTCCAGGCGGGGCTAAGATTATCATGGGTGTCATCGCGCCAGAGGGCGCCGGAAGAGAAGAAGTGTTTGAATGGAGAATGACCTTGAACCGAAAGATGACCGTTAATATAGCGTCTGGACAGAAGATTGGAGCCCGCATGGAGCAACTGCGATGAAAGACCCCATGGCCCGGCTGCGGGAGGAGGCCGCTCGAAAAGAGCTGGAGCGTAAAGCGGAGAAGGAGCATGCCACAGAGGCCACAGGGGAGGAAGCCGCCGTGGACCGGGAGGTGGCGGAGTATCTGGGTGCGGAGGAGGAGGAAGTGGCCGCCTGTTGCGGCTCCATCTGCCCCCACTGCGATATGTTTCTGGACAAGGCCATCGCCTTGGTCCAGTTGGGTCGACCCCACCACCTGTTCATGAATCCGTCCCAGGCGGAAAAGTTCCGGGAAGCGATGGAAATATATGAAAGGGATAGGAGTGAATATATCGCCCGACGCCAGGAACTGATGGAGAGAATGCGCAGGTAAGGGAGCTTGGCCGTCAATGCGCTAGTGTGGGTCTCCGGGCGCTGTTGGGGCCCACCACCAGGGTGGTGAAGGAGGAGGGGGCGCCAAAAATAGTCCCCGCCAGATCGCGCACCTGGTCTGCGGTTACAGAGCTTATCTGCTCCAGCGTCTCCTCCATGGAAAAGAACCGGCGGTGATAGGTCATCTGCGCGGCCATTTGCGAAACTCTGGAATCGAGGGATTCATATGAGAGCCTCACGTTATCCTGGGCCTGGGCTTTGGCCCTCGCCAGCTCCTTCGGGTCCACCTTGGTGGAGCATAAGATGTGCATCTCCTCCAGGGTAATGCGCCAAATCTCGTCCAGCGTTTCCGGCGCGCAGGCGGCGTATACTCCCGCCACTCCACAGTCGGCGAAGCGGTCATGGAAGCTGTGGATGGAGTAGGCCAGGCCCCTTTTTTCCCTTATGTTCTGGAACAGCCGGGATGAGACGCCGCCACCGAAGATGGTATTCAAAAGCATTTGGGTCATCCTGCGCTTGTCTGTCACGCACAGTCCCGGCCCAGCTACCAGCATGTGGGCCTGTTCGATCTCCTTATGTATAAAGTCCTCGGCAGGGGAGGGATCGGGAGTGGCGGGTTGTGGTTGAGCTTTTCCAGGCGTCAGGTGGCCAAAATGGGTCTCCACCAGGGCTGCCAGCTTCTCCATGGTGATATCGCCGCCAGCGGATACCACGATGGATGGTGGCGCGTAGTGGGAATCGCGGAACTCGAAAAGGTTCTGCCGGTCTACATTAAGCACCGCCTCGGGTGAGCCGGCAATGGGCCGGCCCAGGGGATGGTCCGGGAATCTGTTTTGGTAAAGTTTTTCATATGCCAGATCCGCCGGGCTGTCGTCCACCGCCCGCAGTTCCTCCAAAATCACCCGGCGCTCCAGCTCCATCTCATCCTGAGGGAAAGTGGATCCGAGCATGATTTCGGCGATCAGGGAGAAAGCCTTGTCCAGGCGCTGGTTCACCACATGGGCGCCGAAGCAGGTGTTCTCTCTGGTGGTGAAGGCTTCCACATTGCCTCCCAGTTCGTCGATCTCCATGGCGATGTCCGAAGCTGTCCTGGCGTCGGAGCCCTTGAACACAAGATGCTCCAGGAAGTGTGAAACTCCCAGGTTATCATCCGTTTCGTTTCGGGAACCGGCAAGAACCCAGATCCCGAACGAAACAGATTGGAAAAACGGTATTCTTTCGCAGACTACCGTTATGCCGTTAACGTCGCGGGCCTCTGCCGTCACGTCCGTCACGTCCATCACGGCCACCCCGGGAAGGTCCGCCTCCTCCGGAAGGTTTGCGGGCAGGGCCTCTTCCAGCGCCTTCCGGCGGTTCGCGCAGTTCCTTGTCTGTGCCCGCCACCGCTTCGCGGTAAGATAGCCGTACTTTTCCGGTGGGGTCTACTTCGATGACTTTCACAGGGATCCTGTCACCAATGCTGAAAACATCCTCCACATTCTCCAGCCGGAACTCGGCGATCTGGCTGATGTGCAACAGCCCGTCGGTGCCGGGGAATATCTCAACGAAGGCGCCGAAATCCACGATCCTGCGGACTATGCCGTCGTATATTTTGTCCAGCTGAGCTTCCTGGGTGATGTATTCCACCATGCCAATGGCAGAATTAAGCTTTTCCACGTTGGAGGAGAATATCTTCACCTCGCCAGCGTCGTTGACATCCACCTGGCATCCCGTATCCGCCACTATTCCCTTGATCACCTTGCCACCGGGGCCGATAAGCTCCCGCACCTTCTCCGGACTGATCTTGAGAGTGTGGATTCTGGGGGCGTTGGGATTCAATTCCTCGCGGGGCTTGGAAATGGCCTGGTCCATAATCCCCAGTATGTGGAGTCTTCCCTCCTTCGCCTGGTCCAGGGCGCGCTTCATCAGTTCCACGTCAAGGCCCCCTTCTAGCTTGATATCCATCTGCACGGCGGTGATGCCATCACGGGTGCCGGCAACCTTGAAGTCCATATCTCCCAGGGCGTCTTCCATCCCCAGGATATCGGAAAGGATGGCTACTCTCTCCCCTTCCATCACAAGACCCATGGCGATGCCGGCCACCGGCGCCTTGATCGGGGCTCCGGCGTCCATCAGCGCCAGGGACGCTCCGCAGACAGTGGCCATCGAAGAAGAGCCGTTGGACTCCAGGATCTCCGAGACCACGCGAATGGTGTATGGGAATTTGTCGCTGGGCGGGATGACCCTCTCTATGGCCCTTTCCGCCAGCGATCCGTGGCCAATTTCGCGCCTGCTGGCGCCCATCATTCTTTTCACCTCTCCCACACAGAAGCCGGGAAAGTTGTAGTGCAGGAAGAATGTGCGGATGGCGCGGCCTTCCAGATTGTCGATGGTCAGCTCGTCCTGGCTGGTACCCAGGGTGGTGGTCACCAGCGCCTGGGTCTCCCCCCTGGTGAAGAGGCAGGAACCATGGGTCCTGGGCAGGGCGTCCACCGCTATGGTGATCTCCCTTATTTCATCAGTCTTTCGGCCATCGGCGCGGATGCCTTCCTCCAGAATCATGTTGCGCACGAACTTTTTCTGGATTGTCTCAAAACCGTTCTTCAGCGCTTTTTTCTTCACCTCATCCTGGCTCTCTCCCATGATCTGGGCTACCCCTTCATCCCTCAGGGCCTTAAGCGCGTTTTTTCGCTCGAATTTGCCCTTGGTTAAAAGAGCGGCCTTGAGCCCCCCTTCCACCTTCGCCAGGATCTCGGCGGCTTCCGGGGCTTCCTCCGCCATGGGGATATCCATTTTCGGTTTGCCGATCTTGGCCGCCAGCTCTTTCTGGGCCACGCATAGCTTCTTTATCCACTCATGGGCGAACTTGAGCGCCGCCACCAGATCCTCCTCGGTCATCTCGGCGCCACCCCCTTCAACCATCACCAAAGACTCCTCCGTGCCGGAGACAGTCAGGTTGATATCGGAAGTTTCCATCTCCTTGATGGTGGGGTAAATGACAAACTCGCCATCGATCCTGCCGACTCTCACTCCGGAAATCGGCGTGGTGAAAGGCAGATGGCTGATCATCAGGGAAGCGGAAGCCGAGGTGATCGCCAGAGACTCTGTATCGTTCTCGAAATCAAAGGAGAGCGGATTTATTAATATCTGAGTTTCGTTGGAATATCCATCGGCGAACATCGGCCGGATGGACCTGTCCACAAGGCGGGAGGTAATGGTCTCCCTGTCGGATGGGCGCGATTCACGCTTGAAGAATCCGCCGGGGATTCTACCTGCGGCGGCTGTTTTATCCCTGTAGTCCACGGTGAGAGGGAGGAAATCGAAACCCTCTTTGGCCTTGTCTTCCGCGGATGTGGCGCAAAGGAGGAGTGTCTCCTCCAGGCCCACCACCACCGAGCCTGCGGCCTGCTTGGCCAGTATTCCTGTTTCGATGAAAAAGGTACGTCCTTCGATGTCGACTTCGATTCTTTCTGCTTGCATTTTCTTTCAGTTCTCCTGGTTACTTTGAGGCCGGGAAAGGGCGCCAGACACCCACGCAGTGGCGCGATATGTTGGATTTATAATGATGACCCGCACGATTGGGGTATGGACCGGAATGGGGGGCGATTGCCCCCGCTACCTGCGCAACCCGAGCGCTTCACGGATTTTGTTGTAGCGCTCGAAATCCTTGTGGCTCTTGATATAATCCAGCAGCTTTCTTCGCTTGTTGACCATCTTCAACAAGCCAAGACGCGAGTGGTGATCCTTCCCGTGAGCCTTGAAATGCTCCGTAAGGTTCTTGATTCGCTCCGAAAGTATGGCTATCTGCACTTCCGGAGAGCCTGTGTCCTTGTCTGTGGTGCGGAACTGGGTGATAATCTCCTGCTTCCGCTCCTTCTGCACGCTCATGTCCCTTTGCCTCTGTTTCTTTCTTGTTCTTAAGTTCTTATCAACCCAGCATTTCTAACAGAAACAAGGCATGGTTGTAAAGGAATTTATCGAATATTCGTAAACGAGGAGAAGGGCGTGTTGAATCAGGTCAGGTTCCACCCCTTCCGCGCCATCGGCCATTTCGTCGCTGGTATTCCCTTCCAGGCTCGCTTCTGCTAGTCTGAAAGCCTGATTTTCACAATGGAGAAGAAAATGGCTGTCACCAAACAAGAGCTTCTGGAGCTGCTGAATAAGGATATCGAGTGGGAATACGCCGCCGCCATACAATATGTGCAACACGCCGCCGTCATCTCCGGCGCCAAGTATGAATCGATACAAAAGGAACTTCTGGTCCACGCCAAAGAGGAGCTGGCCCACGCCATCATGCTCTCTGAGCAGGTGGACTATCTGGGCGGCGTTCCCACTGCCGGTGTGGAAAAAACCCACACCTCGCCGGACAGCCTGGAGATGCTGAAGCAGGATCTGGCGGGGGAGCGTCAGGCCATCGAAAACTATAAGGAAAGAATCGCCCAAGCCGAGTCTTTGCGGGAGTACGGCCTTCGCCGGATACTGGAGGACATCCTGATCCAGGAGGAGGAGCATGAGCGAGATATAAAAGGTGTGGTGGAATAACCGGCCCCGGCCCAAAGGAGCCTGCCGATGAAGGAAGAATTCTTTTCCGGAATGAGCCCCATAACCATGGCGTTTTTGGGAGGGCTTTTCACTTGGTCCATGACGGCGCTGGGGGCCGGGATGGTGTTTTTGAAAAGAGACCTGAGCAGAAAAACCCTCGATGTCATGCTTGGTTTCGCCGGGGGGGTAATGATTGCCGCCAGCTTCTGGAGCCTCCTCTCCCCTGCCATAGAGCTGGGCGAGAGAATGGGGATGCCAGGCTGGTTGCCGGCGTCCATCGGGTTTTTGGCCGGAGGTGTGTTTTTGCGGATAGTGGACAAGATATTGCCCCATCTCCACCTGGAGCACGCCATGGAGACCGCCGAGGGGATAAAAACCTCGTGGCGGCGCACCACCCTTCTGGTGATGGCCATCACCCTGCACAATATTCCTGAGGGACTGGCCATCGGAGTGGCATTTGGCGGTGTGGCCGCCGGAATGCCAGAAGCCACCATGGCGGGTGCGTTGGCGCTGGCTGTCGGCATCGGCATCCAGAACTTCCCGGAAGGGGCGGCGGTGTCGCTGCCTTTGAGAAGGGAGGGGACTTCCCAGATGAAAAGCTGGTGGTATGGTCAGCTCTCAGGCTCCGTGGAGCCGGTGGCCGCGGTGGTGGGAGCGGTATTTGTAATCGTGGCCCAGCCAACGCTTCCGTTTGCCCTGGCGTTTGCGGCGGGGGCGATGATATTCGTGGTGGCGGAGGAGGTGATTCCGGAATCGCAGATCAACGGAAATGGCGACGCCGCCACTATGGGTCTGATGATCGGCTTCACCGTAATGATGATCCTGGATGTGGCCCTGGGGTAAGACTCTTATAGCCGGAAGAATCCACTTGCAAGTCGGGATGATTGCATATACAATGGTGCCATTGGGTGGAATCAATTATGAGCAATAAAAATCCGACGGCGTTGGCGGGCGAAATGGCCTCCTCCTGCGTGGCCACCAGGGCCAGGCTCATCAGCCGTTCTATCACTGCCATCTATGATGAGGCCATGCAAGGCTCCGGAGTGAAGGTGAGCCAGGTGAACCTGATGGTGATGGTGTATAACCTGGGGAATGCCAGGTCCACCGACATTTGCCGCATCATGAAAATGGACTCCTCCACCCTCTCTCGCAACGTGGACCGGATGAAAAAAAAGGGATGGCTCGACTCCAGGCATGAGGTGGGCGCCCGCTCCATGGTGATCACCGTCACCCCCGCCGGCGAGCAACTGCTGGCCGATATCTACCCCCAATGGAAAGAAGCCCAACGCCAGGCGGTGGACCTTCTGGATGTGGAGGGAATGGAGGCTGTGTTCAGCCTTTCATCCCGGATTTGGTCGCGGAAATAAACTCTATTCCCCATCGTCAGATGGGGAGGAGTTGCAATGGCATGTCCACAATATCGCCGGCTCTGGGAGCAAACGTCATCGTTGGCGCACCGGATAAAGACAGGCCGGGGATGTCGCTGCAGAGGAACCTGGTTCCGGAGGGGGCAAACTCCGAGCCAATGATCTGGGGAAGCGCGTCGGCCATGGGTACGCTATATATCTTTGCCCTGGATGGGTAGAGATCGAAGAACCGTTCCGCCCATCCACAGTAGACCGTTGCGCGATCCGCGTTACTCTCCAGCCACAGGCGCATCTGAATGGGGGGAGGCAGACTGGAATCGCGTTTGATATGCTCCCCCACCGCGCCTCCGGCCATCATCGCCGCCACCAGAAACAATGCCATGGGCGCCTTCCTGGCCACCGGCGCCAGGGCAATGGCGACCACGGGGAAGAATGGCAGAAAGTGCCTTACCTTGGTCACATTCTGTCCGAGCATCAGCCAGCAAAAATAGAATCCCGCGCCTGCAAGCAGAGCCCGTTGAGCCGTGGAGAAGTAACCTTTGTCATTGCGATTGTGAACCAGCGTCACAATCCCGAACGCAACGCCAAGCGCCATTGGCGCTCCAGCGAGCACTCCCCAAAAGCCGGGAGCGATTCCCGCGATCACTCCCAGGTTTTTCAGCATGAAACCGCCTCTGGTCGAAAATCCACCATTGATGGCGGCGCCATCCCAGTGGGTGAAGTGGCCATTAGTGAAAGCGAGCCCGGTGTTGAGAAGGTCGACCAGGCCCATCGGCCATGCCAGGGGGAGAAGCCAGGCCATGACTCCTATTGCCATCCCTGCCGTCATCGGGACCAGGTGGCCCGCCCCGAAGGCCGCGATGGCGAATCCCGGCGCAAAAGGCCACCATGAAAGACGGGCGCCCAGCGTCAGGCCAAGCATAAATCCTGATATGGACCACTTTCCCGATCCGGGGTTGGCCCCATGAATTGCCAGGGCGGAAAGGCAAAGAAGCGCCAATCCCATCGGTTCGGAGAAAATCTTGTGGCCAAACTGAAACATTGCCGGGTTGGCCATCATCGCAGCCAGCATCGCCATCAACCCTGAAAAGGCCACACTCCCCCGCGCTATGGCGAGCAGAGCCAATATGGCCACAGCCATAGATAAGGTGGATACACAGATCAACCCCCATTCAACCGAGCCCGTAAGCGCGGCCATGACTTTTCCCGCGGCGATGTAGACCGGGTAGCCGGGGAAATGGGGCTGGTGCCATTGTATATCGAATCGCTGAACTCCCATGACGAAGTTCACTCCGTCATGATCGTCGGGGTAAGGCGTGGCGACCCATAATGACACCCCCATAAACAAGAGAGCCGCCCCCATTGTCCATGCGTGTCGAGAGCGCATCTTATCTGGTTGAACCTTTCTGGTTGAAAGGTTTCCCCCAACCCCCCTCCAAAGACTTTTAACCGTCAACAGGCTCCCCAGGTTGGCGTGGGGGGCTTGCCGACAATCAGATTTGTTTGAAAAGAGTCTGAGAAAAGCCTTATTTTCAGAAAAGGTTTTCTCAAATGGCAATTCCACGACACGCTAGACCGCGATGGAGCCGGATTCACGGAGTACTGGTCCGGCGCCGTAATGATGCTCTTGGGCGGCGTCATGGTTGCCAGGGTTCATCAGGTTTCTGGCCCATTGCCGACCCATCAGCATCGCCTCGTCCATGAATACGTATCGGAACAGCCCCTGCCGGCCGAGAGGCGTCACATTGCCGCATTGGCCGACGGAGAGCAGGGCCGAGTGGCGGACAGCGGCCGCGTCCATGGTCAGCAGCGGGTAGGCGTGTTCGGCATGGGTGGAGAAGACCCCAGCCACATGGGGCCGCAAGTGATATCCCAGGGATGCCATCCCCTCCAGGGCGCGATCCAACAGTTGCTCATCCGGCATGCTCCATGCGCTGTCGTCCTTATCGCAGGGGATCTCCAGCATCACGGAGGTTTTCCCCTCCGGGGCCGAATGGGGGCTTCTCCTCTTCGGCTCCTGCACACGGGTCATGACAACCTCCGGTGAAGGGGTGTATTGCCAGGTGTATGGTGACAGCTCATCAATACCGTCGAGCATTATGTTCAAAAACCGCAGGCTCCTGTGGCCCAGCCCCGCTCCAGCCCCGGAGTCGATCATGGCGGCCAGCTGTCCAAGGGGCGCGGTGGAGAGGAAGGAGTCGCCTTCAATCTCCATGGCGGCGCCCCCTGCATCGAGGACTTTCAGGGCCACTGCCTTGGCGCCATGGGTGACAAGGGACCGGGCGCTCGTCCCGGCGATCACTTCACCCCCCAGCGATTCTATCCGGGCAGCCATGGTTTCGAAAATCTCCCCGATCCCCCCGATGGGGTAGAGGTAACTTGTGGCGTGGGTTTTGCCGGTTCGTTTGGAGCCGAGAGATTTGCGCAACGTGTCGAGAATATTTGGCGCGGGTATCCGGCTGGTCGCCCACTCGCCGGAGAGGATGGCCGGGTTCACACCCCACAGCTTGCGTGTGTATGGACCGAAGAACTCGTTGTACAGCGGCTTGCCGTATCTGGCCTCCACCCATTGCTGGAGGGAACCGGCGGGAGCGCCGGATCGGGAGAGCCCCATGGCGGCGGCGGTGTATCCAATGGCGAACCGAAGGTTGGTCCCTGTCGATCCGTTTTTCAGGATGTCCATCATTTTCAGAGGGTATTCGAACCTCCTGTCCGGGAAGAGGATACAGGAGCGCCGTTCCCTGGTCAGCAGGCGGGCGCCCATCAGGGCCTTAACATCCTCCACCAGTTCATGATCGCGGGAGATGAAGCGGTGCCCCCCCTGGTCGAACTGGTATCCATCCTGGCGGATGGTTTTGCACAAGCCACCGGGAGATGGGTCCTTTTCCACGACGGTGACAGGCACGCCGTTCTTGGCTAGTTCCCAGGCGGCGGTGAGCCCGCAGGGCCCCCCCCCGATTATGACGACGCGCATTCCCTGCTATTACCAGTTGGCAGCTAGTTGCAGGGCGATAAGATCCTTTTTCGCTCCGTTCCCCGCCGGGCCGTTCTGCTGGTATTCCATTTTGAACTTCACATTGTCCATAGCCTTCCACACCAAACCGCCGGAGGTCTCTATGTTGGATTCGGCGGATGCGGTCTTGTCCGGATTATATTCCCCGTGTCGGGCCACCAACTCCAGCGTGGGAAGGAGGCTGAAGCTGATCTGCATGTAGTAGCCGCTGACTTCCTTGTCCTTATGATCGATTGAGGAGGCCTGCTCATCCACCCCCTCCACCCACTCGGCTATGACAACCGGGGCCATGGCCACGCCGGTGATGAGGGATGTTTCCAGTCGCAGGTGAACGCCGGTTCTGGTGGAGGCGAGTTTAGAATCCGGATCCCACATCCCGGTGGCGTAGGAGGCGCCAAGGTTCACTCCCGGCGCCATTTTATCCAGCATCAGGCGGGCGCCAATGGTTTTGGATTCATTGCCATTTTCATCGGTGTCCCTGGAGATAGTTCCATTGCGCGC
>JAOUMU010000087.1 GCA_029881335.1 Nitrospinota bacterium | reverse complement strand
ATGGCCCTGTTCCATGTGACCCCCGTGTGCGTGTTGCTGGCCGCCACCTTGACTATGGCCGGAATGAGCCGGTTTTCGGAGATCATAGCCATGAAGGCGGCGGGGATCAGCCTGCTTCGTATCTGCGCCCCCATGATAGCCGCGTCAGGCGTCATCAGCGCCGTGGCTTTTTTGGACAGCGAATACGTGTTTCACCTGGCTGTCAAGGAGACCACCCGGATCTATTATGAAGAGGTGAAAAAACAGCCGCGAAAGTCGGTGTTCCAGCGCAGCAAGGTATGGTACAAGTCGGACGACGGGTCTGTGTGGAACATAGGCGCCGTGGACATGAAAAACAAAACCATGACGGATATATCCATTTTCGGATTCGACCAGGGCGCCGGCAGGATAGTGGCTCGGGTCATCGCAGCCTCCGCCAGCTATTCGGAAGAAGGGTGGATATTGCGCGATTGCGTGGAGGTGCGATTCGATGGAAGCCAGGGATTTACCGAAGAGCGTATAAAAACCATGGTGGCCCCCCACCGGGCCATTCCGCTGGAGGATTTGAAAAAAACACAGATGGATCCGGAAGAGATGAATATGGCGGAGATAGCCGACTTTATCGGCGACATGAGAACCAAGGGCTATGATGCCACCCGCTATGAAGCGGAATTCTACGGCAAGATTGCATTCCCCTTCATCAGTTTTATCATGCCTTTCATAGCTGTGCCCTTGTCTATCCGGTCTTCGCGCTCCGGAGGATTCCTGTTCGGCGTCATGATCGCCGTGCTCATCGGAATCACATTCTGGTTCATCTTCTCCATGGGATTGGCCTTCGGCAAGTCAGGGCGCATCCCCCCGTTCCTCTCCGCCTTTGGAGCGCATATGGTTTTCATGATGGCGGGGGTCTACATGCTTACGACCAACCGACAATAAGGGCTCGGCCCCCGGACTAGCCTGCTTCACCGTGCGACTTTTTCCAGCCGAATGGTGTCCACCAGCAGAGGGACTTTCCCTCCAAACTTCACAGCCACCTCCACCGTGCCCCTGCGCGCCACGTCAAATTCCAACGAGATGTCGGCCCAACGTCCCGCTCCCCCCAGCGAACTGGCGCGGACTTCCTGTCTCGCGGCGGCAGTTTCTTCCTCGCCGTCCAGCCACACCTCCAGGGCGCCTGCCATTCCCCCCTCACTGTCGGAATCTTCCACCATCATTCTGGCTACAGCCCGCCATCGCCCCGGCTCGATCATGGTTCCCGGTCCGAACATCATCACATCCTCCGGGTTTATCCCCGGCATGGAGCGCATCGCCTGTCCGCCGGATGCCTGGGGGCTCTCCACCAGTCTGCCGGAATAGTAGCGAAGCTCTTCCGCCTCGAACTGGCCCTCCCCCCCGGGCTCATCGGTGGAAGTCACATACACATAGTCGAAGAATATCGTGGCCGCGCCCTGAAGATACACCCGGTACTCCACCTGCCAGAACCTGCCCGGCGCCAGGTCGTATTCCAGTTCAAACTCCTGATAGACCCCAGCCTGGGTGAATTCATCGGCGTTGATCGTTCTCTTGGCCAGGAGAACCTTCCCCTGATCGGCAGCCACATCCACCATCACCACCGGCCCATCCATGGCGCCGCCCGATTCCATTTTCAATCTGATCCGGGCCTTGTACCTGCCGGCGGGGAACGTGGCGTAGGGCCCGGCGTTGACTATGCCGTCTTCCGGCATATCCGGCCCAGGCGTGGCCTTGAGCGCCCATCCTCGGCTGGAGTCCTTATCCTCGGCGCGCCGTCCGCCGATCCAGTTCAGCCACTCCGCCTGGAACAGCGACCCCAACCTGGGAGGGCTGGGGGGGACATATGGGGCAGGGTTCTCCCTGACACGAAAAATCCACAACGGATCTTGCTTGTAGGCAAGCTCCAGGTATGGGGATTCCATCAGCCGGGCTATGGCTATGTATGGAGAAAAAGCGCCCACCTTCGGCGGGTATGCGTCCGCGTGGAACACCACGTATCCCACGCCCAGCTCTCTGGCGGTGTCCACCTGAATCTGTGCCATGTCACCCCCGTTCATGGGGGAGAGGGGCCAGAACACATGGTCCACGTAATCCTTTTTCACCAGCGGGGAGTAGCCGTTGATCATGGGCGTCCCGCTGTCCACGGCGTAGTACTGGTATATAGACTCCCACGACGATTCCCCCGGCCAGATGGGCAGGTTGAGCACAGGTTTCCCCTCCCCGGTCCTGGCGATGAATTGGTACGCTTCGCTCCCCTGGTCCAGAAGGCAGATGCCCACCGGCTTGCCGGGATGGAAGTCGAGGACCAAGGCCAGCATGAACAGACCAGCCGCCGCCCTGGGCCATGGGGCCCGCCGCTCGAAGAGCCACTTCATGGAATACGCGGCCAGCGCGCCGACGCATGCCATGACGATGATCATTATCTTCGTGGGGGAGCGGGACAAATTGAAATATGGGAAGTACTTATAGAACAGCTTGTAGAGGGGGAAGTATTCGTCCAGCGCCGTTCCGAAGGCCAGCAGGTAGCTTCCGGCGAACAAGGCAAGGAAAAATACGATGTCCCACCGCTCCGATCTATCCCGAACCAGCCTGCCCGCCAGAAGGATCAGCGCCGCCAGAGCGAAGACCACCGCCAGCCCAAGGTACACCTCGTATCCCCTGGCCACATTCCACGCCGCCCATATTGGTGGGGAAAAATTCTCCACCTCGCCCCATTCCCTGCCGTGTCCCATGGTGGATTGCTCCACCATGGTTTTTTTAAAAAAGAGCATCCACCCGATGGAGGCCAGGAAACCGATGCCCATGGAGAACAGAACTAGCGCAAGCGGCTTCAACCTGGTGACAGGAGACACCACCGGGGATGCGCCCATTAAAGCCAAGTCGGCGCGGATCGCCGGAATCAACCGCCAGGGGATATAGGCCATCATGAACATGAAAAGAAAGTAGGCGAAGAAGTTGTATTGCAACGACAACACCAGCGATGTCACACCACACAGCGCTCCATCCAGGGCGCTTCTCCGCCTGACGGCCCGGTCCAGAAAATATAGGGCCAGGGGAAAAAGAAACAGGATATGCCCGGAGGGGTGCCCCCCCAGTATCTCCACCATCCTGATGGGCAAGAAATTAAACACCACTCCGGCGAAGAAAGCCGCCACCCGGTTGCCGGTCAGCTCCTTGGCCCACAGATACATGCACAGCCCCCCCAGGGTGATACCCAGCAGCATGAAGGTGTTGTAGGCGAAGGTCATGGAGACAAATGAAAATGGAAGGTACATAACAGCTGAAAGTGGCAGGCTGTACAGAAAAAGCCATCCTGGTCTATATTCGGTAGCGAACTCGAAAGGATTGGTGAACCACTCTATCCTGCCAATGGCTGCGTATTTCAAAAGCCCCAGGTGGTAGTAGTACTGCAGGTGGTCGCCCATGTACATCGGTGTGGTGTAGTAGGCCGGATCGGCGTCATAGCCATAGGTCAAGCCGGACAGATAATATTTGGCCAGGGGCCAGGTGAAGACCAGGCCCAGAGCCATGAAGGAGGTGAGCACTACCGCCGCTTCCAGCAGGCTCGTTCTCCTCGAATCCGGGGTATTATTGTCGATTATGGTAAATTCCTCCACTCCGGCGCTCCAAATTTGGCATAATGTCGGTCAGCAACGTTAAAATTGGTTATTATATAGGCTCCCGCGTCAATTAAGGCGTTGCGGGACCATGGGCTGCCGAAAAAGATTTGGCAATCGATTTTAGTCCTCTGCGGGAATAAGAACAATCCATAAAGTCATGTGAATGAAAAAATGAAACAGAATTCCCAGATTCGCGCCGGCGCTTTTTTCGTCGCGCTGCTGTTCGCGGTTCTTTCGGGCTGCGGTCCCAAGGGGGGCGATGGCTCCATTGATTCCACCCCCGGTGTGTACCCTTCCAACGGCCACGTAATCCATAGCGACTGGGCGTTTCGGATCACTCTTGAGGCCTCGGCCAGGAAACATCCAGGCTCCACATACAGTTTTACCCTGTACGGCGACAAGGAAAAGAATGAGACTCTCGCCTCCGTCAGTGGTGTGCGAGAGCAGGGGGATGGCTCCATTTTCTGGGTGCCCGGAAAGGAATTCATCATAGAGCCAAACAGGCAATATTGGTGGGAATGGGTGGATAGCTCCGGCGGGAAAAGCGGTTTGCTCTATTTCTTCGCCGCGTCGTACCAGGGAGGGAAGCCGATCAGCCCGCGCAATGGTGGGGTCATGGACCGGAATATCCGCAACAATCCCACCCTTGGAGTTAGCCATATCTACTCCGGGCCGGGGCTGGCGCCCACCTACGATTTCCAGTTGTTTGCCGACTCCGGGGCAACAAATATGCTGTCGGAGGGGAAAAACGTGGAGCAGGCCGCCAACGAAAATCACACCCGCTGGTCGCCAGGGGTTAGCCTCAACGAGGGCGCCGTATACTATTGGAGAGTCAGGGTGAACGCTCCGGGCGTAAGCTCAGACTGGAGCCGCCTGAACTCCTTTACCGTGGTGGATGTCTGTTCCATCAACGGCCCACCGTACGCCGCTTTCGCAATAGACTGGACACCTAAAAAATGCGCCAACCACCTGACACCGAGCCTGCGGAACATGAACGAGGCCCTTGGGCCGCCCAACGGTGTATCCAAACCGGAATACAGCGGCTTTTTATCATTGGACTACGGCGGAGAATTGATCGTGGAGATGGGCGCCACAATCGTCGATCATCCTGGGGGGGATTTTCATGTATACGAGTTTGTCTCCACGGAGATCCTTGAAGCGTTTATCGGCCCCACGGAAGCAGGGCCCTGGACATCTCTGGGGGTTGGATGGTGCGGTTTATATTGTGAGTTCGACCTGGCGCTTGTCGGCGCGTCTTATGCCAGGTATGTGCGGATAGTCGACAGAGGCACGGAAGCGCTGTATTGCCACGAGACCTCCGGCTCCGATATCGACTCGGTGACCTGGGCCAAACCGGCCGCGTCGCCTGACGCCTGCTACTATCCATGGTGGTGAGCGCGCAAGACGTTTACCTACCCGAGGTGGACAGAGATAAAGAAAACGCAAGCCCTCCCCTTCAATACTCCGGCATGGCTACAAGGGTGGCAGGCGGCTTTGCTCTGGGCTTTGCGTTCGGGTGGGGCGCGGCCATACAGCTTTTATCCCAATTCGTCACAGAGCCCTGGGCCTGGTTCTGGGCCTTGGAACGGCCTGACTCCGCGCTGTTGTCAGGTCTTGCATTCGGGATCGTTGGAGCGTCGCTTGCCCTCAAGCGGGGTCTCTCCCCATTGGCGCCCCTGGTTGTCGCCATCCCCGTAGCTTTGCCATTCATGCCCGCGTGGATTCCTTTTTTCCGGGTGTATCAGGCGGTGGCGGTGGATCTGGGCATGCCCCTCCTGGCGCTCGGCTTTTTCGCCACCTTGGTCAGCCTGCTTCCCCCCAGGCCATGGAGTTCATTGAACCACGAATTGGACTCACCCAGGGCGGAGCAAATGTTTTCCCTGGTGCTGCCGCTCTTATTTGCCGCAATGTCCGCTGGCGTCTTCATGACGGGGGAGAGGATAATGCGCGGCGCAGGTTTTACGGGGGACTCGCCTCAATACGTGCTGATCGCCGATGCGCTGGTCATCGACCATAGCCTGGACCTGATACCGGCCATTATGCGCGAGGACCATATCAACTGGATAGAGGAGCCGGTGGGGGGTCATGGGGAGACTTATAACTACACCGAACACTACAGCAAATATAAAAGTGGATACTCCGTTGCCATAGCCCCATTCGTGGCGATGGGATGGCTGACCGGGGGTGATTTTCGGCTTTGGTCCATATTCGGAACGCTTCTTTTTGGTATGGCCGTGACGTGGAACCTCTTCCGGTTGCTCCATTCGGACTTGGGGCTCCCTCCATCAACATCCGCCATGGGAGTGGCCGGAGTGATGTTCACCTTCCCCATGCTCGCTTATGCCGTCCAGGTTTATCCGGAGATGCTCGCCGCCCTGATGGTCACCCTGGGTTTGCGGTTTTTAATCAATGCGGAAAAAAGCGGCCCCTGGTCCGCGCTGGGTATGGGAGCGGCTATGGGGATGCTGCTGTTCCTTCACGACCGTTTCGGATTCTTCGGCCTTCCCGCCATTGCCGCGTATTTCTGGCTCACTCGCAAATCCGCATGGCGCGTGTGGCCTCTTTTTTTGGCAACGCTGACTCTCTTCGCCGCCATTAACATTGTTGATCTTTACATCAGACATTTCGATATCATTCCAAGAGCGGGGCAATACGGCCGAGCGGGGCAATACTGGAATCCGCTGGGAGTCTATATAGGATGGATCGGCGGCTTGCTGGATAAAGGCCACGGCGTCCTTATATACGCCCCGGTATTTCTGATGGCGCCGGCGGTGATCCTCCTGGCCCTTCGCTCCCGGCCCTGGCCCTCGTGGCCATTGTTTGTATTGATGGCGATTCCATACTTTCTTGTCCTCGGCTTCGACGAGTGGTGGGCGGGGACCAGCCCTCCCGGTACACGCTATATCGTGGCTTACTATCCGGCCTTGGCGATATTCATGGGCTTTTTCTGGAATTCCCGCCCGGCGGCATGGGTCTATTGGCTTTTCTTTTGGCTTATCGGGGTGGGACTGGCCATCACCCGAAACTTTTTCACCTACGCCAATGAATACTACCTGGTGCACCAATGTTACCTGGATCGAAGGTTATTGACGCTGGACCCGTCACGCATATTTTTTGACTTTACATGGGACACGGACCTGGCGGCCAAAACATTGGCCTGGCTGATGGTGGCGGGGGCGCTGACAGCCATTTGGCTGAAATGGCGCGACAGGGAAGTCGAACCCACCCGGTTCAGCTTATCGCTGGTGGCGGCGTTGTTTGTGTTGATCGGAGCTTTTTACACGATCTTCCCGGAAAAATCCCATATTTTCGCCGAACGCCAGCGGGGCAGCTTCAGATTGTCCGATCAGGCCGGATGGACCTTATGGTCGGCTTCGCAACGCGAGATGGAGGCTGAAATACCATCACCGTTTTTGCCCGTGGTCCCCTTTGACGAGCTAGAGGGTGGATGGATCCGGCTGGCGCCGGGAGCTACCAGAAACGGCCTCACGATTTTTGGCAGGTATCTTAAACTACCACCGGGGAAATACAAAATCGAAATCCCTATCCGTGTCCCGGAGGGGAGTGGCGGAGAGACAGGATTTATTGAAGTGGTCGATGTACAGGAGAAGGCAGAACCGTTCCCGAAAAAGACTTTCCGCCTGGCGGATGGAGCGGTGGCGAATTTCATCATTGAAAAGCCAATGCTCAATGTGGAGGCCCGGCTGCGTTTCGACAGCAAGACACCGGTGGAGATAGGGCCGATGAGAATCATGGGAAACACCTCACTGACAAGGAGCCAACCATGAGATTGGCCCAATTTGCCCTTGTGGCTTCATTGGTGTTGGTCACTCCCACCATGGCTGGAGAGCCCACGTCTGTGGAGCCAAGGCTGGACCTGGACCTGGTAAACGGAAAAATGGGCAAGATGTTCGTCGGCTCCTCCCGGAAAGAATTCGCGAAATATTTCCGCAATGGCGGCGAAACCATCGGCACCTGGACCGCGTTCAGGGATCGTGGCTACTTCATCCAGCACGCTGGCCTTCGGAACATGGTTGGCTTTTGCTTAAGACCGGGTACATGGCCGGATCGTCTATATGGTTTCTCCTTGTATAAAGGGGATATTAGCTTCGGAATTAACGGCGAATCCACCCTGGAGAGCGTGAAAAATGCGTTGCGGGATAAGTTTGATGGAAATTTTGTGGTGACCCTGGAGGAGGAACGGGGAATGTGGAACCGGAAATTCATCGCATACCAGCTCACCGGATGGAAGACAGACCCACCATTTTACTTCGAAATGTTTTTCACCCGGGAGAAGAAGCTCGAGGAGATCCGGCTCAAATCGTTCCCGGGCTCATATTACCCGCAACTGCTCATGGATCGCGCATTGGGTCCCCACGCCATAGACAAGATACTTAGGTAGCCTTATATCCGCACTGGCCAGCAAGTGTGTTTACAGTTGGAGCTCCTTAAACGGGACTCATATCCCGTAATATATTACCATATTCATCATAGTCGATACGCTGGGCAACACGACCGTCAGTTGAATATACAGCCGGACAAACTGATCTCAGGTAATCGGCGCCAACACCACCGTCACTTCCCCTTTCACTCCGCCGCGCCGGGAAAGCTCCTCGATCACTTCCCCGATATCCCCCCGCAGAAATTCCTCGAATTTCTTCGTCATCTCCCGCGCCACGCACACCTTCCTGGGGCCTAGGGCGGAGGCTATCTGCTCCAATGTCTTCACCAGCCGCAGGCCCGACTCGAAGAAGACAACCGTCCGCGGTTCCTCTTTCCACGAATCGATCAGTCTTCTGCGCCCTTTCTTGCGGGGCAGGAAGCCCTCATATACAAATCGATGGGAGGGAAAGCCGGAAGCGGTGAGCGCCAGCACTGGCGCCGACGCTCCAGGGATGGGGCACACGGTCACTCCCGCCTCCACCGCAGCCCGCACCAGGGCGGAGCCTGGGTCTGATATGCCCGGTGTCCCCGCGTCGCTGATCAGGGCCACGCTTTTGCCATCCAGCAGATGCCGAACCAGCTGGCCGGTGCGGGAATCAAGATTATGGGCGTGGTAGGACTCCAACCTTTTAACTTTGATTTCGTGCCGCGCAAGGAGAGTCCGCGAGTGGCGGGTGTCCTCGGCGGCCACGATGTCCACCGAGCTCAAAGTGTCGATGGCGCGTTGGGTGATATCGGCAAGATTACCCACCGGTGTGGCCACAAGATAGAGCGCGCCGGGCGCTGTCTGATCCTCGATTGTCATGATAACTTCTCCGGCTCATCCCTGGGCCAATCCCGCGCCGTCCGCCACAGCCACAACAGCATATCGTTGGCCGTGCGGGCCTGGTTACTCTTTCGGTCCATCCCCAGATTCAGCTTCTTCGTCTCTGTGCCGCGGCCGTGGGCCATGCCGATATAAATCAGCCCTACCGGTTTCTTTTTTGTCCCGCCAGTGGGCCCGGCCACGCCGGTGGAGGATAACGCGATGTCCGCCCCGGTGGCGGCGCGGATTCCTTCCGCCATCTCCCCCGCCACCTCCGCGGAGACAGCGCCATATCCTGTCAACGTATCCCGTTTCACTCCTGCCATTTTCTCCTTCGATTTGTTTGAATATGTGACCGCTCCCGCCAGGAAATATGCGCTGGCGCCGGAGACGGATGTAATGCGGGATGCGAAGAGCCCGCCGGTGCAGCTCTCCGCCGAGGCTATGGTGAGCCGGCTCTCTGTCAACAGGTTCCCGATCACCTCCTCCAGCGTCTGGCTCTCCCTGGCGAAGATGTATTGCCCGGCTATATTTTTGATACCTTGAGCGGCCTTCTCCAGATGCGATTTTACCCATCGCCGGTTGGCTCCGGTGGCGGTGAGGCGCAGGTCCACCTGGCCGAGGGAAGGCAGGTAGGCCATAGTCACCCCCTCCGGAGGCGCAAAGCCCCGCTCTTCCAGCAGAGTGGAGAGGGCGGATTCGCCGATTCCGGCGGTCCGCAGCGTGGCCCTCAGCAGAACGGCGCTCCCAGCCATCTTTTTCGCTATGGGGATCACATGGCGCTCCATGATATGGCGCATCTCCGAGGGCACCCCCGGCATGGCCACCAGCGTGTATCGCTTCTTCGCCAACATCAGCCCCGGCGCCGTGCCGATGGAATTGACCAGCGGGGTGAATCCTTTCGGCACATCCGCCTGCCCTTCGTTGACTGGGGCCATGGGGCGGCCAATATGTCGGAAGAAGGCTCTCACCTGCCGTAAAGTTTTTTGATCACGAACCAGCGGCGCGCGGAACGCCTGGACAAGAGCCGGCTTGGTCACGTCGTCATGAGTGGGACCCAGCCCACCGGTGACCAGGATCATGTCGTATTTCTGGACCGCCTCCTTTAGCTCCGCCACCAACGCAGGGATCTGGTCGCGCATGGTCACCACCCGTTGCGGGGTCACGCCCGCCTGCTCCAGGTTTTGGGCCATCCACGCGGCATTGCTGTTCAGCGTATGGCCGGAGGTGACCTCGTCCCCGATGGATATGATGATTATCTTCATAAGCGCCTTTCCTCACTGAAAGAATATCAGGAGAGGGGGGGAAGATGGTGTGAATTTGTGGTCCTCACCGTGAGGCGCTGTTTCAGACCGGGCTTAGAAACAGCTTCCGTTCGGCTCCCCTCCGGAGTATCAGGCCGTCCCACCTCTTTCCCCCGGCGAAGACCCATCGCGGAAACTGGTCCGCCGCCTGTTGATAGTCCCCCCAGTTCAGCATACGCAGAAGAGTTGATTCCTTCAGGTTTCTCCTCCCCAGGTTATAGGTGAAGCTGACCAGGGCGGAATACTGGTTTTCGTTAAGGGGGACCATGACCAGCTCTTCCACGTACCCCTCATATCTTTGCAGGTCGGTAGTCAAAAGCCTCTTCCCCTCCTCCGCGGTGAAGGGCGCGGAGAATCCATCAGGCAGGTCACCGGTGTGACCATAGCCTATCGTCCTGACTCCGACCACATCCTCATACCAATCCGGTTCGAATCCCTCGAATCGCATGATCAGCTCCACGCCAGCCTGATTTGTTCTCATGGTTCCTGTCCCTCATGTCTATCAGTATTTTCTTATTATCGGCATTTTCATTCATGAAGCTGAATAAATCAACCTTCAGTTGAGATATCATGTCTGTTTATTTCAATTCCCCGGTCGTTGTATGGGCGCCTGGGGCTTAATGGAAAAACGATGAACGATAATCCCTCCGGGGAGAGCCCCCCCCCCCATCCCAAGGCTGTGGACATCGCCACAGCGCTTCTTGTATTGGGCTTCTGGCTGGTGGTGTATCTTCAAAAAGGCCGCTGGCACGAGGGGGCTTTTGCGACGGCGATGGTCGGCGGGCTGCTGGCGCTGACGGCGCGGAAGGCTTTCGCTGCGGGAGGCAAATGGACCGTGGCGCTCTACATCATTCTTGCGTTCACCCTTGTAGCCGCTCTGGCGCCACCCAGGCTGGAAGTGATCCACGCCGGCTCCATAGGCTCCGTCCCATACCAGCTACCCGGCCCGGCGGACACCTGGGCGGAGGAGGGGATGGCCAGGGAGATATCCGTCATCCTGGCTGGCGGCGCTTCAGCGCTGGTCCGGCTGCGGCTGATGGAAAGCCACGACTCACAGCCACCGGCTCTGCGCCTTATGGTGGAAGATTGCGACCTGGGCTTGATCCATATCCAGCCGGGCCACGGATTGCCCAGGCCGGAGTGGAGGAGCGGCGGAAAAAGGTCGGACTACACCGTCATGATCCCTAGCGGATGTCTGGCCGGGGCGGAGAACAAGTTATCCTTTCAGCCGGTGAAGGGATCCTGGATCGCGATACGAAGCGTGGAGATAACCAACCTGCCGCGCGCATGGGAGCCGTGGCGATATATGATCTGGCCGTGGAACTGGCTCCTCTTCTGGATCTGCGCCACCATCTTAATCGTCGAGGCGGTGTGGCGCCGGTATAAAGCGGGGTGGAGCGCCCGGCGGCTGGCTATGCATGGGGTGATGTGGATCGTGGCGGCCATGGGGCCTTTGGCGGCGCTGGGGGGACTGGCGGTGTATGTGGAAGCGCGCACGCCATGGTTGACCTCCACGGAGGAGAGCCGGCTGCCAAGGGAAATGTATGGAGCTGGCAAATTCATCCATGACGCCACCCTGGGGTGGAAGCTGCTTCCGAATCATACGGCGCTTACCCAGCGATCCCCGGATCATGAGCCGGAAATTTTTTACGTGAACAACAAGGAGGGATTCCGGGCGCTGGGCGATGAGATGGAGTTCCCCCCCCAGGGACGGGCCATGCTGCTGGGGGACTCTTTTACACAGGGGGAGTTTCTGGCCCAGGAACAGACCATCGCTGCTGTGATGAGCCGTCGGCTGGGGGGGTATGTGTATAACTTCGGAATACTTGGATATTCCACCGACCAGGAATATACCGTGTTCATGGAATGGGTGGACAGGGTGGACGCGCAGTGGGTGGCGCTGCTCTTCTTTCCCAACGACGTGATGTTCATAGATCAGAACACGGGCCATGGGTTTGACAAACCGTGGTACCAGATAGAGAATGGCCGGGTGGATTTCTTACGGTTCCATCCGCTGGACGAGGCCTATGTGAAAGAGGAGAACATGGCGATCATGGCCGCGAGTGAAGCGTATGGCGTATACTGTTGTCACACCCCCAGGGATACTTCCCTGGCGCGGCGGGCAGCCTTGAAGACGGCTGTTTACCTTGCGCTTCTGCATCATCCGGGGAAGCTTTTTTCGGAGATCATTCGAGACATCAAAATGGTAAAAATGAAGATGGCCTCCACTCACAGCGATGTGACCGCCGATGTACTGAAAAAGCCGGAGACTTACCGATCCCAGTTCCAGGCGGCGTTTGACTTTATCGCCAGGATTAACGAGGAGAGCGCCAAACGGGGGAAAAAGTTTTTGGCGGTGTTTGTGCCGGACATAATACAGATATACAAGCCCCAGAATCGGGCCTTGGGCAATTTTAGGGATATGTTCATGGACCTATGCTCCATAAAAGGAGTTCCATGCCTGGACACCAGCGCCCGCCTGGCGGAAATGACGAAAGTTAATGACACATACTTTATCGACGATGGGCACTTGTCCCCCTTCGGCGCCGAGGTATTGGGGGGGATGATATCCGATGCTATCACGGCAAGATAGTTCCCAGAAGAGCACCCGGACACCCAGAACGCCTCTGGACATCCCGTTCATCGTGGCGGCCACAGCTATCTGGCTTCTATCGCTGGGCCAAAGTGAATTGTGGAGCGAGGCGAAGCAAGGCGCGGCCTTGGCCGGAGGATTTTTGCTGCTCTTTACCCGTCAGGTATTTTTGGGCTATTTCCACCCTTATCTTCCCATGGACAAAAAGAACCGCGCCTGGACCTGGGCCTTATACGCCATTTGCGTCCTTCTGCTGCTTTCCGCTTCCTCGCTGACCCGGCAAAAGGTGATCCATGCCGGCTCTGACTACAGGGTCCCATTCCAGCTGCCCGGTCCGGAGGATAAGTGGAGCGAGGGGATGGCCCGGGAAATCACCGTCCCCACATCG
>JAOUMU010000086.1 GCA_029881335.1 Nitrospinota bacterium | reverse complement strand
GAGGTTTACATGAAGATTACACCGCCAGCTCCGCTTCATCGGACACGATGCTCGTGCGGTATGATCTCCAGCGGCTAGCATCCAGATTCCCCGCAAACGCAACGGTGACTTAGATGTCAAAGGGCATTATTATGCCGATCACTGGTGGGCGCTGTTTTGGTTATCAACCTCTTTAATTCACCAGCCGCCGCGTTTCATCAGAATCCCAAGAACCGTTGCACCCTGGGGACAAAATCTCCCTTGATGAATGGTTTGGTGACAAAATCGTCGGCCCCCAGGGAGAAGACCTTGTTCCGGATATCCAATTCACGCTTGTCGTTTTCGCCGCTTGTGACGGATGTGATGGCTATTAACGGGATGGTATTCAACAAGAGACTGCGTTTGACCTCCTTGATAAACCTAAAACCGTCCATCACCGGCATGGTAAGGTCAGTCACGATAAGATGAGGGGAGCAGATGTGCATTTTCTCAAGGGCTTGCTGTCCATTTTCCGCTTCCATGATGTTGAGGCCACCTATGCCGGCAAGCATGTCCTTCATAATTTCGCGCTGGGCCTGTACATCGTCCACCAGCATCAGGTTGGCGCTCACCGCAGGAATGGTCAGGTAAAACACCGAACCCTTTCCTGGCTCGGATTCGGCGGTGAGCTGGCCGCCGTGGGCCGCCATGATTTCGCGGCAGTATTGCAGTCCCAGGCCTGTTCCCTTTTCTCCACCGGTGCCCCTGGATGGAGTGCGCACATCGCCGCTGAAGATGCCTGACAAGATGTCCGGCGGGATACCCACTCCTGTGTCCTTGAGCGCGATTGTGTCAGGCCTATCCCGGGGGATGAAGAGGGTGATGGTGTCTCCCTTCTTGGAAAACTTTATGGCGTTGCTTATGATATTCCCCAGCGCTTCGCCGAATAGGGTTTCGTCGGCGAAGATGCGCAGAGTGCGGGGGATTTCGTTTCGTATGAAGATCCCTTTGGCCTCCGCGTTGAACGCCAGGTACGATATGCAAGTCTCAGCCGCGCTGTAGGCGGAAAGAAATCGCTTTTCGGTGATGACCTTACCGGTCTTAAGTCGGCTCAGGTCTAGCAGTTTGTCAATCAGGTTAAGCAGACCTTCGGTGTTGTCTATGGACTTGTTCAGGCACTCATTTCTTTTTTCGTCATCCAACCGGTACTGTTCGCTATTGCGGACTATTCTTAGCAGAGATTGGATGTTCGCCAGAGGAGAGCGCAGGTCGTGGGAGACAAGGGACACGAAATTGTCTTTCATCCTGGTAGCGTCTTCCGCCTCTTCCTTGGCGGCGCGGAGCTTTTCCTCATTGGCTTTTCTGGCGGTGATGTCGCGCACAATGACAATCCTGGCGTCTTTGCCGCTGTAGTCGATGGATCGCGCACGGCTCTCCACGAATATTGCCTTTCCGTCTTTTCTGATGAGCTTGATCTCGATCATATCCTCGGAGAGTTTCGTGAAAGAGCGAAAGGCCGTCTCCTGTGATTCTAGCGCCACAAAGCTGAAGATATTCTTTCCGACGATCTCGTCTCGCTCGAACCCAACCAGGTTTGATGCCTGCTGGTTGATATCTAGGATGACACCGTTATCGTGTATGGCGATCCCTTCGAATCCTGACTCAGCAAGTTGCCTGAATCGGGATTCGCTTTGATGTAACTTGAGCGAGTCCTGCTCCGCGTTTTCCTTGGCGGCGCGCAACGCTTCCTCCGCCGCTTTCCGCTCTGTGATGTCCTGGAATGTGCCCATCATGCGCTGTGGCTGACCATCGCTGTTGAAGGTCACCCTGCCTATGGCCTGGAATACCCTGGGTTCACCGTCATTGCGGATTACCCTGTATTCCATGTTGAATGGCCTCCTGTTGCCCAGCGCCTCCTCCACGGCGGTGGAGAAGGCCTCCCTGTCTTCCGGATGCACCAATTCCATGAATATCTCGAAAGTGGGATTCTGGTGCGATACGGGGAGACCCAGGGAAACGTAGACTTCGTCGTTCCAGACCAGCTTTTCGGTTACAGGGCTCCAATCCCAGATTCCTACCTTCCCCACGGAGGTGGCGTAATCGTATCGCTCCTTGTAATCCTGCAGCCTGGTTTCAATGAGCTTCCGCTCTGTGATGTCCTGGAATGTGCCCATCATGCGCTGCGCCTGGCCATCGCGGTTGAAGGTGACCTTGCCGACGGCATGGAAGACCCTGGGTTGGCCGTCATTGCGGATTATCCTGCATTCAATGTTAAATGGCCGCCTGTTGGCCAGCGCCTCCTTCAAGGCGGTGGAGATTGGCTCCCTGTCATCAGGGTGCGCCATTTCCATGAACATCTCTATGGTGGGATCCTGGTCCGGCACGGGGAGGCCCAGGGAAACGTAGACTTGGTCGCTCCAGTAAAGCTTTCCGGTTACCGGGTTCCAATCCCAGATTCCAACCTTCCCCACGGAGGTGGCGTAATCGTATCGCTCTTTGTACTTCTGCAGCTCGGTTTCAACAAGCTTCCTGTCTGAGACGTCCTGGAAGGCGCTCATGATACCCCCAAATGTTAATTGCGATTTTCCCGCGAATCTGAAAATCCAGAGCTAGCCGCATATTATGCAAGATCCGCGAAGCGATCCACCCGCGCCGTGTTATGCCAATTTAGTATGCGCATTATTTATTAGCTTCTGTTGAACAATAAGCGAGGATATAGATTGGTATTGTACTCCGCCCGGTAAACCGGTAATGAAAAAAATGATATGTTGACCAGCCAATCGTTTTCGGTTATTGTTCGCCCACAAAGGCTTGGCAAAAACAAGGGGGAATTATCCACATATAACAAATCCTGATACGCAAACATGACCGTTGGTGGTAGCGCGTAGGCGTCTAAGGAATTGGGAGGGCGCAAAATGCGCATTTCACTCCCTACATTCAATCGGCAAGTGCACCACGGAATTTATCAAAGACTTCAATGGGCGTCTGGAACCCCAGACACTTTCTTGGCCTGTTATTTAGCTGACGTTCCATTTTCTTTATCTCGCTGTCCGGTATTTGAGTAATGTCTGTTATCTTCGGAATATATCTTCGGACAAGCCCGCAAGTGTTTTCCACCGTTCCCTTTTCCCAGCTGTGATACGGCGCACAGAAGTATGACGCGGTCCCAGCTTTGCGTTCACCGCCTCATGCTCCACGCTCTCGGAACCGTGGTCGTATGTGATCGACAGACGCGCCCTGGCAGGAATAGAACCGAGCCTGTCAGCCATCGCCCTGCTTGTATGCCCGGCGCTCTTCTGCGGCAACTTCGCCAGACAAAGCCGCCGGCTCTACTCTTTCTCTCATCGGCTCTCTCATCAGCCTTGTGGGCAAGATAGTAGCCTTTACGAATGACAGGGGCATTCCGCTTTAGTTCACGAAGAATCGTGCTGTGGCTACGCCCTAATTCCCGGCCAATAGCCCGCAACGACTTGCCGTCGCTCTTGAGCATTCCTATCATCACTCTATCTTCAATATTCAACTGAGTGTAATTGTTTCCCATAACCACCAACAATAACCTCCTTCTTGGTAGAGCGCTTCCTCATCGAACTTGTGGGGTAATATTATGAGGGCCTGAGGGCATAAGGGGAGCGCGCCGCTATTTGTGGTGGTGTAGTACACCTGTTACGAGGAGCCCCGCGCGCTACTTGCGGCCGAAACAAGGGGAGATGCCGGATCAAACCCAATGTTTATCTGAAAAGAATGAGATTCTTCACTTGTCATTCGCCTTGTTCAGGAATACAGCGGTGGGCAATCTGATCCCGGTAAGCCAGGAGGACATAAAAAAAAGTCCGGGATGTGCGTATACACCCCGGACTGCTTGCAAAAGCCATTGCGTCTCAATGGAGGAGCCTGAAGATGACCTTTTCTGTAAAGGGCTATCTTAAATTAATATCCACGGTTTCGGCTGTAGCTGCTTTTAGGTCCGCTTCTGTCCCCCTTGTCATAGCCGCCCCTGTCAGAGCCGCCCTTATCGTAACTGCCTCTGTCTGATCCGCCTCGGTCATAGCCGCCCCTATCGGAATCCCTTTTACTTGAGGGTTTTCCTTGCCGACGGCCTTTCGGGTATACCACAACTTTGCGTCGGTTGCCCTGTCCTTCGGATATGGTCTCCACTCTCTTGTCCTCGGCCAGGGTTGAGTGGACGATCTGCCTTTCCGCCGGGCTCATGGGATTCAGCCGAACTGGCTTGCCGGTTCGCCCGGCATTATCCGCCGCCTCTTTGGCGATCTGGAATACTTTGTACCGCCTTTTTTCGCGATAGTACTTGGAGTCTACTATGATGCGAACGCGCTCCTCGCGTTTCCGGTTGATAAATATGTCCGTGAGATACTGGATCGACTCCAGGGTGTCCCCCTTGCGTCCGATGAGCAAAGCGCTATCCTCTGAATCCATAACCATCAACAGCCTGTCCTCCAGCAGCCATCCGCTCACATTTGCTTTCATGCCCATTTTTGTCACCAGGCCGTTTATGAACTCCACAGCCTTCTCCCTGTCCTCCGATGTGGCGGGAGAGTCGGCATGGTCGGTATATGTCGGCGGCACGAAATCGAGGTCTTCCTTCTCCCTGGAGGTGGAGGAGGCATCGTCTAATTCGGCGGTTTCATCAGCTGCGGCGGGCTCGGTGCTAAATAGTTTTCTGCCATAGCCTTTCCCCTCTGGAGGGATGACGATGGCGGAGGGGCCCTCGGAGGCCCATGGCCTGTATGGGCTGGCGAAAGTGGTCAAGCCTGTGGGGGCAGCGGGGGGATGGACTGCGGGAGGCCGAATCTCTTTTTCCTCGCTTTCAGGCTCCTCTTCACTTTTCAGGTCAGCTGATTTTATCGGCTCCGGTTGTTGTACGGTGACTACCGGTTCGGATACTATCGGCTTAGCAGGCGCCGATGCCGACTTTTGAGTTCTTGGTTCCTCTTTCAGTCTTCCCCTGATCTTGACGGACTTGCCGCCCATTCCCAAAAACCTTCGTGTAACCTTCATCTCCTCAAACTCTACGGTGGCGGAGTCGGTCACATTCAGCGCCTCCATGATTCGCGCTTTAGCTTCTTCGTTCGATTTCGCTTCTGCTTCAACCCATTCCATATTATTTTCCTATGCTGTTTTTTCTTTTGGTCCGCTTTCCTCAAAATTCTCGCGGTTTATGATCCACTGCTGGATGATCGACAGGATGTTATTCACCATCCAGTACAGGATCAGACCGGAAGGAAACGAGAGGAACATGAATGTAAAGACCACCGGCATGATAAGCATTATCTGCCGCTGGGTCTGATCCCCAGTGGAAGGCGTCATCCATTGTTGCAGGAACATGGTGCCCCCCATTATTACAGGCGTCACGTAGTAGGGATCTTGGGCGGTCAGGTCCGTTATCCAGAGGATCCATGGCACGCCCTTTAGCTCTATTGATTCGTACAACACCTTGTACAGAGCGAAGAAGATCGGAATCTGCAAAAACATCGGCAGGCATCCACCCATGGGGTTGACCTTGTTCTCCTTGTAGAATGCCATTAATTCCCTGTTCAGTTTTTCCTTATCGTCCTTGTACAGCTCCTGCAGCTTCTTCATCTGCGGCTGAAATTTCTGCAGTTTTTTCATGGACCGGAATCCCTTCTGGGACAGGGGGAAGAGAACGACTTTCGTCAGCACGGTAAGCATGACGATGGCCCATCCCCAGTTGCCCAGGACCGAGTGAAACTTGTCCAACAGCCAGAAAAGGGGCTGCGCTATAACGTTGAACCAGCCGTAATCTATAATCACCCGCTGATCATCGGAATATTCCCGCAGAATGTCGTGCCTCTTGGGCCCCAGGAAGAAGCGGATCGAGTTCACCGAGTCGGTAGGGTATTCCCACTCCAGAGTGGTGTTGTAACCGTCTATATAGTTGGTGCGCACCAATGACGCGTCGGACCTCTGAGGCATGCCTATCACGGCGTAGTATTTGTGGGTGAAGGCGGCCCACACGATATCGCCTTTATACTCTTGAATCCTTTTCTCCTCGTCAGGGCTATCCATGCGGAACTGTTTGCCGATCTTGAGCATGGGCCTGTGGTAGGAGAGGTATTGCAGGTGTGCTGGCTCGTCATCGTTGAGCCCAAACCATACTACGGAGTATTTGAATTTGCCCCATTGTGGCGCCGAAATCACCTCCACGGAAAAATCGAATTCGTTCTCTCCGGAATGAAATGTAAATATTTTACGGATTCGGATTCCGGAGGGGTCGGATAGCTCGAAAGTCACCGTGGTGGGGCGGGAGGCGCCGCTGATATCAATATTGGCGCCCGATGCGTCATGGCTGAATACCCGGGTGTTAATAATTCTGGAAAACTCCTCTTTAGGGAACTTGAGCCCCAGGGTGGGATAGGCGGTCACCCACTTGAAATCCGCATCGTCTCCATCCGCCTTGGCCTCCTCGAAGTTCTTTTTCTGCGTCTGCTCGAAGACCTGGGGGTCCAGGATCAGCTCGGCCGGATTATTGTCTTTGTTGTGATAGCCGTTAAGATGGTAACTTTTCAGAATGGCGCCCTTGGAGGAGAGAACAACGGTGGCGGCGCCGGTGTTGATTGTTATCAAATCGGCGGAAGCGGGCGCTGATCCGGCGGAAGGGGGCGCCGCGGCAGCAGCCGTCTCCATCTCCATAGCCGCATGTGAGGGTAAAAATTCAGTGGTTTCCGGGGAGACAGGCGCGGCATTTTCATCGACACTGGTTCCCTTGCCCAGATCACTGGCCGTACCAGCGGTCTTTTTCTGCTCCGGCGCATGGGCATTTTTTTTCTTTTGTTCGGCGGCCAGCATCTGTTTTTGCCCCTCTTGCTCCAGATATTGGCCGAAGCGCACCTGGTAGTAAGCATTGTAGAGGAATATCAGCGCGAACGCCATTACCAGGGATATGATGAAATTTCTATCAAGCATCAGGGAACCGGATCAAATCCGCCTTTGTGGAAGGGAGTGCATCGTATAAGCCTGCCGACGGACAAAAAGCCGCCACGCAAGGCCCCATGACGTTCCACTGCAGCGGCGGCGTATTCCGAACAGGTGGGGACATGGATGCACGCTGGAGGCAAGAAAGGCGAAACTAGCGCCTTGTAAACTCGCAGCAAGAAGACAAATAAAGTTTTCATATTTCCTGGAACACCGTCGGCTGGAATGATGTCAATTTTTAGGTCAGCCCGCCGTTTTATCGGCAAAATCAAGAAAGTCCCTAAGGATGTTCCTGTACTCCATGGCATTAGCGCCAGGAGAAACCCTGATTACCATATCCAAATCCATGGCGAGGCAGAACCCGTGGCGCCTGAATACCTCGCGCAATAGCCGTTTGTATCTGTTTCTTTTCACGGCATTGCCGGCCTTGCGGCCGACATCAAGCCCGATCCTGGATCGGCCCAGATCGTTGGCTAAATAATATATATAAATCCCGGCGCCAATGTATCGCTTTCCCTGCCTGAAAACCTTGATAAATTCCGGCCGCTTGCGCAGCCTGGAATCCCTGGTAAATCCAAAGCCCGGATTCGTTAAACAGTCAGGCGCTTTCGCCCCTTGGCTCTTCGCCTCTTTAAAACCAATCTTCCACCCTTGGTCCTGGATCGAACCAGGAACCCATGAGTCCTCTTTCGGGGAGTACTGTGGGGCTGATATGTACGTTTCACCGTTGTTCTCCTTCACGGCCAAATTCTTTTTAATAACGAAATATCCTATTATGGACTGGCGTCTGCGTCAATTCAATTCAACACCCTATTTCATTTCAAGGGTTTAGTCAACTTATTCATTGTCCAGATTACAGCCCCCCTCTCCTCTATCCCGGGGAGTGGATATTATGGATCGTCCCCTTCCTTTTCCGAGGAACAGTCGGCCCCCTCCTCCGTGACTGCGTGGATTATACACTCCTAAGCCATTGAAATGTGCTACCATTTTTAAAATCTGAATATGGCACAGGGATTATAATGGGAAACAAGATAAGAATAGCGGCGGTGTTGGTTTTCGGCGTATTCATCGGCGCCTGCGCTACCGGGGGCGGCAAGGCTAACCATGGCAATTCCAGTCGGCGGTTTATTGCTCATTCGATTATCTATAACCGGGTTCCGGAGCCGATCGTCACCACAAAGGTCTTCAGTACCGAGGTCCTAACGCTCTCCAACTCCAATACGAGAAGCTTCCGGTTCAGTAATTACATTAACAAAACGAAAAAACCGGACGTGGTAGTGACCCTGGCTCTCTCCGGCGCCAGAGCCGGATTGGCCATTTACGATGGCGCCGGGAATCCCTTGATGCAGTTTCCCAGTGGCAAGGTCATCCGCGACCTGGTGGAATTTGAGACGAAGAACAAGGATGGCTCTACCAGAATCCGATGGTTGTTATCTCCAGAAATGATCCTCAGCATATTCGAGGCATTCGACGCCGATGGGACTTTGGGCTACTCGGAGAACACCGTATACCTGCTCAAATAAGGCGGCTAGCTGTCTCTCCAACGCTGTTCATCACCTCCCGCACCGCGCTAATCAGTTGCTGTGCGTTGTAGGGCTTTGGAAGGAAGTGGGAAATGGCGTCGCTTTTTGGGATTTTCTCATCCATCGATTTGTCGAATCCGGAGGTGAGGATCACGGAAACCTTCTTCGGATGCATGATCAGCCTGTTTAAAGTCTCCCGCCCGCCCATCACCGGCATAGAAAGGTCCAGGATCACCAAGTCTATTTCCGCGGAGTTTTTGAAAAAACAATCCAGCCCCTCCTTTCCGTTGGAGGCAGTGAAGACCTTGTACCCGCTCATTTCCAGCGCTATCCGGCATGCGCTCCGAAGATGCTCCTCATCTTCCACTATCAGGATGGCGCCACTGGATTGGGATTGATTCTTCTTCCCGGTTTGCCCCTCCGCCGCCACATCATAAACATCACCCATGGGGAACATCACCATAATGGTGGAGCCCTGCCCCACGACGCTTTGAACCACCACTGCCCCGCCATGGGCGCGGACTATGCCCAAAACCACAGCCAATCCCAGCCCCCGACCAGTGGGCTTTGTCGAGAAAAATGGATCGAAAATCTTCTGTATGGTCTCCTCTGACATGCCCGCTCCTGTGTCCTTCACTTCAACAATCAGGCATGGCCCCTCCGGCATGTCCGGTGATTCGTAGTATATCCCGCGCAGCCCCATGGCGCATTGCGCCTCCCTGGTGCGGATTGTCACTCTCCCCCCCCCCTCACCCAGGGCTTCGGCGGCGTTGGTGATCAGGTTCATCACAAGTTGTTGAAAACCAGCCACATCCAGCCAGGCCGGAGCCAGGTGAGGCGACAGCTCCATTAATAATTCAACTTTCCTGGAAAAGGAAACCCGCAACAGCTTGGCCATGTCGCTTATCAACTGGTTTGCGTCCACCTTTTTTGGCGCGGCGGAGCCTTTGCCCGCATAAGCCAGCATCTGCTGACAAATCACCGCGCTCAGCCGGGATGCCCTAATCGCTTCATTTATTCGCTCCCGCGCCTCAATGCTCATTGCCGGTTCCAACAGAGCCAGGTCCAGGTTCAACATTATGGTGGTGAGCAGGTTGTTAAAATCATGCGCCACCCCGCTTGCCAGCAGCCCCAGGCTCTCCATCTTCTGCGCTTGCCGCATCTTCTCTTCCAGCATCCGCTGTTCTTCTTCCATCCGGAGCCGGCCCGCCTTTTCCCGGATGAGGGAAATTCCCAATCCCGCATCCATGGCAAGAGCGCAGAGAAGGTCGACCTCCTCCTGGTCAAAGGCGTCCCGCTCACTGGAATAGACCATCAGCGCTCCCCAGGAGACTTCTTCCACAATTATGGGGAAAGCGCCGGAAGAGGCGAACCCTCGTTTGAGCGCCTCTTCTCTCCAGGGCGCGAATCCGGAATCGCTGGAGGAGTCGCGGTTCACCACAGGGGAGAGTGTCCGGATCGAGGTTCCCGTGGGGCCCCGGCCGGATGTTTCGTCGGCCCAGGTGACCGTGATGACATCCAGATAATCGCTTCCAAACCCAACCTTGGCGACAGGATTTACCGTCTTCTTTTCGTTATTCATCTTGGCGCCGATCCACGCCATCCTGTACCCGCCCACCTCCACCATGATGCTGCAGATTTTATTCAAAAACGAGGATTCGCTCCCTGCTTCGATCAGTTCATGATTCACCGCGTTCAGCGCCCGCAACGCCCGGTTAGCCCTTTGCAGGCTTCGCTGGGCCGAATCCAGGCTCAGAGCCGCCTCCTTTCTTTCGGTTATATCCTCTTTGACTCCAAGAAAGCCCTTCAATCGCCCCGCTTCGCCAAAGATAGGGGATATGGAAGCCCGCTCCCAATACAGATTCCCGTTCTTGCGTTTGTTCAAAAACTCCCCCCCCCACTCCTCACCCTTCCTGATCGTCTTCCACAGCTCCCGGTATACATCCGGAGGGGTGAAGCCGGACTTCAGGATCCCTGGCGTTTTCCCCATTAGATCTTCCAGGCGGTATCCCGTGACATCCAGGAACTTCCCGTTGGCGTAGGTGATCGCTCCCTTCTCGTCGGTCATCACCATGGAAATCGAACAATGGTCCATCGCTTTGGAGAATAACTCCACCGTCTCTTCCCCGGACCCAGGGCTCAACACACCATGGGCAACGGCCTCCAGAGTGGGGCCCTTCTTTCCACCAGGGATCGGCGTGAATTCAAACTCCAGCGTACAAGGATTCCCGTCGGCCGCCAGCGCTTCCAGTCGGGCGGTGGCGCCCATTCCAGCCTTGACATGGGTTATGGTTTCTTCCAGAGTTTTCATATTCGATTCGGATGGATTCATTATCTGCGACAATGTTTCCGGAATCTGATCGGTGGTGTATCCCAGGATCGATTGGATGGCGGAGGAGGCGTATCTGATCCGCAGGTCGAAATCAAGCAGGAGGAATATAGGCAGTGAGCCAAGGCGCTCATTTCCATCTGGTTTTCTCATTATCCACCATCTAAGCCGCATTTTTGGGGATTATCGCCATTTTATTGGTCGAAATTCAAACCATAAAAACAATACAAGTTATATTGTCAGTCTTGCCTCTGTCTCTAGTATTGGGATGACCCTGTTGCTGGAAATAAACGTTCCATAATTCGCTTCCGCGTCGCCTAGCGGTCAATGGTTAAATACTCATCGAACCAGAACTTTATCCTGAGTTTGCTGGCATTTTTATCAAAGTAAATGAGATTTCCCATAATCTCTGGGAGAAGCTGGCGCCAAAAAACAGGGCATGCAACCGCCAGGCTCTTATTCGGTCTTTAACAGCTTTGCCAGCGTATCCTTGAGCGTTGCAGCGGCCTGGTCTCTGGATATTTTCACTATCCCTTCCCCCATCTCCCCTGCCGGTGGAGCGAAAGCCTCATCCACTAAAAACATTACCAACGGCCCCTTGGCGCCATCGGGGGCTGGGGGGATATTCTGCAGCAGGGGATTGGCCATATCTTCTTCAACAAGGTCGGCTATCACCAGTTGTGGCCGGGTTACCCGGGCCAGTTCCACCGCCTCTGTGACATCCCTGGTAACGGAAACCTCCGCCTTGTAGCCCTGGATCAGATTTCCCATCTCCACAATGGAGCGCTGGCTCTGCCCCACCAGCAATATCTTAGCCTCGCCGCTGGGCAGGCGCATATAGAATTGGCTCCCCTCGCCTTTCTTCGATTCGAACTCAATTGCGCCACCCAGGGCGGTCATTATCTCCAAGGACAATGAAAGCCCTATACCCAGCCCCTTCTCCCCGGAAGTCCCCCTGCTGCGGCACTTCGGGTCCGCCTGGAAAAGGGTTTTGGAGAGGTTGGTGTCGATACCCATCCCTGTGTCCTTCACCACGATCGCCGGTCCACCTCGCGTGGCCATCCCCACTGTCACCCGCTGGCCTGGTTCGCTATATTTTATTGCGTTGGAGACAAGGTTGTGCAGCACTTCGGCCAGAAGCCCATGGTCCGAATATATGCTCCAGCCAAGAGGTATTTCGTTGACGATGGAGACATTTTTTGTGTTGGCCACCTCTCGCATTCTGTCGATCATCTCCTTGGCCATGGTCCAGCAATTGACAGGCTCGATCCTCGGATTGATCTTGCCATTTTTGAGGCGCCCCAGATCCAGCAACCGTTCGATCATCATCAAGAGGGAGTTGGCGGAGCTACCACACCTCTCCAGGAGCCGGTCTCTGATCTGGGCCTCCATATCCATATTTCCCACCGCATTTAGCATGCTTACGATGGAGCCTAGCGGCTCGCGCAGGTTGTGCGATAGCAGGGAAATGAAAGTGTCCTTCAGCTCGGTGGCTTTTTGGGCCCGCCAGAGGGCCTCTGCAATTTCGCGCTCTGCCTGTTTTCTGGAGGTAATGTCCCGGACAGCCAGGACTCTGGCCATGTTGCCTCGGTTGTGTATATTCCGGCCGCGAAGCTCCAGTGTTTTGGCGGATCCTTGGGGGCCCTGACGGGATATTTCCAGGAACCAGTAATCCCGGTCCTCCTGAAGCTCTTTTTCCACCGCCGAGCGGTCCTGGGCGCCCACCAATTCTGCGACGGAAACGCCGTGGATCAGACGATGGTTAACGCCGAACATTTTAGTAAACTGCCGGTTGGCGTCCACAATTCGACCGTTTTGAAGGATAGCTATCCCTTCGAAAGCCGCATCCGCCAGCGCCTGCATCCGCGCTTCGCTCTGACGTAGCGCCGTCTCCACCATTCGCCGATCTTTTACCTCACGATCCACCTCGATCACCTTCGCCCGCAGCATGGCGTTGGCCTCTTCCAGCTGTTTGGCCAGGCCGCGTTGGGTGTCCTGCAGTCTCTTCTTTTCAAGAAACAAAGCCATCTTTGCGCGGAGCAAGGCGATGTCATACGGCTTGACGATGTAATCCTCGGCTCCAGCTTCCAGGCAGCGAGTGGCGCTTCCCACATCGTCTACTCCAGTGAGGACCAGAACCGGAATAGACCTCAGCTTTTTGTCGGACCTGATGGCTTCTAGTACCTTATATCCATCGATTCCCGGCATCACCAGGTCAAGCAACACCAGGTCCACCCGCTCCCTGTTAAGGAGCCCCAAGGCATGTGGCCCACTTTCGGCCAGCAGGACCAGATGTCCCATCTCGGTGGTAATCAGGCGTTTGAGCATGGCGCAGGTTATTTCGCAATCGTCCAGGACCAGCACGGTTTGGCAAGACTCAGGAGGGATTTGG
>JAOUMU010000085.1 GCA_029881335.1 Nitrospinota bacterium | reverse complement strand
CTGGCAGGCGCCTCGCAGACCTTCACCTGGACCGACGCGAGCGGAGCCGGGGCCACAAAGTACGCTTTATGGTTCGGCACAACCCCGGGAGGCAATGACCTGGGCGCCCATTATCCCGGTCTGGTCACCTCGTTTACCAAGAATGGCCTGCCCATAAACGGATCCATGGTTTACGTGCGGTTGTGGACGATGATCGCGGGAGTCTGGCAATCCCATGATTACACATACACCGCCGCCAACGTTGTAACCAAAGCTGTGATGGCCTCCCCGTCTCCTGGCTCCACACTGCCAGGAACCACAGTCACCTTCGCGTGGAGCGCAGCCCCAGGCGCCACACTGTATCAGATATGGGTCGGCACAGCCGCAGGCTCTTTCGATCTGGGCGCTTTTCCAGCAGCGGGAACCACCGCCCTCTCCACAGTTGCTACAGGTCTCCCCGGTGACGGGTCCACCGTTTACGTCCGCCTGTACTCCCAGATTGGGGGCGTGTTTTACTTCAACGACTACACTTACACAGCCTTCACCGACGTCAGCGCCACCATGGTCAGTCCCACCAACGGGTCCACATTGGCCGGCGCCTCACAGACCTTCACCTGGACCGACGCGAGCGGAGCCGGGGCCACAAAGTACGCTTTATGGTTCGGCACAACTCCGGGAGGCAATGACCTGGGCGCCCATTATCCCGGTCTGGTCACCTCGTTTGACAAGTCGGGCCTGCCGGGCAACGGCTCCATGGTTTACGTGAAGCTCTGGACGATGATTGCGGGAGTATGGCGCTCCAACGATTATTCATACAGAGCAGCCTTGATGAATACGGCGGAGATTTACGATCCGCCATCGGTGGTGGGCGTGGGAACCGTGAATGGTAACCAGTTCACTTTTAAATGGAACAATGTTCAAGGATCTTTGTATCAAGTGTGGGTGGGTACTTCCGCAGGATCATTCAATCTGGGCGCTTTCCCGGCGGCCGGGACTATCGGCACTCAGACCTTGGTGTCGGGTTTGCCAGCCAATGGCTCGACCATATACGTGAGGATGTATACGCTCAAAGGCGGGGTGTGGAGATGGATTGATTACACATTCACTTCCAACCCATAAGAGGCTAAAGGCCACCTCCCCCGGCCATTCGGGCTGGGGGAGGACTCTCCGAATTATGGATCTGTTAAGCTGACCACGATTGAATGTTTGGGAGTGTGTGATACCAGGCCAAACGCTATTGCGTTATGACTTCAAATGATTTCGGCCAACAGTTTCTTTATCCGCAGGAAAAACAACAGCCCTCCCGCCGCCACTGTCACGCTCACAGCCATGTAGATCAGCAGGCCCAGGAAGTCTGGAGCATGGCCGTAGATAACGGCGCCCCGCATCTGTTCGATAACCGGCGTTAACGGATTGAGCTGATATACGGTTCGCAACCGCTCAGGAACAGCGGTGATCGGATAGAAAATGGGGCTTAGAAATAAAAATAAGGTGGTGATCATGCCCACCATCTGTTCTATGTCCCTGGCGGCAACGCCCAATATGGAAAGGATCCAGGATAGCCCGCAGCACAGTATGAAAAACGGAAGGATTATCAATGGAGCAAACAGGGCGGCGGGATGGAACTTACCCATGACAACCATGCTGAAAGTCATGAGCACAAGAAAATTCACAAAAAAATGAAATAAGGCCGAAAGAACCGGGACCATGGGTAGAATCTCGGTGGGAAACATGGTCTTCTTCACGTAGGTCATGTTCGATCGCAACGTCATGGGGGCGCGCTGGACGCATTCTGAAAAGAACCAAAAAACCAGTAATCCGCTGAATATGATGACGGAAAACTCCAGGCTATCACGCTCCCCCCCCCCAGGCCACCTGGCCTTCATCACCACGCTAAAGACAAACGTATAGACCGCTAACAGCAGGAGGGGATTGATCAAGGTCCACGCCGCCCCCACCATGGAGCCTTTATATTTGCTTGCGATGTCATTGACAGCCAGGCTCCAGATGACCCGCCGCAGCTTGTAAAGACTGAAAACCGATTTCATTGAGGGGCCTGCATATCCAAGTTGCAGCAAAGCGGGATCTTTCCAGAGTCTCTCAAAACGTGATCGTTCTCAAACCTTGGCGGTTTGGGCAGAGATCAGGTCGGCGATATGCTGATGGCCATTTTTTTCGGCCCAATCCCTAGCGTTCATTCCGCCATGTTCCCTGGCGGATGTGTCCGCCCCATTGGACAGAAGCAACTCGGCGATCTGGGTATTCCCGCTATAAGCCGCTTTTAAAATAGGAGTCCAGCCGCCGCTGGTTTTGGCGTTCACTTCCGCGCCCTTCTCCATCAGGTATCGGACAACTTCCAAGTGGCCATGCAAGGTGGCCTCATGCAAGGGTGTATATCCGTTTTTGTTTTTCGGATCTACTGCAGCGCCCTCTTCCACCAGAAACTTCACAACCGATATATGACCATTGGTGGCGGCCAGATGGACCGGAGTCCAACCCTCCTTGTTTTCGGTTTCCTTGAGAGTATTGTCTTTTTCTATAGCCGATTTTACCTTGTCCAGATCGCCGCTGGCCACCCATTGGTGGAAATCACCTCCGCCAAAAATCCAGGAGAATATGCCCATGATGTCGCCTAACCAATTGAGTTTAACAAATTTGATTTTTTCCGGATTTTCATTTTACTTCATCGCTGAAATATGATGCAATACAAATGCTTGCATGGCTTTGCCAATCGGGGCATGCGTCAGGCGTAGTGCGTTCACTTTCATATTCTTGGACCATCAATGATAATCATAACCGGCACAGGCCGTAGCGGCACTTCCGCGATGAGCGGCGCCATGGAGGAAGCAGGATACCCCATGGCGCTAAGGGATGAACTGATAGGCGCCAACTGGTCCAATGAAAAAGGGAACTTCGAGGCGACCTCGGTCAAAGAGTTTCACGAGCAGTGGCTAAAGGAGGACACCGGTACCAGCCATGACTGGGATTTTTTCAACCTTCCCTCTGACTTGGAAAGTTTAGGAGAGGATAGGGAAAACGCCATCCTCAAGCTCGGTGAGCGTATCGGAGAAGGGGCTGTCATCAAGGACCCCCGATTCACCTTCACCCTACCAGCCTGGCGCAAGCTATGCCCCGTGGAGGCGGTGATTTATGTATTCCGCGATCCGATGGGAGTGTCCCAGAGCCTTTACAGGCGTGATGGAATGCCGATAATAACAAGCCTTAAGATGTGGACCCATTGGATTCGAGCCTTCGAGAAACACACAAGTTTCACCGAGACCATACTGGTGGAGTACGAGTCTCTTCTTCATAATCCCGGCAAGGTAATGGAGATGATATCCAGGCGCCTGGGAGACAATCCGGCCGTTGACAGCGTGAAGGTGGAAGGATTCGTGGACACCTCCCTAAGCAAATATAAGGGGAATCCAGGGAACAACAAGGATGCGGAATCACGGGAGATCCATGGCAACCTCCGGAAGCAGGCTGCCGTCCAACTTGAAGGTGGCGCCTCCAGGATAAAGCGGGGGGAGATAAGCCTCCTGGCCAGGGAAGCGCCCATGACGGCCGATATGAGATTGCGTTTATACTCTGAGTGGATCGCCGGCTCCACTCAGAACTGGCGGGAGATTTCCGAATCGAGAGTGGTTTCCTCGCTAAAATTGAGAGTGGTTTCCTCGCTAAAATTGCAGGTCGCCAGTCTTCAAGAGCATGTTGTCGACCTGAAGCTGATTGTAAAAACTCGTGAAGAATATATTGAACGCCTGGAAGGAACTCTTGGAACCACGTTGTTGTACTTTATACGATATGCGACAGGAGCGAAGAAACTATTGTTCGGCATCCTTGGCCGGGAAAACAAAGGGTAAATATGATAAGAAGCCTCAAATGCCTGGCGGCCGAGGCTCTTTCTTGCCATGATGGCGAATTTCTGGATAACAACGAAAATCTGGTATACTGTCGTATCTGAAAAAATGCTCGCGGGTAATCCGCATCGCTGTATAGAGATGGAAACCAACCAATGAAAATCACCTTAATTTACGCAGGTATAACAGAATGCGGCTTCAACAGCCTTAAGGGAAACGAAGGCTCGTGGATGAACCATGGCCTATGTCTCCTCTCCACGGCCCTGAAAAATGAAGGGCATCAGGTGAACCTGATAGATCTCCGCAGGCTTACCGGCTGGGATGAATTCACTCAAAAAGTCAGAGAGTTGGACTGCAAGGTGGCGGGAATAACCATGATGAGTGTCGACTACAATCCCGCCGTCAAAGCTATGGAAATAATAAAGAAAGAGAGGCCGGATATCATCACCGCAGTGGGGGGGCCCCATCCCTCCATCCTTGCCAATGAGCTAGTAGACCTGGACTGCTTCGATTATGTTCACCAGAAAGAGGGAGAGATCAGCTTCCCCAGATTAATAGCCGCCCTGGAGAGAGGTGAGAGGCCGCCCAAGCTGGTGCAGGGAATAGGCCACATGAACTTAGATGACGCCCCCTTCGCCGACAGGGACCTGTTTGAATCCGCAGAGGAGCCCTTTGTGCCATTCTTGAAGGCCCCCTTCGTCACGCTCATTGCCGGACGAGGATGCCGATATAATTGCAATTATTGCCAACCCGCCGAAAAGCTGATCTTCGGCAAGGGTGTGCGCCGCCGATCTCCGGCCAATGTCATAGAAGAGCTCAAATTTCTAAGGGACAAGTTCCAGTTCAACTCCATGATGCTCCATGACGACTGCTTGACAGAGGAGCCGAAGTGGGTAATCGAGTTCGCCAGGCTGTATAAGGAGGAAGGATTCACGCAACACTTTGTCTGTCAATCCCGGGCGGACCTGATCGTGCGCCGCCGACCGGCCATTGAAGCGCTTTATGACGCTGGGCTGCGGCTTCTTATCATCGGGTATGAGAGTGGTTCGAATAGGGTGCTTAATTTCCTGAGGAAAGGGACCACCAGGGAGATAAACCTGCAGGCCGCCGATATCTGCAATGAGATTGGGATAAAGATATGGGCCAACTATATGATGGGTCTTCCCACGGAGACCAAGGAAGAGGCCATGGAGACATTCACCATGCTGGAGTATATAAAGCCATATCACTGTTCCCCCGCCTTTTATACTCCGCATCCAGGCAGTGATCTTTACGATATCGGCGAGCAGATGGGGATACACAACATCATCACCCACGACTCATACCGCAGGAACACCTACGATGAAAAGATCAAGGGAGTGGATTACGACTTCCTTAAGGATCTGCTGGTCAAGTCTGTTCTTCTGGCCGAGGATATGCAAGGCCAGGCAGCCGCGTCCGGGGTTTCCGCCGATGGAGTGTCCTCGGCCTCGTTGAAAACCCGCGCCATAACTCGCATGAAAAAAGAGCTGATGAAGCGAAGTCCCAGTTTGTATCTGAAACTTCGCGAGACCTACAGGACAATGCGGCAAAGCTGATTTCGGAAATGACTACAGATCACGGAGTCGCCATCCGGGTGGAGGGGCTCAAGAAAGACTACAGGCTTTTTCGCACTCCCAAAGATGTTTTCATGGGATTGTTGTTCGGCGGGGAGGGAAAATATTACAGTGTCCACCAGGCGCTGAAGTGTCTAAGCTTCGATGTGAGGAAGGGGGAGATTCTCGGCATAGTTGGGAAGAACGGATCCGGAAAATCAACCTTGCTGCAGATCCTGTGTGGAATTATCCAACCGACTGAAGGCATCGTTGAAGTCAATGGTGAGTTGGCCGCGATACTGGAGCTTGGCGCGGGATTCAATCCTGAATATACCGGGCGTGAGAACATTCACCTGAACCTGGGCGTGGCAGGGCTGAAGCGGCATGATATTGATGAACGGCTGGATGATATCATTAGGTTTGCCGATATCGGAAAATACCTGGATTACCCGGTGAGGACTTACTCCGCCGGAATGTTCTTGAGGCTGGCTTTCTCCGTGGTGATGAGCTCCAGGGCTCGGGTGCTGATCGTGGATGAGGCCCTGGCAGTGGGAGACGAGGCGTTCCAACGCAAATGTTTTGGGAAAATCGAGGAGACTATCGCCTCGGGTGGCAGCGTTGTTTTTGTTACCCATTCAGCCGCGCAGGTGATGGAGTTTTGCGATCGCGCCATCATGCTGGACCAAGGGGAGATGTTGATGATCGGCAGACCCAAGGAGGTTATTGAAAGATATCACCAGCTTCTATACACCCCAGATGGCAAACGCGAAGATCTGCGCAAGATAATCAAAAGAGATGCCGGGCTTCTTGACACCGCCTCAACAGAGACCAGGCCTGTGGCTTCCCCCACAAGCCAGGGAGGCCGGGCGATTTTCGACCCAGGCCTCGCAGGCGAGAGCCCCATGGCCTATGACTCGCGTGGAGCGGAGATATATGATGTCCGGATAGAGACCCTGGACGGGGAGAGGGTGAACATCCTTTTATCAAGAGAGCGGTACGTTTACAGGTACAGCGTCCGTTTCACCCAGACATGCTACAAGGTCCGGATGGGAATGGCCTTGAAAACCGTGAGCGGTCTGGTGCTGGGGGGGAGCTCCAGCGCTACTCCTGACAGGGCGATTGCCCAGGCCACGGATGGAGAAACTTGGGAGTTTAAAACAGAGTTTCTCTGCGCCCTGACGCAGGGCACATATTTCATGAACGCTGGTGTGCTAAGCTCAATTGAGGGAGAAGAAACGTACTTGGCTAGAATAATGGATGCTGTGATGTTCAGAGTTGCCCCGGTGGAATACCAGTTAGCCACCGGAACGGTTGACTTTCTATTCCGGCCTTCGGCCAGCAGGGAGCATGTGGCGGGATGATAACGGGCCAGGAAGCATTGGCGGATAATAACGGGACCGCCGAACCCAGGATAACCATTTCCATCGTGAATTGGAACGGTATGGAGTATCTGCCCGCATGTCTGGGGAGTCTGCGGGAGCAGACATTCAAAGATTTCAGGATCATCATTGTGGACAACGGTTCTTCCGATGGCTCCATTCAGTGGCTAAAGGAAAACGCGCCGGAGGTGGAATTGATTGAGGCCGGAGAGAACCTGGGTTTTAGCAAGGCGCACAATATAGCCCTCAACGCCACAAAAGGTGAATACGTTTTGGTCCTCAATTTCGACATCATACTGGAGCCGGACTTTTTGGAGGTGTTGCGCAAAAATATGGACGAAAGGCCCCAGGTGGGGATGGCCAGTGGTAAGCTCCGCAAGCTCTTCAACGGTAATAAGTCCAATATTCTCGACTCCACCGGAATACTGATGAGAAGGTGTATGCAGGCGGCCCGGGGGGAGATGGAGGAGGACAAGGGGCAATATGACAATGAGGAATCGTGCGACATATTTGGGCCATGCGGCGCGGCGCCGCTCTATCGAAGGGCGATGCTTGATGATATCGCCTTTGAGGGGCGTGAATATTTCGACGAAGACTATATTCTGTATGTGGAAGACGTGGACCTGGCTTGGCGGGGCCAGCTAATGGGGTGGAAAGCCGCCTATTTTGCTCAGGCAGTGGCATACCACGAGCGGGGCGCCACCAGAAAAAATTCGAAACAGGCGTCCTACGATTATCTGGTGATTGGTTTTAGCAACCGTCTATGCGGCATATACAAGAACATGTCGAGCCGAATGTTTTTCAGATTTTTCCCGAAAATATTTTTTCATGAGGCAGGCTCCCTGCTGTTTAAACATAATTACCCCTATTCGGTGAATTATAAAACCCTGACCAGGTTCTGGACGCTGCTTCCAGCCATGCGGCGCAAGCGGGAATTTATCCAGGACTCCATTCAGGTGGATCCGTTCTATATGGAAAAATATTTTAAATACAAACCATACAGTATCGTCCGTCATGCGGCCGCCGGCGCGCTGAATCTTGCCGCGCGCGTATTTATGAAGTTGCGCGATATGATCAAGGGAGACTTGTACGATTGAGGGCGCTGACCGACCTGTTCCGCCGGATGACGGGATATGATTTCATAAGAGGACTGGTTTATATGATAATGGCGATCACGGTTATCGCTTTCTGGCCCGGAGCCCCCGTGCGAGGGCCGTTAATGGAACGCTAAAAAGAGTGGTATATCATAATGCCTGACTCAGTCGCGGCAAGATTCAAAGGGAAAACAGTCCTGATCACAGGCGGGATGGGCTTTATCGGAGCAAGCCTTGCCGTGAGGCTGGCCCAGGCCGGAGCGGATGTGCTGGTGGTGGACAACATGTTGGAGCCTTATGGCGCCAACCTGTTCAACATTGAACCGGTCAAGGCGATGGTGACAGTCAACTTTTGCGATATCCGGGACCAAAACGCCATGGACTATCTGGTGACTGGCCGGGAATATGTCTTCCATTGCGCCGCCCAGGTGTGCCACCTCATGAGCCTTGACAATCCTTTCATAGACATAGACATAAACATAAAGGGAGCGGCGGTGCTGATGGAGGCGCTAAAAAAGCGCAACCGGGACGCCGTGGTGGTGAAAATGGGTTCCCGGGGCCAGTACGGTTCTGTGCAAAAGCTTCCCGCCGGCGAGGATGTGTTGCCTGATCCGAAAGGAATATACGAGATATCGCTGCTATCCGCGGAACAGATCATGAGATCCTATTATAAAATCCACGGGATAAAATCGGTCATGCTGCGCTTGACCAATATATACGGCCCCAGGGGGCAGATGAAACACAACCGCTTCGGTGTGGCCAACTGGTTCATGCGCCTGGCGCTGGATGGCATTAAAATCCCGATTTACGGGGATGGATCCATTCAACGGGATTTCTTGTATATCGACGACTGTGTGGAAGCGATCTTGCTTGCCGCTCTAAATCCGGAAATGGCCGGCGAGGTATACAACGTGGGGCGCGACGATCCCTCAAGCTTTCTGGAGCTGGCGCAAGTAATCGTGGAAAAGCTGGGTAAGGGAGGATGGGAACTTACCCCATTCTCCAATGAGCGTAAGGCGCAGGAACCTGGGCATTTTTACTCAGATATCAGTAAGATAAAGAAAGCGTGCGGCTGGGTTCCCTCCACCAGTCTGCAAGATGGTGTCGCCGCTTCGCTGGATTATTACAAAGCAAACAAGGATAAGTATTGGTGAGGGCCCACAAGAAAGGCTGCTTTGTCCACCCAATGGGAATCTGCGAAAGCCTGAACGTCGGAAAAGGCGCCAGGATATGGGCTTTCTCCCATGTCCTCCCAGGCGCCATCATAGGCCGGGATTCCAACATCTGCGACCATGTGTTTGTGGAGAACGATGTGGTGATCGGAGCGAGGGTGACTATTAAAAGCCATGTGGCTCTCTGGGACGGGATTATGGTGGAGGATGATGTATTCATCGGGCCTGGGGCGCAATTTCCCAACGACAAGAATCCGCGGAGCAAACGATACCTGAAGAGTTACTCTAAAACCGTGATTGGAAAAGGAGCCTCCATAGGGAGCCTGGCGGTTGTCATGCCTGGGGTGAATATCGGCCAATACTCCATGATTGGAGCGGGAGCAGTGGTTACAAAGGATGTGCCCCCTTTTTCCCTGATGACGGGGGTTCCAGCCCGCCATGACGGCTTTGTGTGCCGTTGCGGCCACCGGCTGGAGAGGGATGGAAATTTATTGCGCTGCCCTTTGGGCGGCTGGCACGGAAAGAATCCTTCAGCCAGGATGAGATGCGCTAATGTCCGATAGGAAAACCCGCCTTGCCCTGGTCCTTCCGGTCTACGGGAACGAGAAAAGCCTGCCTACTTTATATCAGCGAATAGTGGATGCGACCAAGGACCTGGATGTGGAGTTGACAATCCAGTTCGTCAATGACCGCTCCCCGGACAATAGCCAGCAGGTGATCGAGGAGCTTTGCGCCCAGGACAGCCGCGTCCGAGGACTGCTGCTATCAAAAAACCATGGTTCCTTCGTGGCGATAGTCGCGGGCCTGCACGAGGTGCGCGATCAAGACTGCGTGGTGATTCTTGCGGCCGATTTACAGGATCCGCCAGAGAAAATACCGGAGCTGCTTGCAAAGTGGCGCGAGGGGGTCCCTGTGGTGCTGGGAGTACGGGGGAAACGAAATGACGACTTTGTTTCGGTGATTTTATCAAAAATGTACCACCGCATATATAGGCGGTGGGTGATGAAGGAGATGCCGGAGGGGGGCTTTGACTTCTGCCTGATAGATCGCAAAGTGGTGGATGTTGTCTATCAATCCTCAGAAAAAAACACCAGCCTGATCGGGCTTATAATATGGGCCGGATTTGATAGAGCTTACGTCACGTATGACCGAGAGGAGCGGATCCATGGGAAAAGCATGTGGTCGTTTCGCAAGAAAATCGATCATGCCATCAACGGCATCGTCGCTTTTTCCGCCACTCCGTTAAAGTTCTTCTCCCTGTTAGGGGTGATCTTTTCTCTTCTCTCCCTGTTTCTTGCGTTTGTTGTACTGCGCAATTACTATACGGGCCTTATCCAGATATCGGGCTGGACATCGCTGACGCTTCTCCTTCTTTTGATAGCGTCTTTTCAGTTTCTGGCCTTCGGAGTGCTGGGCGAATATTTCTGGAACAACCTGGAGCAAAGCCGTAAAAGGCCTTTGTTTATCGTGGAAAAAAAGATCGGCGGTAAAAACAGACCGGGAAGAGCCCCGCTCAGGCTGGATGGCCAAGTGTTGTTCTTTGACGTTCATTCCGCATCCAGCGGAATTGAGCGGACCTTGGAGGAGACGGCCAATCGGGCGTTGCGAAGCTCAAGGCTGATCCTGGGGCAGATGGTGGAACGGTTTGAGCAGGAGTTTTCATCGGTTACATCCCAAAGGCACACCATAGGTGTGGCCAATGGCACGGACGCTATCACCCTTGCCTTGTGGGCTTGCGGAGTCGGTGAGGGGGATGTGGTGATCACCTCTGCCCTTTCGGCCCCTCCCACCGCGGTTGCCATTATCAGAGCGGGCGCCAAGCCGCTTTTTGTGGATGTCGATCCGGAAACATTATTGATCAGCCCGGAGGCGTTGGAAAAGGCGGCGGCGACGGCTGGGGCCAGGGCTGTGGTCCCAGTGCACATTTATGGCAACCCATGCGATATGGAGGCGATCTGCCAGATTGCCGAAAAGTATAATCTTGTGGTGGTGGAGGATTGCGCCCAATCTTTCGGAACCATGGTCAACGACAAACATTGCGGAAGCTATTCCCATGCGGCGGCGTTCAGCTTTTATCCGACCAAGAACCTGGGTGGTTATGGGGATGGAGGGGCTGTGACTACCAATGATCCTAAAATAGCTGATACTCTGCGGCAAATGCGGTTTTATGGGCAGAACGCCATGGGGGAGGCTGTGATGGCGGGGATGAATTCCCGCCTGGATGAGATGCAGGCGGGATTGCTGCTGGATCGGCTAAAAACGGTGGAAGGACAAAACGAGGAGCGAAAGTCGACCGCCAGTATGTATGACCATCAACTGGGATTTCTAAATCCTGCGCCGTCCCTGCCGGGGCGTTCCCCGCATCTTTATGTGGTAAGGCCGTCGGACAGGGTCAGCTTTCGGGCGGCGCTCCTTGATGATGGCGTGCAGACTGGCATTCATTACCCTTTGTCGCTCAACCGGCATGAATATTTTATTAAGCATGGTGTCGTCTCCTCCTGTCCGGTTGCGGAAGAAGCTTGCGGGCGTGTGGTGAGCCTGCCTTTGCGGCCAGGAATGACTGACAGCGAAATCGGCCGAGTGATCGCGGCGTGTGAAAGGATAAAATCGCGTGAGACTTAGGATGCTTATGGCGCCGCCATCTCCCTTGAGTGTTGATTTCCATATATACAACGAGGAGCCTGTCCGTGAAGGGTGATGAAACCAGACGGGTGAAAGACTTCATGGGAGAAGCGACAAGCTCCACGGCTTCGTTATACATACATACCCGCGCGGAAAGCTTTTGGCGCTACATGCTGGAGCAGGGAACGCAGTCTCTCTTCTCATTCTGGCCTTCCGCCCTGGGAGTGGCGGTTCGTTCACTGGTATACGCGCCATTGATGGGCTGCGGCTCCTCCATGCCATATATGGAAAACGGAGTACAGCTGATGTACATGAACCGGATATGCCTGGGAAAGGGCGTTTATATAGACCATGGGGCAAGGATCCACTCCTCCATTGCCGGAGTGAAAATAGGCGCCGGAAGCCGTGTGATGTTTGGCGCGTATCTATGCGCCTATGTTTCCAACCCGATAGAAGGGGAAGGAATCGAGATGGGCTCGAACTGCTGGGTGGGAGTCAAGAGCGTTTTAGCAAGCGGCCGGGGCGGTATATATATGGGTGACAATGTGTTGATCGGCCCCAACGCCACGATAGTGACCGGTGATCATGATTTTATGGATACTGAAACGCCCAGCGTGGATCAGGAATATATTTGCAAACCAGTTACGATAGGGGATAATGCGTGGATAGGCGCTAACGCGGTCATCCTTGGCGGAGTGACGATAGGTGAGCGTTGTGTTGTGGCGGCTGGTTCAGTTGTCACAAAAGACGTACCTCCATTCACTGTGGTTGGTGGAGTTCCCGCCAAGGTAATCAGGAGAATAGATCGTTGATAATCAGAAATCTAAAAATCAAAAAACTTGCCGTTATTACAGGATTCATTATGCTTGTTTTGCATGTGGGCAAGGCTGATTGTTCTGATGATGTTAAACATATATTTGAAATATTACGGAAATCCATCTCTCCTACCGGGGTGTTAGCCACTTTTGATCTTTCAAATGCCTTCACCTTTAAATTCAAATCCACATTTGGCGGCATGGCCACGATGACTGTTGTGTTGCCGGACAAATATGAGCGTGGAAAGAAATATGACTTGGTAGTGTATTTCCCTGGCGGGGATGGTGATCCGTGGCAACCATATTATTTTTATCAGACCCAACAGAATGGCTCTCTAAAGGATTACATCTCAAATATGGACAAGATCCTGGTTCTTGTTAAATTGAATCTCCCACTCCAATCAAAAATAGATAAAAACAAGAGGACTTTGGTAAACAACTTTTTGGATATCGACAATGGCCTTAAGCTGGTGTTGAATGCGCTAGAAAACCCCGGAAATATCTATTTGCTGGGAATAAGCTTCGGGGGGTTATACGGCAGCCATTACCTGGCATGGCGTCATCGGAGCGTTGGAGTAGCCGGAGTGTTGTTCCTTGCTCCAGTAAGCCCAATAGAGCCCTACGTGTACAGACCACTACCCGAGCTGAAAATAGGATTTAAAGAATATTTTA
>JAOUMU010000084.1 GCA_029881335.1 Nitrospinota bacterium | reverse complement strand
GATCACACCTTTCAGGAACTTGGGCGTTTTGGGAACCCTGGTTACATCCATAATTCCGATAATTTCTTTAACCTTTTTAATTTCAAAGCCGTACTCCTCTTTTCCTAGAGTGAACGTGAGGTATTTCCCCTCCAATTCCTCAGAAAGATAGAATGTACCGTTGGCTATGCTACCAGTGATGTCCATATTTCCATCTCCTTTTCTCGGGCTCCTCAGTACAGTCTAATTCAATATTAAGATATACGCAAATACTCAAATTACATTCTCCATCCAACAAGACAGAAACCACTGCTACCGAATATTCCCCTTATCATACAGCAGGTTAGCGATTCGTCGTTCAGCCTTCTCATAGAATATTTTCATCAACGATTTCCGGTTTTCCCCAGGCAGGCGAAACAGATAGTCATCCTTAAGCCTTGTCACCCGCCGTAATGTTTTGAATTCGGCCGCCTCTCCTGTGTTGAAATTGGGCCTAACTCCATAATATACCAGGCTATACCCACCATTCTGAGCTATCGCCTCAGTTTCCGGACTCCCGATCCCAAAAGGAAAGCAAAAGCCCTTCACCTCTTTTTCCAATTTCTTCTCCAAAAGCTGTTTGGAGCCGTTAATACAATGAGTTATACTCGCAAGCCTCTGGTCCGGAGTCTCTGTTTCAAACTTCGCGTCGTAAGCCAGCCTGGCGTGCTCACTTTTCAAAGCTTTTTCCCATCCAGCTGCGCCAAAAAAGTCGGCTCCACCCATCTTTTCCACATATGAGGTCATGGCATCTGTAATTTTTTCGTTTTCATACATTCGCAGACTACCAGAAAGCCTTGAATTTGATTTATATATCGGTGCGCCAAACCCGATATCCCTTTCTGGATAATCCATTCCATTTCTGCGGGGGATCGGCCAGTCTATTTTCTGGAACTTTCTCTTAATCTGTGGGGTAAAATAACTGCTCACATTGGAGCTTTCGAAAATCAACCAATGGTACATGGAGTGAGATTGGATATCGATCACGTCTTTCATTCCCTCAAGCTCCCGCCAGGAACAAAGCAATCTGCCATCGCCCTCCTTCCCAGGCTCGACCAAACCGTTGGCCTCTTCCTGGTCGATCTCTCCCGGCAACACAAAAGCCACCGCACACATCTGGTATGCGCGCAATAACGGGGATACAACATTGCACAGAGACACCAGCCCGTCGTCGAAGGTCAGCATCACCAACCTCTCCCCGTTGCACTTTCCGTTTAAATATGCATATTCGTCACTATTGATGGTGGAATATCCGTTTTGCATCAGATAGTTTAGTTTGAGAAGCAAATCCTCATTCGTTACATTATGGAAAGAAAAGACGGGGATATATTCAGGAACCGAATCAGCCCTGGAAGAAGTGACGAAATCTGGGTAGAGCCTGTTTCGATAATTGTACCATTCGGCATATACCTCCGCCAGCTGGTTACGCTTCTCAAAAATATCCATTTAACCTACAGATTATCGGCCGACATATCCTGCGCCGGAATACGAAGCGGAACTCTCAACCCGCTTACATCACAATGTTGCTAACTGTCGAATCAAGTGGGTGTCCTGGAGATCTGGCCAGAGAAAATAGTACCAAACCGCACCAGTGAAACTCCTTCTGTTCCTGCTTACCGTTGATTATCCAGCCGTTATTTGCTTCAGTACTTATAATATGAAGTAATATTAACACACAAATAATGTGCTTTCAATGTATTATGACCATCACCAACTCCACTCGACAGGATTCTATTTACCCCGCATTGATCTCATATCATTTAGATGAGCGGACACTCAGAAGTAACCTTCAGCGCAAACATATGCCCCAAGCCATTCTCATTCCTTGTGGAGATCATCCACAAGCCACTACCTCGCATTGTTCTCAGGTTATCACGCCATCACAAATGGCGGTATCAAAAAGCAATTCCATGCCCCCACAACATGGAGATTCGAAAGTGAACTGCTCATAGGGTCCAAAGACGCTCCTGCATTCTCGCGTGAAGTCCGCGCAAAATATTTTCCTTCTTCTCAAACAGAATCCGAGTTATATTCCCATTCACAACTGACGCAGTTTCCAGGAAACTATTATGGATGAATTAAGCGGACCCGGCATCCTTTCTCCAAGGACGAACCTCGGCTCGGACATAAGCCTGTTTCTGGCTATCGGTTTCATCCTCATGTTTCTTTATGCCGGATATTTGGCCAGAAGTAAAAATGGTAGGGCTCACCACAGGATGATCCTGGCCTCCATGGCGCTAATGATCTTCTATCTGGTTTACTACATACAGGTGCGCTACATGGGCCTGGCCAGCGTGGCGGACCAGGGAAGCTTTCCTGGACCGGACTGGATATACTCAAAAATCCTTCGACCGCTTTTGATGGTTCATGTGGTGGTTGTATCCATTTCGCTTTATCTATCGATCTATATGGTGATAAACGGATTCATGGCCAGGTTCCCCATGGGTGATGGCTCTCTGAGCCTGAAGACCGGCCCGGCGAGCCCATCTAAGATCCTTTGGGGGATCGCTCTTTTTTGGTTGGCGCTTCTGGTTTGGTTGACGATCCTCTCTGGCAGGTTCGACTTTTCTCACGCAGTCATCTTCCTGACGCTGGGATTCGGGGCTCCGGCAGGAATGGCATTGCTGATTCATTTCACCCTGCCAAAAGCTGACCGCAGACATCGGATCGTGGGGCGGATATGCCTTCTCTTCTTCAGTCTGATGCTGGTCACAACGGTCTCTACATATTTTCTGCTTTATATCGCCAAGTACTGAAGGTTACAGAGAATCCAGGCCCGGTTTATCAAGATTATTATTCAATTTGTTAGCAAAGAGAAAATGTCCCTGGTAACAGCAAAGCCAGGATGTCCCTTTCCAGGAGGGGAAAGATATTCATTTTGCTTATACTTTGCTTAAACACAATATTTTGTCCATGGCGCCTTGTTACCATTCGCCAATTCCAGTAAGCTGGCACAATCTAGCCCTATAGGTAAAGAAATTAACTTTAGCCAGAGCCGAGGATGCATATCGCAACGTTATGATATGTCTTTTCCTCTGATTATGCAGAAGGTAGATAAGGTTGTCATGGACGGTCCAATTCGCCACAAGAATCTAAAGATAATTATTTGCCTGGTTTTGGCCACTCTGGCGTATATCAGTTTTGCGTTCTTGCCTCGGATGATCCCCATAGATAATCGGATTGCTACTTGGGAAGAGGAATGGAATGGAGAACTTTTTCTGGGAGAGGGAATCCAGAGAGCCGGCAAAGAGGGAGGGGAGCTGTTATTTCGGCAAGTACATTTAAGAAAAGATGGACTATATCTCTTTCGCGTCGTGGCGAAAAACACCCCTGGCTTTCATTTCGGATTCTCCCCTGGACCCCTAAAGCCGCTTCGGGAAGTATTCAGGTTCCGCGCCTCCAACACCAACTTGAGTACGGGATATGCCTCCGAGCGCTATTACGTAGGCGGCTCCGGGGGATTGGATGGAGAGGCTGTGGTCAGGATATCGTTTGGCAGGGGAGGCGCCAGATCTGTCAACTCGTTTGATGTGTATGAAATCACGCGGCATTATTGGGTGTTGTATTATCTTTTGCTTGCGACTGTCATAATGTTCACCTTGTGGGCCTTCTGGATATGGGGCCATTGGACCGGATTTTCGGCGGCCTTGCTGTTCATGATCACGCTGGTGGCCTATAAAGCCGTTGTGGTGATGGCCTATGGCGTTGGGGACAATACCTGGTATGTCAAGGTCACACGAAACATTATTTATCATGGGGATGCGCGGCTGAATATTGACTCTGATGATCAATTGCCCTTCAAGGGACCTGACGATTCCGTCACGACCGGACATGGTCGGCGAATTAACCAATATACGTATCAGAACGCTTCGGGAGCTTTCTACAACTTGTATCCTTTGGGAGTCAGCCTGGCCATTTTACCGATAGTGGCGCTGGAAATCCCCATGGGGCTGGATTGGTATGAAACGTACATAACCACGGCTATTGTGCTTGCCGCCTTCTCTGTGATGTTACTATTTCTGGTATCAACCGCGCTGAACACCGGCATAGCGCAATCTCTGGCGCTGAGCATTGTATTTGCCTTCACCACAACACACTTTTCCCACCATACCACAGGAATATGGTCGCACTCGGTTACACTGGCCATTTCATTGATAAGCGTTCTGCTTCTTCTGCGAAATAGCACCATGGCCACGTTGTCGTTGGCGCCGTTTACTTCCTTGGCTGTGGCTTCCAGGCCGGATTACGTTTTTTTCGCAGCTTGCTTCGCTGTATATATATTTTGGCGTCAAAGGCGATTGGCAGTGCCATACGTGTTGTTAAGCCTTCTATTCTTTGCCCCGATTGTGGTTTGGAACACTGTAGCTTTCGGGACCATTATCCCCCCTTACTACCAGAACCAGACCGACTTTGTCGGCGCTCCCCTCCGTATTATTGAGAGGTTAGTTAGTCCCAATAGGGGGATATTCATATTCAATCCCATATTCCTATTCAGTTTCATTGGCGCCGCCCTGGTATGGCGCAAGAAGGAATATCACCCCATATTCAAGATGGCCGGGGCGTGTTTTATTCTACACACTCTTTTCACAGCGCTGATCAATGGTGTGGGGGGATGGTCCTATGGCCCTAGGCTCAATGCGGCGACTATGGGGTATATGGCTCTTTTATTAATCCCTGTCTGGGACTGTATCAAAACACTCGGACGTCCCTTAAGGGTCTTAGTTTCAAGCATCGCCTTATGCTTTGTTTTTTGGGGTTTTTTCGTCCATCTGAAGGGAGTGGTCAATTGGGAAGTCCATAAATGGAACGCTTCTCCCTGCGACGTGATGTTTTATCCGGAAAGAGCATGGGATTGGAATGATATGCAGATATTCCGGACAGGGCAGATTAACAACAGTATCGCTTCCGGTGAGTTGATAATTAGTTCTTGCCCTCAGTAAGAAGCGGCCAAAGCGATAATTGATCAACCACGATAGCATGTTTACAATAGACCTATAGCTCTCCTAACCCAAACAGCCTCGCGGCGTTTCCCCCCATGATCAGATTATGCGCATCCTGATCCAGCGCCAGATCATCCAGCGCCTTCAGTTGCTCGGCCAGAACGAAATCTCTATATCCCGTTTTCCCGTTCAGGATTGTGTCCGTGCCAAACAGAATCCGCTCCGCGCCGTACACTTCAATAGCCCTTTTAAAAATCTCGGAAAGCTCCATCACACGGGGCAAAAACATCCGCCAGTTGTTGGTGCCGGAGGTGTCCACATATATGTTCTTCGCGTGGAAGCCCAACAAAAGAACCTCACGGAAAAAACCGGCCCCAAAATGGGCGATGATAAAGTTTGTCTCCGAGAACATCCGCGAGGGAAGCATCAGGTCCATCGGATTTGTCAGCCGATAGTCGGCGATAGGCGCCATGGTAATACCGAAATGGATAAGGATTGGAATATCCAAGGCCCCTGCCGCCTCGTACAGGGGGAATGCTCTCTCGTCGGCCACCGACACACCACTGACGCACGGGTACAACTTTATTCCCACGAACCTGCCAGATTTGACCAGTTTTTCCAGTTCCTGGACCACTTTTTTCTCAGTGGGATCATCAGGCATCATGTATGCGGAAAACCTGTCTGGATGCAGGCTGGTGAATTGGTCCATCTCGTCGAGCCCTGCCCCTCCGATAGGAAGGAAAAGCGCCCGATCCACCCTGTTTTTATCCAGTTCCTCCACCCATATGCGGGCGAATTCAGCGATTTCCGTCCTCCCCAGAAAGTCGATAAAGTCACGGTTCATGATTCCTGGGCCAGATTTGCCCCTCCTGGAGATGGCGCCTTTGGACATCTTGTCCATGCGATTAAAGGCGGCTTGCGCCATGCCATGGGTAATCAGGTGCACATGTGAATCGATGATCATTTCGTCTCCCCTAAAATCAGGAAAATTGTCCAATCCTATTGCTTATTACAATCTGGTCAGCGCACCGGCTTTTTACGATGTACCCCACGCTGGGGGATGGCGCTGAAACTAGAAGGAACCAGGATACCCCCGGACAGGGATGGCGGGGGATACGTTGAGTGTCCATAATCCATCCATGCCGCCTTTGTGGAGCTTGTTCCATAGCGTATCTGGAAATTGAGTGAAAACGGCGTCAGGATTTGCGGTCTTCACGGCCCAGTCACCCCTGGCCAATTCTCCCTCCAGCTGGCCGGGAGCCCATCCAGCGTATCCGGCGAATCCCCTGGCAGGTTTACCTTTTCCCTTCAGGGCCCGATGGATCACTTTTTTATTCACCGCAAAGTAGATATTACCAAATACCCTGGAGACACCATCGATTCTCTCCAGATCCTCATCGCTTTCCAGAAGAACCGCCATGATATTGCGGGACACCGGCCCCCCAAAATATAACTTTTTCCCGGAGCCGAGCAGGCTTTTTATTTCCGGCAGGGCCGAGGAGAGCGGATATCGAGTCGGTTTGTTTATGATCAAGCCCACAGCGCCATCCTGTCCGTAATTGGTAAGGAGTACCACGGACCTGGCGAAAGGGGGCAAAGTGATGTTGCCGCCAGCCACCAGCAAGCAACCAGTCCCCAGCAGGGCGCCAGCGGTAGGCTCATTTTTATCATCGGTTATCGGCTCTGCTTTGGCATTATGCCCCCCCGCCACCAGCATTGCCACCAGAAGAAGCAGAGTCCAGGGAATCAATCCTCGATTCATTGCATGATTCTACCATACAGAGACACTGTTTGCGGAAACCGCAGTTCCGACCAGCCATGTATACCAGACATGCAACAAGCATAGACCAATGCCTGGTTGGAATCAGCGCTCCAATGGAATACAATGATGAAGAGGCCAATTGACTACGTCGATTTTAGCCCGATGTCTCCATATTATATGTCTTATGGCATGGTATTGCGCGTAAGAATATGGCAGATTGTATCTTGATGAAATTCCGTCGGCCAGAAGCTGGCGTACCTATAAACAAAAACCGGATTAATCGGCGAGTATGAACCAGGAAAATAATTTCGGATACAGTGACACGGTCATGGACCATTTCTCCAATCCCCGGAACGTGCTAAAAACCCCGGAGGATGAATATGGCGCCTCCGGTGTGGGCATGGTGGGCAATCCCACTTGCGGGGATATGATGAAGGTCTGGATAAAGGTGGACCCGGAGGATAAAATAGTCGACCTAAAATGGAAAACTTTCGGGTGCGCCTCGGCCATAGGATCAACTTCCATGATGTCGGAAATGGTCACCGAAAAAGGGGGGATGAGGATTGAAGAGGCCCTGCGGCTAAAGCCCCAGGATATCATGGACCGTCTTGGCGGCCTGCCATCCATAAAGATCCACTGCTCCGTGCTGGGCGACAAGGCCCTGCGCTCGGCCATCCAGGACCATTTGAAAAAGACAGGCCGTGAGAACCTAGTGGAGGAGGAGGAAGCCACCATCGTATGTGAATGTCTCGACGTCACCGACAAGGAGATTGAGGAAGAAGTGCTGGAGGGCGTTCAGGATTTCGAAACACTGCAAGAGCGAACAAAGATATCAACCGGCTGCGGAAGCTGCAGGGAAACCGCCGAGGCTCTGTTCAACAGCTACCGGGCCAAGTATTTCGGGTGACCTGACATATGGCTATTAGAAAAGTGGCGGTTATGGGAAATCCCATCCTGCGCCGGAAGGCGGACCCCGTGACCCCAGAGATGATAGGTACACAAAAGCTGACAGCGCTTATCGAGGATATGATCGAGACTCAGAAAGAATACGGCGGCATCGGCCTGGCCGCCCCGCAGGTCCACGAATCCCTGGCCCTGATAGTGGTGGGGATAGATACGGCTGGCGAGGATGAATCCGACATGGATGACGCCCATATACCACGAACCATTCTGCTGAATCCAAAGATTACCGATTTCTCTACCCAGATGGAACAGGATTGGGAAGGATGCCTGAGCGTCCCGGACCTCTCCGGTCAGGTAAAAAGGTCGGTGGCGGTCACCATCCAGGCCCAAGACCCCTCCGGCAAAGGGGTGGAAATCAAGGCTGAAGGATGGACTGCCCGCGTGTTCCAGCACGAAATCGACCACTTGCATGGAATCCTGTATGTCGAAAGAATGAGCGATATGAAAACTCTCACGTTCAACAGGGAGCTTTCCCGGCGACCTATGGAGAACGAATTCGAGTAGCCTCTTCTGGCAAATGGAGGACCATGCGCCTTTTTTTCGCGATCGATATTTCGGAGGATGTCCGCCTGGCGGCCGAGAAGCTTATCCACTCCATTGAAGCTCCAAAAGGAACAGTGAAATGGATCCAACCGGATAACCTGCACATCACCCTGAAGTTTCTGGGAGAAACGACCAGCGGGAAGCTGGAGGCGATTATCTCCGCCTCGCGGATGGTGGCTTCTACCCATGAATCGATGAGCGTTCAGGTGTCGGGTTTGGGAGTGTTTCCCGACAAAAGAAAGCCGCGCATCGTGTGGCTGGGGATAAAAGGGGATACGACCAGGATGCAAATACTTGCCGGGGATCTGGATGAAGTAATGGTCCAAGAGGGATTCGAAGAGGAGAATCGCACCTTTTCCCCACACATAACCATTGGCCGTGTCAGGGACCCCAAAGCTGGGAAAATTATCAGCAACGCCATCGCCGATCACCAGAAGACAGGTTTCGGCTCCTTCGTGGTGGATAAGCTTCTCCTGTATGAAAGCCGCTTACGGCCTGAAGGGCCGTTATACACGGTAGTCAGCGAGTTTCCCCTTATGATGGCAGATTGAATAAGTGATCTGGAAATTCACTGAAAGCAGCTTACGGCCTGAAGGGCAGTTATACACGGTGGCACGTCAGTTCGGCATGCAGGCTGGAGAATGTCGCAACGCCAGAGTTCACTGGGAAAATGGAACTTGCCATCGCAAGGCAACGTCATTATTCTGAAAAAGCGCTATTGATCGCAGATACTTTTTCACCGTCGGCGCTACCTCCCAGGGGACGCCCGGCTTTACCAGGTTGAATATCATATGGGTGACAGTCAGTTGTCAGTCCAGGACAACAAGCCATATCCCTCCGCCATGGAGATCGAGGACAATTATTTTCTGTGCGAACGGGAGTGGCGGCAGAAAAACCAGTATGTCCAATGTTATCCCAGGATGATAACCATAGAGACCACCATGCTGTGCAACCTGGATTGTGTGATGTGTGACCACGGTGTGGAAAAAAAGGAAGGGTGGGGCCATTTCCCCAGAGAGCTTGTTCCAGCTTTGGCAAAGGCCCTGCCCATGGCCCGAGTGGTGCAGCTCCACGGAAACGGCGAACCCCTGATGAATCCTGGTTTCTGGGACATGCTGGCATTAACTCATGAGCATCAACATGTGGCCATAAACTCAAACGGCGTATTGGTGAATAAAAAGAACGCCGATGCCCTGCTTGATTCCGCCGTGTCGGAGGTGAACTTCTCCCTCGACGCCGCCACTGAAGCTACCTATCGCAAAATCCGCGGAGCCGATTTTTCCAAAGTGATCTCGAACATACGCCACTTCATTGAGGAGCGGAACCGCAGAGGGAAAACCAGGCCGGCCATTTTCATCAACATGACTCTCATGCGGGAGAATATTGAGGAGGCCGCCGACTTCGTCTCCCTGTGCAAGGACCTGGGCGCCGACAAAGCAGTGATGTGGCACATGAACATGATCCCCGAGGAGAAAAGATGGCGCGTTTCTCGGGATAACTGGGAGTTCGATTACCACGAACAACATCTGAAACAACATCCCAGGCTTTCAAACGCAAATATCCACGCCGCCGAGCATAGGGCAAGCGAACTGGGAGTCACCCTGGCGCTGGATGGAACCCGGGCGCTATTTTACGACGAGGAAAATGAAGCTGCCGCCAGCGGTGAGCAGCAGCCGGACAATGGCGATGCCTCTTCCACAGAAAGCGCCACCGGCCCGAAGGATTGCGACTTCCCATGGAACTGGATGTTCGTCAAGCAGAACGGGAACGTGCTGACCTGCTGCTTTGGTTCCAACCGGCCCCTGGGCAACCTCCATGAAGCCCCCGCTCACGAGATATGGAACAGAAGCGATTTTCGACGGCTACGCAAAAACGCCGCCGCGAACAGGATCGACGACGCCTGCGCCGGGGGTACTTGCAGATTCGTCCAGGGCAGACCGTCATCCGATGAATCTGAAGGGAAGGTTGCTTTGGCCGCCGGCCGCCAATTCAAAGACGCCTACGTGGCTGTAAAGAAGCGGGTCAGGGGCATGGTGGGAGAGAGGGCGTGGGCCCCTATGAAAGCTGTTTTCAAAAAGGTTTCGTCAGCCGGAGTGGGATTGAAGGAAAATTCCCAGGTGGCTTTCAGTTCTGCGGCCAGGAGTGTAAAGACTTTCATGGATCGATCAACAATAACCGGAATGGCAAGGCCCTACGACCCCAAGCGCCCCCCCACCAGGGCGGATGTCATCCAGGCGTATCGATTCATCTTGCGCCGTGAACCGGAAAACGAGGAAGTGGTGGAGCATACCCTGCTGCGATGCGCCAGCATGGAAGAGCTTCTGGATGTGTTCATAAATTCCGTGGAGTTTAAAAACCTGCAGAGCCGCTGATTTATGGCGCTTTGAATCGCTTTCCACCATTGTCTATTCTGGTTGTACGGACCCCCGCCACGCCAGGAAGAAGTTGAAGCCAATTTGACAGGTCTTTTGCGTGTTCGGTCGTGGGGGTGATAGCAAACAGAGCAGGACCCCAGCTACTCTGGCCGCAAGCCCTGACTCCCCCCTTGCGGAGCCGACGCAGGATCGCCCGCCCATTTTCCGTGGACGCCGCGCCCCCCTGCAGCGCGCCAAACTGCCGGGCCGCAGCAGCCTGGATAGCCGCCACGGCCCCCTCGAATAAGCCGAAGTCGCCGCTTGCCGCGCCGCCGATCAACCCCGCCACAGCCTCATCTTCCACACGGTTTTTCACCCTGGATGAGCAGGGAGGCATGGTATGGATTTTCCCCTCCTCCTCCGATCCATGGAGGCCATGCAGATCCACCCCATTTAGTGCCGGGGATATTAGGACCACACGCCAATTCCCAGGGGCCTCCGTCCGGACGATCCGCCCCTCCACATCAGCCGCCAATCCTCCTTTGGCGAATAGAACCGCACCCATGGCGCTTCTTCCACCTCGACCCGCAAGCCTGGTCATCTGTAAAATATCCATCCGCTCCCCCGCCAGACGGAGCGCTCCCGCCGCCGCCGCCAGCGCCATCCTGGTGCCAGAACCGAAGCCTTGGTGGGGAGGGAGGGGAGTCCGTATTTCTATCGATACATTATCCTTCAATCCTAGGTGACTTAAAACGGCCGTTGCCGCCCGCCCCTGGGAGTTTCGGGAAGCGTTTCCGGAGCGCAAGGTAACTTCCATTTCCAGCCTGGGGGAGGCAAGGCTCAGCCCTGCGGCTATGAATCCGGGTTGGTCGGAGGTCTTCACCAGCCCCAGGTGCAGCCTGGCCGGGGCACTGACCATAATAGAGGATTCAGTCATGCCGGCTCCAATATTTGTCGATAAGCTCCATCGCTTCCAGCTCCTGGGGCCTACCGGTTTTCTCCACTACAATCCTACTCCGCTCCAGCTCTTCCTCGATCCGGCTATCCGGCAGCAATCCCTTGCGAGTGACGGCGATTAGCGCCTCGATTACCGCGCCCCGCGCTCGGCAGTACCATGCCGCCGGAGCCTTGATGACAGTCCGTCCTGTGACTTGACCGATGAACCATGTCTTCCCCTCCATCTCCTTGGTATCCCGTACCTCAAACTCCAGCGCCTCGTCCGCCTCATACATTGCGGCGCCTGCCACGTTCTCCCCTTTCCCATGCAGTGGAATGTGGTCATAGAGCGCGGTGAGAACGAACAACCTGACATCGGAGACAAGGTTAATAACGCAGGAGCGGGAGGCGCGCAGGTTTTGGTATGTCCTGGATCCGTGATAAACCACTAATGACCATTCCCCTTGCTTGGCTATTCTTACACCCATGGGCGCGAAGTTCGGTTTGCCGTCCGGGCCGATGGTGGAGACTATAGTCTCGATAATCATCTTTTTCTACCTTTGTGCCGCCCGCGAGAGGCGGTGATATATCCCCATGCCAGCGGCTGATCCTGGGAGTAGTTTTTATCCAGTTCCAGCGCCGTTTGCGCCTTTTGAAGTTCCATACCCAGGTAGAATGCATGATCCGCGTCTTCCACTCCCAGATTGCCTATAATACCTTCCGCCTTGTCTGACTTTATGTAAACGTCCTTGTTGAAGATATGGATCTTCCCTTCAGCCACGAATATGCGGAAGTTTCTGTCCTTCACCATCTTCTGTATCCCGGAAATCTGCCGCGCCGATAAGCCTCTTCGCTTCTGGTCGCGCATGACCAGCAGACGGGGATCGTACCCCTTCGGCAAGGTTCCACGCTCCACCGCGTACTCCATCACCTGGCGGGCCGTCGCCAACTGGGCCACCGCGCCACGATTCCACGAAGCCACTTCCGTGGTCAGCGCATAATCGATACGAAGCTCCGCACAGAGCCCGGCTATCATGGCGTTGATCCCCACATTGTCCACCTCAGCCAGCTCCACCAGGTTGCCCACCCCCATCATGACCAGCGCCTCCGGGAACTTGCGTCGGACTTCCACATACTTGCCGATCGACCGCGCCGCTCCCATGGCCAGCGGGTTCAGGATAGGATCCAGAACCACCTCCACTCCCTGCTCGATGAGTTTGCCGGCGGTCCGGTACATGCTGGATATTCCCTTGCCGAAGTCTGGAATCACCACCACCTTTCCCTTCAGCCGTGGCGCAGCATGCATGGTGGAGGAGTTGACCGAAAGGAACATTCGCGCCCCGGCGCGGCTGCCAGCCAGCAATTCATCCGGATTGGCGGAATCTATGCTGACCTTGAATCCCAGGCGACGAAGCTCCTTGACCGCCTGCGCCAGATGGGGAAACGGTGTCTGGTTCAAGCACCCGATGTCGATCCAGTCCGCGCCATCTTTAGCGTATTCCTCTGCCCGTTTCACGATTTGTTTGATAGTGAGGGTGGGCGCATCCACGATCTCGGCCAGGATTTTCATACGTTGATCGCCATATTCAAGTGGCTTGATCTTTTCGCCAAAGTGGCCCGGCAAGTCCATCATCTCCACCGGGCCGCGAGTGACCTTCAACCCGGAGATCTTTGCGATCGGCTCCAGGGCGCCCTTGCATCCTCCAGGGATTATGATCTCCCCCTCCAGATCGGTAGGCAACTTGCGGGCGATATACTCCGTCTTCATCAAGGCGGCCACATGAGCCGGTAACGCCGTGACGGTGTAATCGAATTTGGAAGAGAGAGTCCTCAGCAGTTCCGTCAGCGCAGCGGAGGCCAGTTGGCCCGTGACGAAGTTGATCCTGCGCCGTTTCACAAAAAGAGCTCCTTAACCGCGGATTGTAGCTGTTCGAGGTTTC
>JAOUMU010000083.1 GCA_029881335.1 Nitrospinota bacterium | reverse complement strand
CTTCCTCCAGCAGAGTATCCGGCGGCGGCGAGGGGGATAATCCAAGGTAGCCGGCCATGTCCATCATCTGCTTATGGGTCAGCATCTCCTTGTCCAGACTGTGGATGGCCAGGGGGGCTCCGGTGGCCTCTTTTATCTTCAGGTTGGCCCCTGTGTGATCATAGTGGCCATGAGTGTTGATTATATGCGCCACACTCCATCGCATCTTGTTGATTAAATCCAATATCCTGCCGGCCGAATCTCCCGGATCGAACACGGCGCATGCCTGGTGCTCCGGGCATCCCACGATGTAACAGTTCACGTCCAGGGGCCCCAGGCAGAGCGTCTCAACTTGCGCAGCCACTTGTTTCTCCAGAGTTCGCATGAATAAAGGGCAACAGCCCCAGGATGGTCGAGCCATGCCAAGCGTACTATTTTAGCTGGTATGGTGAAAAAACTGAATGAAAATAATCCAGCATCCATGTGGCATGCTAAACTGCTATGATTTAAGATGGATGTTGCGGAAAAGATTCGGGAGCCTTATCTTGTCCGCGCCCGAACCGTTTGATTTAACCCCTGATGCGGCGAAGCAGGATGAACGACAACCAGCCAAGATTGCCTCCAGGCCAGTTTCTTACAGGGAAGTTTCCCGTTCTACACGAAGGAGAAATTCCTGAATTTAACAGGGAACGCTGGGGATTTCGGTTTTTCGGGCTGGTGGAGAAAGAGCGAACCCTTGATTTCGAGGAATTTTCCGGACTGCCCATGGCTTCCGTAAAGGCGGATTTCCATTGTGTAACCACTTGGTCCAGGTACGACAACCTGTGGGAAGGTGTGCTGGCGCGGACCATTGCAGGCCTGGCGCGCCCCAGGCGGGAAGCCAAATACGTCCTGATACACTGTGAGCATGGGTACACCACAAACCTGCCGCTGGAAGACTTTTTGCGCGAAGATGTAATATTCGCCCTAAAATGGGAGGGATCCGATCTCACCCGTGAGCATGGATATCCCTTGCGGCTGGTGGTCCCTCACCTTTACGCCTGGAAGTCGGCCAAGTGGGTGCGGGGAGTTGAATTTCTATCAGAGGACATCCGTGGTTTCTGGGAGAGCAGAGGGTATCATAATAATGGCGATCCCTGGAGTGAGGAGCGTTACTCCTCCCAAGAGTAGACATCAATGTTAATTACAGGAGATGATTCATGACCTACGATTGTGTAATTATAGGCGGAGGGCCTGGCGGGATTTGCGCCGGGATATATGCCATCCGGGCCGGGATGAAAACCATCCTTGTGGAAAAGCTGGGCGTTGGCGGCCAGATCGCCGTGTCGGACATCATAGAAAATTATCCGGGTTTCCCCTCCGTCTCCGGCCCGGAGCTGATGGCCCAGTTTGAAAAACACGCCCAGTCTGTGGGTCTGGAGATAAAATTCGAGGATGTGACAAAAATCGATGTGGAGGGTGACCTGCGCATTCTCCGAACAGGCTCCGGCAATGATATCCAGACAAAAACAGTGATCATCTGCTCCGGCGCCAAGCCCAAACGGCTGGGCTTCGCCGGCGAAGAGGAATTCGTTGGACGGGGTGTGTCCAACTGCGCCACATGCGACGGCGCATTCTACCGGGGCAAGCCTGTGGCGGTGATCGGCGGAGGGGACACGGCCGTGAAGGAATCGATATATCTCTCCCGGCTGGTGGACAAGGTGTACCACGTGCACCGCAGAGACAGGCTCCGCGCCGAAAAGGTGCTTATAGACAGGATCATGTCCCGACCGAACATAGAGTTTTTGTGGAAACATACATCAAAGCAGGTGTTGGGTGACGAGAGCGGAGTCACGGGCTTGAAGGTGGCGGATGAAACCGGCGCTGAAAAAGATCTGAAGCTGGACGGGATCTTCGTTTTCGTGGGAATAGAGCCATACACCGTATTTATCGAGTGCCAGAAGGACGCTCAAGGCTTCATAATCACCAATGAAAAAATGGAGACGTCCATACCAGGTGTCTTCGCGGCTGGGGATTGCAGAGTCACGCCGCTGCGCCAGGTAGCCACCGCGGTGGGGGACGCTTCCATCGCTGCCACCGTCGCCGAGGAATATGTCTCCGCAATGGAAGGAAGGTCCTACGAAAAAGCCGCCAAGGCCTGACCGGTCGATTCCGGGGAGCAAAGAGTGAACGCCTCGGAATTCAAGCGGAACCGTATTCTGTGGAGGGCGTATTGCGCCAATAGGATAGACAGAGCCTACGAAATAGACAGCCGCAAGGCGAAGATCGCTTTTAGCGCCATCCCTTTCCTTCTCCACCACAACCACCCTTCCCTCCCGGGCTTTGTCCGTTTCAGCGAACCCCTGGGCGGCATATATCACTACACCCCCACATCCTCCGACCTGGAACTGGCCAAGAGTCACTTCCCCAGCTTTTTTTATCTCCCCTACGGGTCCGGCGCCCCCGAAAGTGATCACGATTTCGAATCTGTCCTGCTCATGGGGTCCATCGGCACTGTGGCCCAGCGCTCGTCGTCGGACTATGACTATTGGGTGGTGGTGGACTACAGGAGCATATCCGACCGCAAGATGGACATGCTGAACTCCAAGCTGCGGGCCCTGGAGGAGTGGGGCGCCAAGTCTGGAGTGGAGATTCATCTTTTCCTCTCCGACGCCGACAAAGTCAAAAACAACGATTTTGGTAGCGCCGACAAGGAATCGGTGGGATCTTCCCAGCCACGGGCGCTCAAGGAGGAGTTCTACCGGACAGCGATCCATGTGGCCGGAAAGGATCCTTTATGGTGGCTTCTGCCCCCCCGGCTCTCCAACCGGGAGTATGAAACTAAAAAGGCGCTGCTTTTGTCCGAGGGGGGGATACGCGAGGATGAATTCGTGGATCTGGGCAACGCCGAGCCGATAACCATGGGGGAGCTGTACGGGGCTCTTTTATGGCAGCTGAACAAGGCCACCACCAGCCCCCACAAGGCGGCTATCAAGATGGCCCTGATAGAAAGCTTTTTGACCAGCGGACCAGGCTCCAGCCTCCCATGCGAATCGCTAAAGGAGATAGTTCAAAGCCAGGCTGGTGGCAACTTTCTTTCCGACCCATACCTTCTCATGATCGATTATGTCCGCAATAGGTACCTGGCGGAAAAAAACAGCGGCGCGGTGAAAAGTCTGGAACAATGCTTTTATCTAAAATCGATCGACTCCACCATAACCCTGGATGAAAGCGAGGAGGATATGGTCAGCTACAAGGAGAGCACCCTGCGCCAGCTTCTGCGGTTTTGGGGGTGGGGGAAGGATAGCCTTGAATATGTCAACGATTTTGAGTGCTGGAACATCGCCAAAAGTAGCGAGCTGGGAAACCTGATGCACGACTTCATCCTGACCACATACAAGAACATGTACAACGATGTCTCTATCCGTTCCGATGTGGGAAGCTATCTTACCGGGGACGATAAAACAGTCCTGGGCCGCAAACTCTTCGTCATCTACGACAAGCGTAACCCGGACAAGGTGGAGTTTCTAAAGCGGGTGATGAACGAACTTGAAAAACTCGAGGAGATCACCTTTTCGTTTCGCAAGGACGACTCTGGCAAGACCAGCTACCAGGTATACATGGGAGACATCCGGGCGTTCATCGAAAGCGGCGAGGACGCATCCGGATTCCTGCTTCGCAACGGCCCGGACCCGATGAACACCATCGTGTGGCTGGCGGTCAACGGTATCGCTTCCGAATCCACCTATCTTTACATGGAGCCGGAGGAGGGATCCCCCGTCTCTCCGAAAAACCTTCGGCGCACGCTGAGCCTGGCGGCCTCGTTTTTCCATAAGCTCAACCTGCTGAGCATAGACCGGGCCGACCTGCTGGCCCCGGCCAGGGTCACCCATCTTCTGGCCGTCATGAACCTTTTCTCCGATCCTGATACCCACAAGATCGAGACTATCCATGTGGCCTACTCCACAAGCTGGGGAGAGGTCTTTTGCCACTCATACAAAAGCGAGGAGGGTCTGGAAATAATCGCCCGACTGGCGCTGGAGGCGGGGGACAAGTTCTCCATTTCAGACCGTTCCTACTTCCGGCTCTTCGTTCCGGAGGGGGCCAGGGAACATAACCTCTCCAGCGCTTTCATCAAGAGCCTGGCGGAAAAGCTCCCTCCCGGAACGTTCAACAAACCACAGGACAAGTGATCGCCGGGAGCCTGGCCGCGACGCCTTCCATCTCCATCATTATCCCGGCCTTCCACGAATCCGGGCTCGAATCGATCACTGCCGCTTTTGAAAACGAGCCGGGCGTGGAGGTGGTCTTCGCCCTATGCCTCGAAGACTTATCCACCCGCGCGCCGGAGGGTAGCGTGTCTGTCCGGGCGCCCAAGGGAAGGGCCAGCCAGATGAACGCCGGCGCCAGGGCAAGCTCCGGCGAAATCCTCCTTTTCCTTCACGCGGATACCCGCATCCCCCCCGCGTCGCTGGGGCTGGTTCGTGGCGCCCTGGGTCGGCCAGACGTGGCGGCGGGAGCATACCTGCTGAGAGTGGAAGGGGAGGGGCTTTGGCGGCAATTTCTTTCCGCCGGGGCCAATTTGCGCAGCAGATATTTGGGAATGCCCTTCGGCGATCAGGCCATTTTTTTGTCCAGGGAGGTTTTCCAGAGGATCGGAGGATATGAAGAAGTCCCCATTCTGGAGGATGTCAGGCTGATCGAGGAGGCGGCGCGGATCGGCCGGATAGCGATCCTGCCGGTCTGCGCGGCCACTTCGGCCCGTCGATGGGAAAAAGGAGGAATAGTGGCCACAACGCTACGCCACTGGGGAATAATGATCGCCTACAAAATGGGCGTATCGCCCCGGCGGCTGGCCCGCTGGTTCAACCGCTAGTTTCCCGCAGTCCCCTCTCCGAACACCTGGCTTGAAAAGGCGCGCACGATGCCAGGCTCGTCCCAGTCCCCCGGGCCAATAAGGTGATGAGTCACCACCCCGTCGGGACTGATTATGTATGTCTCCGGCACCCCGGTTATCTTGTAATCCGCCGCCACTTTCTGGGCCGGATCCATACCCACCGGGAAAGTGAGGCCAAGCTCCTTGACAAACTTTTCCACCTCTTCCGTTTTTTCGTCGATGCTGATGGTGATCATGGCGAAATCCCCCCCCGCCAGCTTTTCGGCCAGGCGCTGCATGGAGGGCATTTCTTCGCGGCAGGGGGCGCACCAGGTGGCCCAAATGTTCAGGAACACCAGCTTCCCTTTATAATCGGCCAGCCGCAGAGTCCCGCCATCCAGGGTGGGGAGATTGAAATCTGGCGCGATCTTCCCCTGCATGGGCGCTTCACCCCCCGGATGGGCCGCGGCCTTGTCCCCCGCCTTCAATGGCTCCATACGGCTCTTTTCAATTTTCCAGAAAACAGTGACGGATAAAAGGGCCAGCGCCATGAACACAAAGGAAGCCCACTTCAGAAGCGGGCCTGGGTCTGCCGCCGGGGAGAAAGAATCATCCTTCATAATGATAATATCCCTCAGGGCCGCGCGCCAGGGGCACGGAGAAAACCGGCGCAAGGCAACCCTGAACTAAAGGGTAAATATTACAACTCGGGAGCCGAACGCACATTCGGCGCCGGCCCCCGATGGATTCGATCAATTACTTTCCGGATTATTGTACAGGGTAGTGATATTCCCCAGGACTTCCTTCAGGTCCTCCGGCAGGTTATGGGGAATCTGGACTTTCACATCCTTAATTGTCTTCAACTTGTTTTTCAGGGCCTCGATCTCGTTTCGCACCACGATGGTGTCGATCATCATCCTGAGATCGGCTTTGGTGGCATCGGGCACCTCGTTATTCAAAATTCCACGGACCTGGTCCGAATATATCCTCTCCACCTGGAGTTTGGATTCGGACCGGACCGAAGCGATGTGCAATCCATCGGACCTCAAAGCGGAAATCATGCCGATCAGAACCGGCTTCTCCCCTTTTTTCACATCGATCTCGTTGATTTTGGCGCCACTGTGAAATATGGAGACCTTCCCCTCCAAAAGCCGGTAGATGAAATATCCTGGCAAGCTACGCTCAAGGAATATCCATTGACCTTGATCTATCGTTTCAACACTCATAATTTCCTTTCCCTTCAACTATTCATCTTGGTTTTACGAACCCCCCATAAGCGGTAGATGTTAATAATTCATAGCGATAAATGTCAAGATGTATATGGCGATACAGCCCCGCCCGAGGAGGCGGAGGCAGATGAATGGACCCACCCCTCCACCAGCAAGGGACAGGGCCATGACGGCTCTGCCCATATTAGCCATCAGCGCCGCTTTCAGGGTGAGACGGGAAACCTTATCGTCGCTGCCATCAGGCGGATCTGGCATCCTCCAATATCTGGTTCATACGATCCTTCCCCTGCAGTTTCAGCTTTTTGATCCGCTTGAATTCCACATCCTCATCCGGAGTCAAAAACTTTTTCTGGGCTAGTTTTTCCAGCACACCTTCGTAATGGAGGTGGTCCGAGTGCAGCTTCTTAAACTCCTCGTTTTCCTCGAGCAAGCTCTGTTCCATCTCGTCAATCGAATTGGTTGTCATGTCACCCTCCATATAATGGTTAGATTGTTCCTGTTCCGCCTAGCTCCACATCCGCCTGGGCCCGGCCCACATACTCAGGCGCCAACGGATGACCAAAAGACTCTCCCCGTCCCCACCTCCCATGGGCCAAAATGGCAGCGGAGGCGGCGGCGGGCATGATTCCCCGAAGAACTTCCACGGTTCCACCGGAGCTTTTTTTTATATTGTCCAGCTCCTCCTCGAATCCCTCTCCGATAAGGCGAAGCGGATATTCGCAAGCTGTCACCAGATTGGACACCTGTGTCTCTATCGGCCCCCAGACAAGCCTTGGGACCCCGCTGGCCATCTCATACATAGCCACATATACAACGCCTTTTCTGGCTCTGGAAACGGCGGTTATCGGGCCATCCACCGGTGGAGCGGACATCGCCAGAGCCTCCAGCGCCCCCACCATCGCCACCCGGGCCCCAGTGGCGTCCGCCAGCCCAAGGGCCGTGGCCATTCCCGCCCGGATCCCCGTGAAGGAACCGGGGCCGCTGGTAACAGCGATAATGTCGATTTCTTTTATCGATAAGGAAAGCTCATGTAGAGCTTCGGCGATCATCCGCAATGCGCTGCGGGACATGGCAGCGGCGGACACCCCGGCCTTTGTGAGCAAAACGCCCCCATCCTTGACCACGGCCACGGAAGGCACGGCCAAGGCGCCATCTATCCCCAGGATCAGCATTCCTTAACCAATAGACTTCCCGAATTAAAAATCCTATATGTTCATGTTAACCAAAGAAGGCGCTCCATTGCAACCACCGGGCGCGCCGTCATCTTTTCATTTCTCCCGTCCGTTCTTTTTCGCCGCCTGGTTATCCTCGCCCTTCCTGTCGGCGAAGAACTGCGCCCTGTCGTTTCTCGCTTTCTCCTTCACCTCTATTATGGCCTCCTCGGCTTCCCTGATCTCACGATCCGCTTCCTTGATATCCTCGATAAGGGATCTACTCCCTGTTTCCCCCTCTTTAGGATGGACCCCGGAGGAATAAACCACCCTGCCCAACCGGGCAAAAAGGTCGCTCCTCTTATTGGCGAATCCGATTATCCGGATTTTCAGCATGACGATCGCCAGGAAATACTCCGACTGCCTTACAACGAAACTGCCGGCCAGCCTCGCTTTGTTCAGAAATTCCAATTCCATGGCGACAACATCCGGCTGGCGGAACAAGTCATGGAGTATCACCCGGAACGTATTCCACGGACTCTGGGGCGTTCTGCTCATGAGGAGGCGGGGCCGGGACAACATCCAGTTCCGCCATCACTTCGGCAATCTCGTCGCGCAGCCTTTCCACCTCTTCGGCCACCTTGGGATCACCCAGGGCTCTCGCCTTTTCCAGCGCCACAATACTCCTGCCCAGTTCCGCCCTCACCATCTTCAGATTGGTGGTATCCCTTTTCTCCGGTTTCCTTATCTCCTTCACAGCCCTGGGGGCGAGGGAACCTAACTGGCTCTTCATCCCCTCCAGGCGGAGCGTGACATCCTGCTGGTACTTATAGAAAAATATCGACACCACCACCAGCGCCCCAAAAGAGAGGATGGCCGCGACAGTGGCGCCGGAAAACGCGGAAGGCTCCGAAGCGCGGTCAATCTTCTTCTGCTCCGCCATTTTCTGCGCCATCCGCTCGGCCATTCGCTCCCATGGATCGGGAGGATCCGCCTTTGGAGCGGTTTCTTTGCCTGATTCTGGTTTCTCTTTCTTTTCCGGCGCGGCTTCCTCCGCCGATTCGCTGTATTCAGTCACGGCTTCGGAGGGAGGATTGTTTCCAGATTTCTCTTGGGCAATTTCGAGGCCCAGTTTTCGGTCGGGCAGGCCGGCGCCTTCAGCTTCACTCCTGTTTTTTTCCACCATTGCTCTCAACCAGTTTGAGGCCCCAAACCAATTCCCGCGCAGGACTCTCCTCCCCGGCATGGATTCGGAAGCCAGCTTGAATCCTATTAGAGCGGCGCGTCCACGTCAAGGTGAAAAGGGTATTCCGGTCCGCTGTTTTCTCCCTTCCACGCGCCACCTGAGTCATCACCGGACCCGGCCCATCCCCCCCACCGGTGACATGTCCGGACCAAGCTGGCGCTGATTTCCCAACTCCTCCAGCCATGCCATTGTTGGCCCCATCGAGGGTGGATTCGTTGATTCTAGCCATCCGTTTTCCAGCTCCGGATTTACCATGCGCGGATTTGCCCGGTCCATGGCCCACATTACGGGATTGTTAAAAATATATCCCCGGATTTTGTTCAATGATTTTTCGTTGTGGATCATATGCTCGCAATAATTACGTTGCCATAACGGACCGGATCGGGGCAAAGGTGAATTAATGTCGATCGTGGATTTGGATTTCAAAGTCCTGACCACATCCCCCAATTTACAGGCGCCGCTTGCCGTGCCCACACATATACGTCGCCCCTGGGATTGGGCGGGGCGAGGCTGAGGGGGATAAACTGCGCTCCTGTTACTCCAGCAGGCTCCTGCCCGTCATCTCTTCCGGCTGGTCGATGCCCATCAGCTTTAGCACGGTGGGCGCCACATCCGCCAGCGAGCCTCCATCGCGAAGCTTCATCCCGGTGGATCCCAGGTAGTAGAAGGGAACCGGGTTTGAGGTATGGGCGGTCATCGGCTTGCCGTTTTGGTCCACCATCAGTTCTATGTTGCCATGATCAGAAGTGATGATCAGCTCCGTGTCGGTTTCCTGGCAGGCTTCCACAATCCTGGCCACCTCAGTATCCACGGTCTTCACCGCCGCCACGGCCGCCCCCCACACTCCGGTGTGTCCCACCATGTCCCCGTTGGCCAGGTTGGCCACGATCAGCGGGTATTCGCCAGATTTCACCGCATTTATCACCGTATCGGCCACCTTCTGGCAGCTCATTTGTGGCTGCATGTCATAGGTGCGCACTTTCGGCGATGGGATAAGCTTTCGCACTTCACCGCTGTTTGGCGTCTCCACCCCGCCATTGAAGAAAAATGTGACGTGTGCGTATTTCTCCGTCTCCGCCGCGCGCAACTGGCCCAATCCATGTTCCGCAAGAGTCTGCCCCAGGCACATATCGGGCGGGTGGGAGTCGAAAACCACTGGCAAGGGAAAACGGGAGTCATATTCTGTCAGGCAGGTGACATCTATCCTGGGAATGGCGCCCCGGTGGAACTCCGCGAAGGAAGGATCGTATAGGGTCCGGACGATCTGGCGCATGCGATCCGCCCGAAAGTTGAACATAAGCACTTCGTCGCCGTCCATAATCCATCCCACAGGCGCGCCGTTCTCCATTATCAGGCTCGGCTCGATGAACTCGTCGGTGATTCCCCGAGCGTAGTTGTCCTCCATGACGGCGGTGGCGGAGCTGTACTCGACGCCCTTGTGATGAACCAGCAGGTCATAGGCCTTGCTGATTCTCTCCCAACGGTTGTCCCGATCCATGGCGTAAAACCGCCCCTGGACGCTGGCGATCCGGCCCGCTCCTATCTGACGCATCTGCTCCTCCAGCGCCTGAATATAGCCCAGGCCGGAGTCTGGCGGGGTGTCCCGTCCATCCATGAAGCAGTGGACAAATACTTTCTTGATCCTGCGGCCAATGGCGACCTTTAGCAGGGCCACCAGCTGATCTATATGGCTATGGACCCCTCCATCGGAGACAAGACCCAGCAGATGGACGGCGGTCTCCTTGCTGGCGGCGTTGTCGAAAACATGGGTGATGGCGCTGTTTGTGAAGAAGGAGCCGTCACCAATGGCGCGGTTGACACGCAACAACTCCTGATACACCACCCGGCCGGCGCCCATATTCAGATGCCCCACCTCGGAGTTTCCCATCTGTCCGGAGGGGAGGCCCACATCCTCACCGGAAGCGGCGACCAGCGTTTTTGGAGCTTCTTTGTCCAGCCGGTCGAACAGAGGCGTATCTCCATGGGCTATGGCGTTCCATTCCCTGGTTTCAGAATGACCCCAGCCGTCAAGAATCAGGAGAAGTACTTTTTTGGGCATAGTTACTCAAACATTGGAAGATTGTTGATTTACTCTACTAGAGCCTTATGTTTGCGTCAATACAAGTGTCCAGCCATGAATATACAGTCTTCCAGGTGGTATGCTCCCGCGATGTTTTTTTTAGAGATAGCATGGCATTTGCGCATATGTTGGCGTATATACTTTACATACTCCCTTTCGTTACATTACCCCACCTGCCACGATGGCGCGACACAGGATGGAATATGAAAATAATTTGAGATAATTTACCCTTTCTTCCAGTTTTCGTATAGAATCGAACGCTGTTTAACCTGATTGGGGCTCTCATGGATATAGGTGAAATCAAAAAGCTGATAAAGCTTTTCGAGTCCAGCGCCCTCTCCGAAATGGAACTGGAGAAGGAAGGACAGCGGATTCTTTTGCGTAAGGGAGGCAGCCATCATGCGCCCGCCTCCGTGGCCAGACCAGAGGTCTTCGACGACGCTCAGGCGGGACATGACAGCGTTCCGGAGCCTGTCGCCGAAGCCAGACACTCCGCCATTGAGGAGATCAAGCTCACAGGCCACGTGATCCCCTCACCTATGGTGGGGACCTTTTTCCGGGCGCCTTCTCCCACCTCCCCGCCTTATGTGGATGTTGGAGACCATGTGCGCAAGGGGCAGGTTCTATGTCTGGTGGAAGCGATGAAGCTAATGAACGAAATAGAATCTGATATTGATGGAAAAATAACCCGGATTCTACAAGAAAACGGCAAACCGGTGGAATACGGCCAGCCGCTTTTCGAAATCTCTCCTGCCTAGAAAGCGAGCCTGGGGCCGTATGTTCAAAAAGATACTCATCGCCAACCGTGGTGAAATAGCCATCAGGATCATCCGGGCTTGCAAGGAGCTCGGGATCGGCACCGTGGCGGTCCACTCCACCGCCGACGAAAACTCGCTCCATGTCCGTTTTGCAGACGAGTCGGTGTGCATCGGGCCGCCGGAGTCCACTAAAAGCTACCTGAATATACCGGCCATCATCAGCGCCGCCGAAATAACCGGGGTGGACGCCTTGCACCCAGGCTATGGATTTTTGGCGGAAAACGCCAACTTCGCCGAGATTTGCGCCTCCTGCAAGATCAAGTTTTTAGGCCCGTTGCCTGACCAGATAAGGAAAATGGGGGACAAGGCCTCCGCCCGGGAGCTAGCCAAGAAAGCCGGCGTGCCCGTGATCCCCGGATCCGATGGAAAGCTACTTTCCGTGGAAGAGGCGATAGAGGCGGTACAGGTTATTTCCTATCCCGTCATTATAAAAGCTTCGGCTGGTGGCGGCGGAAGAGGGATGCGGGTGGTTCGCTCCGATGTGGAGCTTCGTAGCGCTTTCGAAATGGTCCGCTCCGAGGCGGCGGCGGCTTTTGGCGACCCGGACGTTTACATAGAAAAGTTCATTGAGAATCCGAAGCACATCGAAGTGCAGATCATGGCCGATGCCCACGGCAACGTGATCCACCTGGGTGAACGGGAGTGCTCCATGCAGCGCCGCCACCAGAAGCTGGTGGAAGAGGCGCCCTCCCCTTTCATGGACCGGAAGACCATGTCCATAATCGCCGGCCACGCCGTGGATCTGGCCAAAAACATTAATTATGAAAGCCTGGGCACTCTGGAGTTTTTGTCCGATGGGGCCAACTATTATTTCATAGAGATGAACACCCGCATCCAGGTGGAGCACACCGTCACGGAGGCGATCACCGGCCTGGACCTGGTGAAGGAACAGATCCGCATCGCCACCGGGGAGAAACTGCGCTTCAAGCAGGAGGATGTTCGGTTCCACGGCCACTCCATCGAGTGCCGCGTGAACGCTGAGGATCCGTTCAAATTCACCCCCAGCCCAGGCACCATCACCGGGCTGAATATCCCCGGTGGGCCGGGAGTGCGGGTGGACACGGCCCTGTACAACGACGCGGTGATTCAGCCCTATTACGAGTCGTTGGTGGCCAAGCTGATCGTCCACGGAATAGATCGGGATGAAGCCATGGCAAAGATGACCCGAGCCCTCTCCGAATTCCACATCGCCGGGATAAAGACCACCATCCCCCTGCTGGTGAAAATCATGGAGTCGGAGGAATTCAAGACCGGGCATTACTTCACCAACACTATGGACCGGATCATAGCGGAGGCGTAATGGAACTTACCCTCATCGGCACGGGAACATGTTCGCCGGTGAAGGATAGAACCCCCGCTTGCTATTTCCTCCACGCCGGAACAGCTAGAATCATCATGGACCCGGGGCCAGGCGCTGTGAACAGGATCGCCCATCGCGGACTGGACCCGATGGATGTGGACGCAATCTTCCTTTCCCACAACCACCTGGACCATAGCGGTGATGTTGCGCCATGGCTCTTTTCATACAAATATTGCCTTGGACCGGACAAAGCCGGAGAGGGAGAATCCCGGCGCGACCCGCTGATCGTGGCCCCGGTGGGATTCCGGAAGACTTATGACGGTTTGCTGGACGTGTATGGAAGCATGCTCCTATCCACAGACTACAAGGTCCGCATCGAGGAGGTGAGCCGGACAGTGTGGGAATGGCCCGGCGGATTATCGTTTCACTCCATCCCGATGCTCCACTTCATCCCCTCGGTGGGCTACCTGTTTAAAAAGCAGGATGGCCCGGCGATGGCCTATTCCGGCGACACCGGCTTTTGCGAGGAGCTGGTGGAGCTGGCGTCGATGGCGGACGCGCTGTTGGTGGAATGTTCCCTGCCGGACGAGCGCCGGATGGAGGGACACATGACACCGTCCGACGTGGCGCGGGTGGGGATAGAGTCTGGTGTGAAAAAACTGATTCTCACGCATTTTTATCCAATGATGGATCCGAAAGTGGCGGTGGAAACGATCCGCTCCGCCGGATACTCAGGAGAGATCATCGCCGGGGAAGATGGGATGGTGGTGGGGATTTAGGGGGCGGGCGGGCGCCACCAATCAG
>JAOUMU010000082.1 GCA_029881335.1 Nitrospinota bacterium | reverse complement strand
CGCCTCCAGTTTCTTGCGGTCTGTCGTCATGCTCATTATCCTCCTTTGCGAAGATTAAGGAATTATGAGCAGTTACACAATTTAATTTACAGACTCACTTTGCGCAGGACTCGCAATTAAAGGCGTCTTTTCCTGCAAGCACTCTTTCCAATGCTCTTTTCATTATATTAACATAATCGGCAAAATTTGGATCATCCAGAAGATCATCGAGATCTTCTATGCTATCCCCACTCCAACCATGCCTGGAAAGGCTGTCGTTTGACCAGTTCTGAAAACCCTTATGTGCAGGTGACAAGTTGTCCATAATCGTATGCATTGCCATTCCCAATGCTTTTGCAGCCGCAAAAGGATAGCTTACTCGATCTCTTGAATATTGCATAATGTTACGCTTTACAAATTCATTTGCGGCAATGCATGCAGCCCATTGACTGCTAAACGAGTTAGAATCCATTGCGTGCCAATTGGAGAATTGTTCCTGCGGCCCCATAAAATCTACTATATAGCCACCCATTTTCATCCCCCAAAGAATTGAATCATCAAAATCCATCAAATTTGCAAAATATCTAAGTAATTCGTCGTGTGCCGTTAAAGACCATAATCCCGACGGATCCCCCATCTGAATTGGATTATTCATCACATACCCATACAAGTTCATATCCCCACCAGAAAATCCAATAGGATCCTTGCTCGTCCAGCGGCCGGTGAAAGCATCATAATCCCGCGCGCCGAAGCGGGTCAACCTTGTGTGCTGATCATAAACCCCACTGGTCAAAGAACCAGCCACACAACCCCCACTACCACCGCCGTGGCGGAAAGGGCGCCCATCACCCCACGCCCGGCGCGGGCCGACAGCCTGGCCGTCACACTCCCCGCCGCCATGGAAAACAGGGTCATGGATATCACCGACCCAACGGCGAAAGCTCCCAGGTATATCGCAGACATGGCCGCGGTGGGCATGGCCAGCGCGGGGGAGACACCCAGAATGTGGGACCCGCCAGCCAGACCGCTTAGCATCCCAATCCCGAAGGCGGCATGGGTGTGCCCTTCATGGGCAGGTTCTTCAGAGACATGGGGCTGGCTCATACGACTTTCCGCCATATCTTCCAGGTGGTGGGCATGATGATGGACATGCCAGCCGTCGTCATGAGAATGGCCATGGAGATGCACCCGTCTGCCTGCGGTTTGACAGAGGCCCCACAAACCCACGCCTATCAATACCACCCCCACCATCCGCTCCGCCATGGAGGAGAATACCTCCGCATGGAACACTTCCCGTAGCGCCATCGCCACTAGCCCAATGACCACCGCTCCGGCGGCGTGCCCCAGACCCCAGGTTAGCCCCGTGCGACCGGAGGAGCGGCGATCCTGGGCAGAGAACACCGCCACCGCCACCAAATGATCAGGCCCCAGGAGGGTGTGGGCGATACCGGCCGCCAGTCCGGCCAAAGCGGCGGCTATGGCCATAACGTCTCCTTCAGTTCAATTTTCGTTAACTTTAATCTCCAGCAATCAGCAAAATTAAGCAACAACCAAATTGAAATCACCACAGATTCTCAAGCCAATGTTGGTTGGTGGCGGGCCTGGCGGCCCGGACCACCTTTAGCGACAGGGGCTTTTACACTACAAAGCATCACAACCTCCATCCCATTGTAGACTCCTACTATCAGCCAGGGATGGCGCATACACCCCCTCTGTGGATCAGATGAACAAATACGATATAGTCCTTTGTGGATGGGCAGCCAACAGCACGGCGCCTTTTTTGGGGGGGCGAAGGAGATACCTGAACCTGATAACCCGGAGAGCAAGGCGCTTTGAGTTTTCCCCACCCACTATTGCATTAATGAACAAAGGTTCCCATATTAAGTACTGAGGGTTGGAACGGTAAATCTGGAGGTGCTTTATATGCATACGATTCTGAAGGGGATGGACAGGGAACACTTGTATGAAAGTCTTCCATACATGGGTTTCATTTTCGGCATGGCGGTAATCGGTTCCATCTTCATGGTGGTGGCGATTCTTGGGCTTTTGACAACCCAATAGAACAACAGGTTCTGGATTCCGCCGGAAACGGCGGAACGGTGAGGCGCAGACTGAAAACGAGGAGAGTTGCGGGCTGAATGAAACCGGGCTAAGGAACGATCTGCCCAGAGAATAGGCCATGGCGGATTAGCCATTTCCGCATCTCTTCCCGAGCACGAAGTGTTATTAGCCTGCGCCTTTCTTTTTTTTTCACCTTCCCAGGACCCAGTGGGGGAAATAACGCAAAATTTATATTCGACGGCTGAAACCTCACACCCTCATTGCTGGCGCCTAGATGGGCCAGCAACGCCCCCATGGCCGTTTCAGGCCCCGGTGGATCGTGTGCCATTCCCAGAATATCCCATGCTGTGAACACGCCCACCATAAATCCGCAAGCCGCCGACTCCACATAACCCTCCACGCCTGTTATCTGGCCCGCCAGCCGCACGTTAGGCGCGCCAGTCAACCGCAACCTGGCGTCCAACGCCTTTGGAGAATTCACATATGTGTTGCGGTGCAGAGAGCCATGGCGCAGAAACCTGGCCTGCCCCAGCCCCGGAATCATCCGAAACACCCGCTCCTGCTCGGCGATCTTCAGCTTGGTCTGGAATCCAACCATGTTATAGGCGTACCCCTGCTCGTCTTCCTTGCGCAGCTGGATCACGGCGAAGGGCCGATCTCCCGTGGCCGGGTTGGTCAATCCCACCGGCTTTAGCGGTCCGAAGGCCAGCGTCTGCCGACCACGGCTGGCTATCTCCTCTACAGGCATGCATCCTTCGAAGTAATATTCCTTTTCGAAATCGCGGAACGCCCCCTTTTCCGCCGACAGCAGTTCATCGACCAGCTTTTCATATTCCAGGTCGCTCATGGGAAGGTTCAGGTAGTCCCCCTGGCCTCCGGGGCCATAGCGATCCTGAAAAAAGGCCACCGACATGTCAATGGAGTCCGCCTCCACGATGGGTGCGATGGCGTCATAGAAATAGAGGTTTTCTCCCCCCACCAGCCTGTTGATGGTTTTTTCCATCGCAGGGGAGGTCAGCGGCCCAGTGGCCACGATCACATGGTCATATCCATCTGGTATCGTGTCCAGGCCCCTCCGGATGACGTTGATATGCGGATGGCTTTCGATTTTTTCAGTGACCGCCTTGGCGAATTTGTCCCTGTCCACCGCCAGCGCCTTACCTGCGGGCAACCGGGTGGCATGGGCAACAGCCAGGATCAGAGACCCCGCCTCCGCCATGTCCTGCTTCAACCTGCCGGTGGGGGATTCCTCAGACTCCGATTTCAAGGAATTGGAACAGACAAGCTCCGCCAGCATATCGGTGCTGTGGGCGGGGGTTTTAGCGTCCGGGCGCATCTCGTAAAGATCCACCAGCGCCTGCTCATCCGCCAGTCGGGTTACCTGCCAAGCCGCCTCGCAGCCCGCCAGACCGCCGCCAATTACCGCAACCCGCGCCGTAGTCAGGCCGGGATCTCCTCGTCTACCACCTGTTTTTTAAAGCCGCACTCCTTCAGCGGGCAGGCCAGGAAGTTACCCGCCTTCAGCGCCTTTTTCACCAGGATCGGATGCCCACACTCAGGGCAGGGCTCTGCCACCGGCTCGGCCCACACGGTATAGTCGCAGTCAGGATACTTGTCGCAGCCGAAGAAGAACCTGCCGGCTCTGCTGCGCTTGCGCACCATATCCCCTCCACAATCCGGCTTGGGGCATTTCACCCCCAAAGGTATCTGGCGGGTGGTCTTGCACTCCGGGTAATCCACGCAGGCTATGTATCTGCCGAACCTCCCGGTCTTTATCACCATGGGTTTGCCGCACTTGTCACACTTAAAATCCGTGGGCTCATCCGGCGGGGCTTCAGGCTTCTCTTCCGGCACACCATCTTTGTCCAGCTTCATGGTATTTTTGCATTCCGGATAGCCTGTGCAGGCCACGAACTTGCCGAACCGGCCGAACTTTATCACCATAGGCTTGCCGCACTTTTCGCAGGTCATGTCGGTCTTTTCCGCCTCGGCCTTTACGTTGCGCATCTCCTTTTTGGCTTTTTCCAGGTCCGCCTTGAATGGGGTGTAGAAATCCTCCAGGGCGGTGGTCCACACCTTGCTCCCCTCCTCCACCCGATCCAGTTCCTCCTCCATCTTGGCGGTGAACTCCACGTTGACTATATCGGGGAAGTTTTCCACCAGCAGGTCACTCACCAGCACACCCATCTCCGTAGGCGCCAGCCGTCGCTCCTCCGTCTTGCAATACTCCCGTTCCTGGATCGTCTCCATTATCCCGGCGTAGGTGGATGGCCTCCCGATCCCTTTTTCCTCCATATCCCTGATCAGCATCGCTTCGGTATATCTGGCTGGTGGTTGGGTGAAGCTCTGCTTCTTCTCCACGCCGTCAAGTTTCAGGGCGTCTCCCACCGCCAGGTCCGCTGGCAGCAGTTTGTCTTTGTCGTCTTTTTCCCCGTTGGGGCTGGGGGTGTCCACGCTCTCTTCGTAAAGCTTCAGGAATCCGTCGAATTTCATGATCGACCCGGTGGCCCGCAGGGTGTACTCCCCCGCCTCCACATCCACGGTGGTGGTGTCCATCACGGCGGGGGTCATCTGGCTGGAGAGAAACCTTTTCCAGATAAGCTCGTAGAGGGCGAACTCCTCTTTGGACAGTTTGTCCTTCACCTTATCGGGGGTTCTCTCCACGGAGGTGGGGCGGATCGCCTCATGGGCGTCCTGGGCCGATTTCTTGGTCTTGTATTCATTCGGCTTATCGGGCAGGTACCCCTCGCCGAAATTCGTCTTGATATAGCCGCGGGCTTCCTCCACCGCCTCGCCGGAGACCCTGGTGGAGTCTGTCCTCATATAGGTGATAAGGCCCGCGGGCATGTCTTCACCCACGTCCATACCCTCATACAGCTTCTGGGCCACGCTCATGGTCTTGCGGGCATAGAAGCGCAACTTTCGGCTGGCCTCCTGTTGCAGACTGGAGGTGATGAATGGAGCGATAGGGTTTCGCTTCCTCTCCTTTTTCTCCACCTTGCGGATCACCAGCCCGGCGGCTTTTATTGCCGCTTCCACCTTATTCGCTTCCTCTCCGGAGCCTATCTTGAACTTGTTACCCTGGTGGTGAAAAGCCTTTGCTTCAAAAGTGGGGGGCGATTTGCCTTCAAGGGCGGCGGTGACGGTCCAGTACTCCTCCGGCACAAAAGCCAGGATCTCCTTCTCCCGCTCCACCACCAGCCGTAGCGCCACAGACTGCACCCTGCCTGCGGAAAGTCCCTTACGCACCTTGTCCCACAGCAATGGAGACAGGTTGTAGCCCATCAGCCTGTCCAGGATGCGGCGCGCCATCTGGGCGTTTACCCGGTCCTGGTCTATCTGGCCGCGATCCTCCATCGCCTTGAGCACCGCCTTTTTGGTGATTTCGTTGAACTGGACCCGAAAAAGCTCTTTCCCCTCGCCTATCTCCATGGCGATATGGCTGGCGATGGCCTCTCCTTCACGATCAGGGTCTGGCGCCAGGTAGATCACGTCCGCCTTTTTGGCCGCGTCGCGGATCGACTTTATAACCTTGTCCTTGCCCTTGATATTCACGAACTCAGGTTTGAAACCATTTTCCGTGTCCACGCCCAGCTTCGACTTGGGAAGATTTTTTATGTGCCCCACAGAGGCAACCACCTGGAAATCCTTTCCAAGGTACTTCTTCAAAGTCGTCGCTTTGGCAGGCGACTCGACAATAACAAGGGATTTTGGCATCGGGTATAACTCCAATTAGCTTCGCATGAACATCTTGCCGGCGGACTGTTTTACAACGCCTTTTATTTCAAGGGACAGGAGTATAGCAGATACCTTCCCTAATGGCAAACCGCATAAACCAGCCACTTCATCTATATGGGCCTCGCCGTTGTCGAGAATCCTGGCCACCGCATTCTCCTCATCGGTAAGCTCCATAATAGCTCTTTGGGCCACCAGGTCCAGCCCCATTTGCCTGTCCTTCACCCATCCGCGCGCGAAATCGGGCAGACTGTCGAATAGATCATCCACCTCCATGAACAGCCTGGCGTGGCCTCTCTGGATCAGCAGGTTGGCCCCAACGCTATTTTTGGAATTGACCGGGCCGGGCACAGCGAACACCTCTTTGCCCCCTTCCAGGGCGGCCGATGCGGTGATCAGCGCCCCGCTGCTCATCGGCGCCTCCACCACAATGGTACCCAGGGTCAACCCAGCCACCACCCGGTTGCGAATGGGGAAAGTGGTCTTCCCCGGCGGCGCCGTCAGGCCAAACTGGCTCACCACGGCCCCATTCTGGGCGATCTTCATTTTCAGGTTGTAGTGATCCGCCGGGTAGTTGATATTCAGCCCGCAGCCGAGCACCGCCACTGTCCTCCCCCCTGCCCGCAACGCCGCTTTATGGGCCGCCACATCCACTCCCATGGCAAAACCGGAGACCACGCATATTCCCGCTTTGGCAAGTCCCTCGGCGATCTTCTGGGCCATGTGGCGCCCATATGCGGTGGGGACGCGGGTGCCGACGATGGCAAAAGAGAGCCTATCCTCTTTTCTCCATTCCCCCTTGATATACAGGACCGGCGGCGCGGCGTGAATATCTGTCAGAGGAGCGGGATAATCATAATCCCCCAGGAAAAGTATCTTCGCCTCCAGTTTCTGGGCCAGGGCCATCTCCTCCTCCGCCAGCTTCACCGGATCGCAGGTTTTGATAACGTCCACCATGGCCGCGGGCGCTTCCCGCACGGAGAATAGCTGGTCCCTGCCGGTTTCGAACACGGCCCTGGCCGAGCCGAACCTGGCCACCAGCGCATGGTATGTGGCAGGGTGCATGTATGGCAGGCTGTTCAATGCCACGGCGAAAAGTTTCCCCTCGTCCATTGCCGCCTCAAGCCACCGGAGGGATGGAAAAGAACTGGTCGAAAACCTCCCGTACCTGCGCCATTACCTCCTTTAGGTAGTCCAAAAACTTCTCCGGTCCCGCTTCGGTTTCCACTGACCGGGAGAGCCTTTTTATCAGCGCCGAGTCCCATTCCGGGATGGCGTGCAGCGCCTGCTCCCGATTCATCCGAACGGTATCCTCCACAGCCCTCAGCAAGTCATACCCCCGGATGAGGGTGTGAGACATCTGGGCGTCTAGCCATTTGCGACGCTTGGCCTCCCGCAAAAGGGTAACGGTGAAAGGCTCCAGAGTCTCCTGGCGGAACCGTTTGTCTATCCGCAACCACTGGCAGATAAACTCCACATCAACCAGCCCTCCCTGGCCGAACTTTATATCCACCACGCCCCGTTTCACCTTTTCCTTGGTCATCTTGTCCCGCATCATCACGATCTGCCCCACATCCTGGGGGGAGGGGGATTCCACGAACTCCAGCAGCATGCCGTCCACCCGCCCACGCAGCTTTATATCTCCCGCCAGGGTTCTGGCGCCAACAAGGGCCAGCCTCTCCCACGCCCCGGCCCTGCCGCCGTAATAATCCTGCGCCGCCGCCAGGCTCACCACCAAAGGAGCCGACTCCCCCTCCGGCCTCAATCGCATGTCCACCTGATAACCATACCCGTAAGAGGTCAGCTCTCCGCAAAGCTTGATTATCTTCTGTATCAGCATGCCCACCCATTCGCGGGAGGTCTCCCTCTCCGCGGGGGCGTTGGTATGGTCGAAAAAGGCTATCAGATCCATGTCCGAACCGAAGTTCATTTCGCGTCGTCCCATCTTTCCCGCCGCCACCAGGGCCCACTGGGCGCCTTGGGGCCGGGGAGGCAGATGTTCCAGGGCTATCCGTATCACCACTGCCAGGTATTCCTCGGCCAGCCATGTGAGCCCCTTCATCAGTTCTTCACGCTCGGCCAGACCCAATATCCGGCGCAGTCCCAGTCGCAGATTTTCCGCCATCTTGAAAGAATTGAACATGGCAAGCCTGGTCCCGGCAGTGGTCACCCGCATGATCCTGGAAAACTCCGTATGGTAAAGAGCCGCCGCGGCGGGCAATCCCACCGGGTCCGCGGCCAGGAGCCTTTCTATGATATCCGGCTGGCGTATGAGAGAGGCGGTCAGGCTCTCCGACGATGAAAATACGCTGGAGAGAAGCTCTATCACTGGTCTGTGGCTGTCCAGTAGGCCATACAGCTGATCCCGCCCCTTTTTGGCTTCCACGTAGTTGGAGAATCCCAGGATGACTTGGTCCGGCCAGGCGCTGGCGGCGGCCTTGGTCACAAGCTCCGGGCCGAACCTGTCAAAGGCGCGCTGGCTTTTTTCTGATGGGTGGGAAAACGCCGGCCCATCGCGTAACAGCAAAAGCGCCCTGGCCGAGGCCACGGGATGGTCGAACCTCAACGAATCCAGCCAGTGGGCGATGGCGCTCTCATCCTCCAGTGGCGCGGGGAACCTCTCCGCCTCGCTCTCCTTCTCCAGGGTGAAGAGGTCGAATATCTCCCGCACCCGTTTTCTCCTCCTGGCCGTCTGCATCATCATATTCTCCCCGGCGTCCTCCCCCGCAAAGCCCATCAGCCGGGCCAAAGCAGTCCGCTTATCCGGATCGGCGGGGATAATGTGGGTCTGAAGGTTCCTGTCATACTGGATCCGGTTTTCCATTCTGCGTAAAAATATGTAGTTATCCCGCAAATCGGCGTGGTGGGGCAGGGAGACAAGCCCCATGGCCTGGCACGCGTCCAGAGCCTTGAGCGTGGCGCGAGCCCGCAAAGTCTTGTTCCTGCCGCCGTACAGAAGCTGTAGAGCCTGGATGGTGAACTCGATCTCCCGGATACCACCACGGCCAAGCTTTATGTCATCCGCCGGGCTTTTGGCTGATTTGCGGGTGGCCAGGCTGCGGTCGATTTTGTTCTTGATATCGGCGATCTCCTTCAGCGCCGTCTCGTCCATGTATTTGCGATAGATAAAGGGCTGGAGCCTTTTCATTATTTCTTCAGTCACCGCCAGGTCGCCCCCGCAGTGGCGCCCCTTTATCAGCGCCTGACGCTCCCACTGCCGTCCGTAGGATTCGTAATATGTCTCCATGGCGCCGATGGAGTTGGTAATCTCGCCCGATGGACCTTCCGGCCGCAGATCCAGGTCCATGCGGAACACGAATCCATCCTCCGTCACGTCGTTTAAAAGTTTCGTGGTGGATTGCGCCACCTGGGTGAAAAACTCGTGGAGGTGGATTTTCTTCGGACCGGAGGTCATTCCCCTGTCGGAGGTATGGACGTAAATCACATCCACGTCCGACGATATGTTCAGTTCCCCGCCCCCCAGCTTGCCCATGCCTATCACTGCGAATCCCGCCGGTTTCGGCTCGGGGTCGTCCCGCCCGGTGTAGACCGGATCGCCATAACGTTTTTTCGCTTCCTCCACCGCCCAAGTGGCGGCGGCATGGATGGCCGTATCCGCCACCTGGGTCCATTCATGCAGCGCCTCTTCCAGCGTCGCCGCGCCGGATAGCTCCCTGGCGCATATGCGTGCCAGTTCCCTGTGCTTGAAATAGCGCAACGCCTTGGGCGCCAGATGGAGAGCCATCAGCCCGGCCAGGTTCTCTTCCATCTGCTTCCGGCTCCGAGACATGTCCAGGATACCCTCCCCCAGCAGCCAATCCAGCTCGCCATGACGGGAAGCAAGCCAGTTGACCAAGTATTCGGATCCGGCCAGCATCCCGTGCAGCAGGGCCATCCGGTCCATCCTTTCCGCGGCGCCGGGATGGACTTCCAGCAGATTTTTCAGGCGATGTTTGACGATCCCCGGGTCGGCGGAGATGGCGGCGATATCGTCGATGTTCATCCGAACAACCTCTTCATGGGGCCGCCGGCCCCGCCCCCAGGCAGGGCGCCGAAGACAGATCGCCACATTTCCGCTCCCTCCATGCAAAGGTACATTGGCGCGCCGGGCAAGCTTCCTGCAACGCATTCTTCACCGTATCGAAAAGACTTCGCCGAATCGGCTTTGCGTATCGCAGCTTGTTGTCCGGGCAGAGGACGAACTCCCCCCTCAATATGCCCTCCGGACCGAACCTGCGGCGGATCACATCCTTCATGGAAGGATGAAACCGTAATGCGCCCAGGCTGATCCATTGCACCCGGCCCGGCTCCACTGCGTCAGCAAGCATGGCGGCTGTCTGGCGGTATCCCTCTTCCCAGCCGGCGTGGATAACCAGAGGGTCGAAATGAAACGCCACTTTCCACCCGGCGGAGACCACCCGGGAGGCCGCCTTGATTCTCCGCTCTATCGATGAGGCGCCGATCTCTTCTTTCCCCAAAGCAGGCGCGTTCAGCGACCAGGCGATCACCACGTTGTCCACCGGTTCTGTTTCGAGTATGTTTTCTATATTGGCGGTCTTGGTTTTCAGCTCCAGCTGAACCCTGGGCCGCGAGCGGATCATGGCTATAAGCATGGAGGAGAGCCCCAGCTCATGGTCGAACATCAGCGAGTCGGAAAGCTCCCCCGTCCCCAGGCGAATGGGGCCATCCGTGGCGGAAAGCTCCGCGTCCAGTTCCCGTTCCAGGTCATCCATGTTCACCGCCAGCCGGATCCGCCGGTCCGTAAGGTATCCCTGCAGGACACAGTAGGAGCAATCCATGGCGCATCCCTCCACCAGGTCCATCACCCAGTAATTGCAGCAGACCAGCCCCATGGTTCCTGGGCATTTGCGGATGAACCGTCCCCGGTTCGGCGCCAGGAACAGCGTCCGTTTCCCCTGGGCCACGGGATCTGCGGCCATGGCCAGCCCGTCTTCGTCCTTCATATTGGTTCCCGGTGAGATGGGCTCCACCACTTCGGCGCCGGGCCATGCGGCGATGGCGCGCTGGAGCAATGGGGAGGTCCTGGCCTCTTTTGTCATGACAATCCTGTCAATGGAGTATCCGTTCATGAGGGGTAATGTACATGAAAACGGGGGGCCGCGCCACTGGTGGCCGCGCCACAAGTGGAAGGGAGATGTGAGGAGTAAAAATGAGATTACTCGCTACCCAGAGTCGTCAAATCCATTTGAACAGTTTTTCCAGCCTCTCACGGTCCACCTTCCACAGGGCTGCGATGGCGGCGACCAATGAATCTACCCGGTCCGCCAGGATGGTAACCTCCAGATGCCGTCCCTCGAAGTTTTTTGGCGGGCGAATCCTCACTTGTGCCGGGAGGAGAAGAGCGGCCAACGCATCGCCGAAATCGCGCTCCATACCGGCAAGAACTGGTTTGCCCTTCTTTATCAGGGTGTGGAATATATGGTCCGCCCGGCGGGTGGCGTCCCAATCTTGCGGTGTGGCCTTTTCCATCTCGTCGATCACTTCCGCCGCGCCGAGTCCCTGGTTCACGCGGATATCCAGCAGCGCCTCAAGTATCCGCGCACACCGGTTCAGACCCATCCTCTGATTTGTGAGCCATCCCGCGGCCAGCTCGCGCTCCTCCGCGACGAACTGGGCCAACAGAGCCGCTTGCTTGGCGCCCATACCGGAGCTTGCGATAAGCGCCTGGGTCTGAGGGCCATATTCAGCCACCCGGGAGATGGTGTCGTGAACAACCATGGAGCGTTCCAGCCCCATCACCGGAAAGAGAGTGTCTATCACTTCTTCGTGAGTTCTTCGGAAACTGGCGTGGGCCGAGCGCATCAGTATCGCCTTCTCCACCAGGTTCAAACCGCGGGTGTGGTTATTTTCCTCCCCCTGCAGAAGTAGTAGCGTATATTCATCGGCGCCCTCAAGTATCAGGGCCGGTATCTTTTCCAATCCTGCCTTGGCCGCGGCCCTATATCTCCTGAAACCGCCTACAAGTTTAAATCCCTCTTCCGAGGGAATCAGCCAGACCGGGTTTATGATCCCGCTTCGGGCCACGGAGGCCTCGAGCGCGGGAATATCGTGGGGGAAGGAGCAGTGGAACCGGGGATCGGGGGTGATGTCAGCCAGCATAACGAGGCGGGCCCCGATGGCCCCGGCCATAGGGTTCATGCCGAACGTCTTAAGGTGTATCCCATTCTATCCATGATATGACTCATGGGAGTGTTTCCTTGCAGGGCGAATGCCCTCATCCGCCTCATCTGGGAAGCAGGCGCCACGCTCTTGTCCGCTCCGGCGCCGATGCCGCTTAGCCCCATCATGTCCATCATGCGGGTGAGGATAGAGTCCCCCATCCCCATTGCCTTGGCCACCGCCGCCTGCCCGGCGGGGCCGGCGCACTCCAGGGAAACGTATGTGGTGACCATTATCTCCCTATCCTCGCAGTACAGGTATGGGATGATGGCCTCTATCGCCTGCTTGTCGCCTATGGAAGATAACATCTTTATAAGCTCCAGCAGCAGGGGCTGGTCCGCCGTGGGGAGCCTGGGGATGACTATCCTGGCGAAGGAGCTTCTGTATAAGCGGAAAATGGCCCTGGCGGACTTGATCTTTTCCGCCTCATGCTCGGAGAGGTCCAGCTTGCGGATAAGTATGTTGAGAGTGGCCCAATACCCTTGTCTTGCGTAGGCGTCGCTGACGCTTTCCCTTTTTTTGGCGCCGCCGATGATCAGTGTCAGGATACGTTCCCTGGATCGTACCAACAGCCGACTTAGCCAGCTTTGGCGTTTTTCGGTTCTTTCGTTCCTTATCTCATCCAGTATGATGTTGTAGGCCTGGACAATGGAGTGAAACTTGGCCACATCGGCATGACCGGACTGGTTGTCCGGGTGATAAAGGCTTGCTGCTTTGCGGTATGAACTCTTAATTTCGGCTATACTAGAGTTTCTGTCGACGTTGAGCATAATATACGCCTGTTCAAGTGTGAGTTTGTTACGAGAAACCATATGCTGTTAAATACACCCAATAAGACCACAGTTATATGTAAATTTACACTAATTAGAACAAACTGTCAAGCAAATTGCTGGTTTATTAACAGATAGTGTCAAGAAATGCCTTTATGTTATTGATATGCAACCGTTAATATTGATAGATAGAGTTTCTTTTGTCTACCCACCAGCGAAAGGACACCCAGCCAGGCAGGTGCTGAACGATTTCTCCATGGAGATCAACAGAAGCGAGGTGGTATTGATTTCAGGCAAATCAGGCGCCGGGAAGACTACACTGTTGCGGATATTGGCATGGATGGAGTCGCCAACCGCGGGATCAATGTTCCTTGAAGGGAAGGCATACCAGGAGTACTCTCCCCCCACCTTGCGAAAGAGCGCCCTGCTTGTCCCCCAGATTCCGGTGATGTTCGAGGGGGACGTCCGCCGCAACATGCTGATGGGAGTGTGCGAGGGGCCATCGGACAAGGAGCTTTGCTGGTGGTTGGAAAGGTTGGGGCTGGCGCCTGAGCTTTTGGGTAAATCGGCTACTGCCCTTTCCATGGGGCAGAAGCAGAGGGTGGCGCTGATTCGCGGGCTGCTGGTCAGGCCAAAGCTGGCCCTGCTGGACGAGCCTGCCTCCGGGTTGGATCTGGAGTCGGCGGAGCTGATGCGCGGGCTGATCGCTGAGCTGGTGGAAAACGACAGGATGGCGGTGGTTCTGACCAGCCACCAGAAGCTGTTCCACGAAGCCCTG